>PABG01000042.1 GCA_002699185.1 Gammaproteobacteria bacterium | reverse complement strand
CCGTGCCCGAAATTCCCATGCACCTCGATGCGCTACTGGCTGATGAGCCATTGACGGGTGGCCTTGCGCCGATGCTCGGGAGCCAGCATCTGCGGGTGGTGTCAGTACGCGGCTTCCCGACTTCGACCTGGCCGGGTTTGCTTGACGACCTCAACCGCCTGGGCTTTGCCTACCGCTGGAGCACGCGCTTTCTGTGCCTCGACAAGGCCGAGGCCGAGAAGGAACTCAGCCGCTTGCGCCGCCAGTGGTTCGCCAAGCGCAAGAATATCGTTGCGCTGCTGCGCGAGACGGTCTTCCAGCAGGAAAGCCCGCTGGTCGACTCCGATGCGTCGAACAAGGCAGTGGACGCCGACGCCGCCTTGCAGGAACTTGGCAGCGACCAGGTGTCGTTCGGCTACGTCACGGCCACCGTGACGGTGATCGATGCCGATGCAACTGCCACCGACGAGAAGCTACGTGCCGTGGAGCGCACCATCCAGGGCCGGGGTTTCGTGACGATCCCCGAGACCTTGAATGCGGTCGATGCCTGGCTGTCGTCGATTCCGGGGCACGCCTACGCCAACGTGCGCCAGCCCATCGTCTCGACGCTGAACCTCGCGCACATGATGCCGGTCTCCGCCGTGTGGGCCGGACAAGAGCGCAATACACATCTCGACGGCCCGCCACTGATCGTGACGCGCACCGATGGCGCGACACCGTTCCGGCTGGTCACACACATCGGCGACGTGGGCAACACGCTGGTGGTCGGTCCCATCGGCATGGGCAAGTCGGTGTTGCTGGCCACCTTGGCATTGCAGTTCCGTCGCTATGCCGGCTCGCGCATTTTCGCGTTCGACATGGGGCGCTCGATTCGCGCCACCGTGCTTGGGCTGGGTGGCGAGCATTACGACCTGGGCGCGGACGGCGCCATCGCCTTCCAGCCGTTAGCCCGTATCGACCAGGAGGGTTATCGCGCCTGGGCGGCGGATTGGGTCCAAGGTCTTTTGATTCACGAAGGTGTGGTTGTCGGGCCGGCCGAGAAGGAATCTGTGTGGTCGGCGCTGAACAGTCTCGCCAGCGCGCCGCTCGGTCAGCGCACCCTGACCGGCTTGTCGGTACTGCTGCAATCGAACGCACTGCGCCAGGCGCTGCAACCCTATGTGCTGGACGGCGCTCACGGCAAGCTGCTCGATGCCGACCATGACCGGCTCGGTTGCGCCGACGTGCAGGCGTTCGAGATGGAAGAACTGATGCACAGCAAAGCGGCAGCGCTGGCGGTACTGCGCTACCTGTTCGCACGCTTCGAGGAACGACTCGACGGTGCCCCGACACTGCTGATCCTTGATGAAGCCTGGCTGTTCCTCGACGACCCGGTGTTCGCCGCGCGCATCCGGCAGTGGTTGAAGACGCTGCGCAAGAAGAACGTGTCGGTGATCTTCGCCACACAATCTCTGGCGGACATCAAGGATTCCAGCATTGCGCCGGCCATCGTCGAGAGCTGCGTGAGCCGTATCTTCCTGCCCAACCCGCAGGCGACCGAGCCGCAGATTCGCGTCATCTACGAGAGCTTCGGCCTCAATGCGCGACAGATCGAGATCGTGGCGACCGCCCAGCCCAAGCGCGACTACTACTACCAGTCACGGCTCGGCAACCGCGTCTTCGACCTCGGACTCGGGCCGGTGACGCTGGCGTTCGCTGGCGCGGCCAAGCCCGAAGACCAGCGCGCCATCGACGCCATTTCCGCGTCGGTGCCGCCCGCGGATTTCGCAGCCGTCTGGCTGCGCCATCGTGGCCTCGACTGGGCCGCCGATCTGATCCCGTCGTTCCCCTTCACTCCCCAGGAGAAGCAGCCATGAAGAAAACCCTTCTTGCCATCGCCGCCGCCGTACTCATGACCGTGATGCCCTCGGTACAGGCGACGGTGGTGGTCATCGATCCGGCCAACTTGATTCAGAACATCCTGACAGCTGCCCGCGCCCTGCAGCAGATCAACAACCAGATCCAGCAACTGCAGAACGAAGCGCAGATGCTGACCAACCAGGCTAAGAACCTGACCAGTCTCCCCTTCAGCGCGCTCAATCAACTGCAATCTGCGCTGTCCGCGACTAACCAGTTGATCCAGCAGGGCCAGGGGCTGGCGTTCAATGTCACGCAATTGCAGACCCAGTTCGCCCAGCTCTACCCGGCTTCCTACACCGCATCCACGACCGGCAGCCAGATGGCACTGGATGCGCAGCAGCGCTGGATGAAATCACTCGACGCATTGCGCACGGCAACCCAGGTGCAGGCGCAGGCGGTGCAGAATTTTGCGGTGGACGAGCAGACCCTGACTGACCTGGTGAACCGCAGCCAGTCGGCGGTCGGCGCCTTGCAGGCTACCCAGGCGACGAACCAGTTGCTGGCTTTGCAGGCCCGGCAGGCGATCCAGGCGCAGCAACTCCAGATCACCCAGAGCCGGGCCGCCGCGCTGGAACAGGCTCGGCAGGTGTTGGTCCAGGAGCGCGCCAATGAGGTGCGCAAGCGCTTCCAGGGCGGCGGCACGCCCTATACGCCGTACAGCGTCAACTACTACGGCAATTGAGAAAACGTGACCCTGAAAACCCTTCTCATCGCCGCCGCCTGCACCGTCCTGCTGGCCGCGTGCGGCAACCCGGAACCCGCCGAGTCCGTCGAATCGCTGATGGCGAATCCTGATCGCCTGAAGGAAGTCCGCGCGCACTGCAAGGCCGACCACACCAAGGTGGGTGATGCCCTGTGCAACAGGGCGAGTGAGGCCACGCGGCGGCGCTTCATGGGCAGCGGCACGCCGTACATGGCGGCGCCACCGGCTGCACCCGCTTCTGCACCGAAAGACTGAGCCATGAATGATCTGTCGGTCATCGACCACTTCCTCGATGTCTTCTCGCACTACATCGACTCGGGTTTCGGCCTGCTGCATGGCGAGGTGGCGTTTCTCACCGCGACGCTGGTGGTGATCGACATGACGCTAGCCGGGCTGTTCTGGGCCATGGGCGGCGAGGACGTGATTGGGAGGCTGATCAAGAAGACGCTCTACGTCGGCGCGTTCGCGTTCATCATCGGCAACTTCAACACCCTGGCCGGCATCCTGTTCAATTCGTTTGCCGGACTCGGGCTGGTGGCGTCGGGTTCCACGCTGACGCAGGCGCAGTTCCTGCAGCCGGGCCATCTGGCCAAGGTCGGCGTCGATGCGGCACAGCCGATCATGGCGCAGATCAGCGACCTGACCGGCTTCCCCGAGGTCTTCGCGAACCTCGATGTCATCGCCGTGCTGTTTCTCGCCTGGCTGGTGGTGATCGTCAGCTTCTTCGTGCTCGCCGTGCAGCTCTTCGTCACGCTGATTGAATTCAAGCTGACCACGCTCGCGGGCTTCGTGCTGGTGCCGTTTGCGTTGTGGAACAAGACCGCGTTCCTGGCCGAGCGGGTGCTGGGCAACGTGGTGTCATCGGGCATCAAGGTGCTGGTGCTGGCGGTGATCGTCGGCATCGGCACGGGACTGTTTGCACAGTTCCAGACCCCTCCCAACACTGAGCCCTCCATCGACCTGGCGTTGACCATCATGCTCGCCTCGCTGGCGATGCTGGGACTGGGGATCTTCGGGCCGGGGATTGCCACCGGGCTGGTGTCCGGCGCACCGCAACTCGGTGCGGGTGCGGCGGCCGGCACGGCGCTGGGTGCGGCCGGTTTGGCGGTGGCTGGAGGCGCAGCTGTCGCCACCGGCGGTGCAGCAGTGGCGGCGGGTGCGCGCATGGCGCCGGGTTCCGCACGCGCGGCCATAGGCGGAGCAGCGTCGGCCGGGCGTGCAAGCAGCGCTATGGCAAGCAGCGCGAAAACCGCCTACCGGGCTAGTGCCGCGGCATCGGGTGGCGCTGGGGTTCGTGCCGCCGGTGCAGGCCTTGCCAATGTGGCCAAAAGCGGCGCCGGTGCTGTCGGCCAGCGCGTCGCAGCCGGTGCCAAGGCGGTCAAGGATCGCGTCGCGAACTTCGTCGCTGACGCTGCTGCGCCTGCGGCGGCAGCCAGTTCCACCGAATCAGCCGATGCAGCCGAAGCCAGGCCCCCTGCGGCGGAACCCGCCTGGGCCAAACAAATGCGCCGCAAACAGCAGGTGAGCCATGCCGCCACGACGGCGGCTCACACCCTGCGTTCGGGCGATCACGGCGGTGGCGGTGCCAGCCCGAGCCTGCGCGACGATTCGAACCACTAAAGATTGAATACCGGAGATCAGTTCATGCGATTCAAACGACCCCAGGTGCGCTACGCGGACACACCGGAACCCGTCACCCCGTACCAGGCGGCCGCGCAGGTCTGGGACCAGCGCATCGGCAGTGCGCGCGTGCAGGCGAAGAACTGGCGGCTGATGGCCTTCGGCTGCCTGTCGCTCGCCTTGTTGATGGCGGGTGGCCTGGTGTGGCGTTCGGCGCAGTCCATCGTCACGCCTTATGTGGTCGAGGTGGCCACCGGTGGTCAGGTGCGCGCAGTCGGTGAAGCGGCCACGCCATACAAGCCCAACGATGCGCAGATCGCCTACCACCTGGCGCGTTTTCTTACCGACGTGCGCTCGCTGTCGATCGACCCCATCGTCGTGCGGCAGAACTGGCTCGAAGCCTACGACTACGCCACCGACATGGGCGCGGCAATGTTGAACGACTACGCGCGCACCAACGATCCATTCGCGCGCATCGGCCAGACCTCGACGTCCGTGGAGATCACCAGCGTGGTACGCGCCAGCGACTCATCGTTCCAGGTGCGCTGGATCGAGCGCAGCTATGTGAACGGTTCGCCCTCGGGCACCGAACGCTGGACCGCCGTGCTGTCCATCGTGCTGCAACCGCCGCGCACCGAAGAGAGGCTGCGCAAGAACCCCCTAGGAATTTACGTGAACGGCATTTCCTGGAGCCGTGAACTCGACGCGACCGAAGGAGCAAAGAAACCATGAAACCCAAAATCCGCATTTACGCTTTGCCGTTGACCCTGAGCGCCACCCTGGCAACCGTCAGTGGTTGCGCCACACACGGCAAGCCGCCACCAGACATCACGCTGGACGAACCCATCGCGGCGCACGCGCTGCCGGAGTTGCCCAAGCCCATCGAGGTAGTCGAAGTGCCAAAGCCACTGCCGCTGCCGGAACAGTTGAAGCCGCTGGCGAGTACGCCAGAGGACAAGCCAGTCGCCGAATTGCCCGACGAGAAGGCTCGCGTGGCACGCGCCAATGCGGAGGCGCGCGTGCCGCCCAGCCGCGAGGGCTATATCAACGCGATCCAGGTCTGGCCCTACGCGGACGGCGCGCTATATCAGGTCTACACCAGCCCTGGCCGCGTCACCGTGATTACCTTGCAGGAAGGTGAAGAACTGGTGACGGTCTCAGCCGGCGACACGGTGCGCTGGATCGTGGGCGATACCGCGAGCGGCACGGGCGCCAGCCTGCGCGTGAACATCCTCGTGAAGCCCACGCGCGTCGGGCTGAAGACGAATCTCGTCATCACCACCAACCGCCGCACCTACCTGCTCGAACTATCTTCGACACCACAGGCGTGGATGGCGTCGGCATCGTGGGACTACCCGAAGGACCGCATGCTGGCCTTGCAGAAGCAGGCGCAGCAGGCTCAGGCGGCAGCGCCGGTGGATTCGGGCTTGTCATTGGAGAAGATCAAGTTCCGCTATGCAATCTCCGGTGACAGCCCACCGTGGAAGCCACTGCGCGCGTTCGACGACGGCGAGCGGGTCTATATCCAGTTCCCTGCTGGCATCGCGAAGGGCGAGCTGCCGCCGCTATTCGTGATCGGGCAGCAGGGCGATGGCCAGTTCGTGAACTACCGCTTCCGCTCCCCCTATTACGTGGTGGATCGGCTGTTCGGTGCCGCCGAGTTGCGGCTAGGTGTGGACAAGGCCGCCGTCGTGCGCATCGAACGCACCGATGGCATGGCCAGCACGGCGCGGAGGCATTGAGCATGAGCACGCCCGCCTCGCGCAGGGGCACCAGGGCCCGGCCTGCGGCCAGGTGGGCGGCCGGGTCGAGATCGGCGCGCAGCGACAGTTGCACGCAGGGAATGTCGGCGGCCGGGAAAGCGACCTTGAGCGGCACGAAGACGCCGTGATCGAAGCCGCGCGTCGCATCGAAACCGCAGCTCATGCCGCCCTGGGTCAACAGGCTTGCCACCCGTTCGGCGAGTTCGGGCGCACCGGGCGCGGGCCAGGTGAGATGGTAGGTGTGCGGCGGAAAGCCGTAGTAATCGAACAGCAGTGCCGGCGCGGCCTGTTTCTGCACGGTGAAGCGCGGCGCCTCCCAGTGGGCCGAAATCACCAGCAGGGCCCGCGGCCGTTCCGGCAACAGTGTGGGCAGCATTTCCAGGAATTCGCGATGCCGAACCCAGGTGTCGGGCGGGTCCCAGTCCATGAAGAAGCAGGGCCCGCCGCCGTGGGGGATGAACAGCGTGGGCTGGCGCATCAGAATTCCGTGTAGCCCTTCGCGTCCGGCGTGTAGAAAGTGGCCGGGTCGGCGGGTGTGAGCGCGGCGCCGGTTCTGAGCTTGTGCACCAGGTCCGGATTGGCGATGAAGGGCCGGCCGAAGGCGACCAGATCGCCCTTGCCCGCAGCGAGATCGGCCTCGGCGCGCGCCGCGTCATAGCCGCCGGAGAGGATGGTGCGACCCTTGAAGGCCGCGCGAAGCTTGGCTTTCAGTTCGTCGCTCGGCGCCGGTGCGCCCATGGAGCTGTGATCGACGATGTGCAGATAGGCAAGACCCATGTCGCTCAAGGCTTCGGCCAACCGCAGGTAGAGCGCGTCCATGTCCGCATCGGGCGCCATGCCGTTAAAGGTGTTGTAGGGCGAGATGCGCATGCCGACCCGCTCGGCGCCGATGGCGGAAGCGGCCGCCCGGGCCACTTCCAGGGCAAAGCGCAGGCGGTTTTCGATGGAGCCGCCCCAGCGGTCCGTGCGCCGGTTGGAGGCGGTGTTGAGGAACTGATCGATGAGATAACCGTTCGCGCCGTGCAGCTCCACGCCGTCGAAACCCGCTGCGATGGCGTTGCTGCACGCCTTGGCAAACTCGCCGATGGCGGCTTCGATGTCGGCCTCGGTCATTGCCTCCGGCACCGGGTGAGGCTGCATGCCTGCACTGTCCGTCCACATCTCGCCGGGCGCGGCCAGGGCAGACGGTGCCAGCAGGCGCGCGCCCGCCGGCAGATTGGCCGGATGCCCCACCCGGCCGGTGTGCATGAGCTGCACGAAGATGCGCCCGCCGGCCGCGTGCACGGCATCCGTCACCTTGCGCCAGCCGGCGACCTGTGCCTCGGAATAGAGGCCGGGGATGCGCGCATAGCCCAGACCGTTGGGCGAGGGTGAAGTGCCTTCGGTGATGATCAGCCCCGCCTCGGCGCGCAGCGCGTAATACTTGGCCATCAAATCGTTGGGCACGTTGCCAATGGCGCGGGAGCGGGTCATGGGCGCCATGACGATGCGATTGGGCAGTGTGAGGGGCCCGAGGGTGAGCGGAGTAAACAGGATGGTCACGTGCGCTTCTCCTTATTGTGAGGTTGGAATCAGGCCTTCGGCCGCGAGTGCCGCCTGCACCGCCGGGCGGGCCGCGACGCGGCCGAGATAGGCACCCAGTCCCGGCCAGGGGGAAAGATCCACGTTCACGTATTTGGCCCAGCCGAGCACGGTGAAGAGGTAGGCATCGGCCACCGTGAAGTCCTCGCCCAGCGCATAGCTGCGACTGCCCAGCCGCCTTTCCGCCTCACCGATGCGCCGCTCGAGCTGCGCGCGGACGATGGTCTTCGCTGCGTCCGCAAACGCCGGGTTGAAAAGCGCGCCGAAGCCCTTGTGCAGTTCCGTGGAAATGAAATTGAGCCATTCCATCAGCCGGTAGCGCGCCAGGGTGCCGGCCGGCGGGGCCAAGCGCCTGTCGGGCACCCGGTCGGCCAGGTACTGCACGATGGCCGGGCCCTCGGTGAGCACCTCGCCGTCGTCGAGTTCCAGAGCCGGGACGTAGCCCAGGGGATTGATGGTCTTGTAGTCGCGGCCGGCTTCGGTCACGCCGGTCTTGAGATCGACACGCTCGAGGGCGAAGTCAAAGCCGCCTTCGCGCAGCACGATGTGGGGCGAGAGCGAACAGGCGCCGGGACTGTAGTAGAGCTTCATGATCCTCCTCCAGGTTCATTTACGGGAGCAGGTTTTATATAGTAACCTTCATAAGAGAACAAGAAGGATGGTATGCCGCCCATGGTTACTCCGAGGGAACCGATATGATCGACGACGACGCCCTGCCAGCCGAGGTGGAGAGCGCCGGTGGCAAGACCGCGCCGGTCGCGGGCCACCGCAGTTGTCCGGTGCGCGACGTGCTCGACCGCCTGGGCGACAAGTGGTCCACGCTGATTCTGGTGACCCTGTCGAAAGGCCCGCAACGCTTCAACGCCCTGGCGCGCGCCGTGCCCGACATCTCCCGCCGCATGCTCACCGAGACGCTGCGCAGCCTGGAACGCGATGGCCTCGTCTGGCGCGAGGTCACGCCCTCCACACCGCCCGCCGTGCGCTACGGGCTCACCCCGCTCGGCGCATCCCTCATGCCGCCGCTTACGGCGCTAATCCGCTGGGCGGAAGACAACCAGCCCAGGATCGCTGCCGCCCGAGCGGCCTACGATGCACGGGCCGGCAAGAACGGGCCCGACAATCGAGGGTGAACGAGGCCAGCCCGTCATCGTTTTTGTCGGCCCCAAACTGATTCCAGGAAGCGCTGCTACTCCGGCAGTTCATTCAGTTCGTAGCTGGTGCTACGCCCGCCGGCATTCGATTTCCGTAGTACGCCACGCATCAGCAGATCGTTGATGTCGCGCAGTGCCGTGTCCGGCGAGCATTTGGCGATGGCCGCCCACTTGCTGCTGGTGAGCTTGCCCTCGAAACCATCGAGCAATTTGTTCAACAACTTCACCTGCCGCTCGTTCAACGGGGTCGTCGCCCAGCGCTGCCAGAAGCGCGCTTTCGTCAGGACAGCGTCCAGCGTGTGCTGGGCCTGGTCAACCGCACGATGAAGCGTGTCGAGGAACCACGCAAGCCACTCGGTGACATCCATCGACCGGTTGTCAGGCACATCCCTGTGCCTGCCCCCTTCGGGGCTGCCGCGAAAATTTGCTCCCGGCAAATTTTTCTGGGTCCGCTCCAGGATGTCGTAGTAGGCATTGCGTTCGCGCTGGATCTGCGCCGACAAACTGTAGAAGCGTTGCGGGCTGCCATCGGCACGCGCCAGCAGCAGATCGCCAATGGCCCGGGCGATACGGCCATTGCCGTCATCGAACGGGTGCAAGGTGACGAACCACAGATGGCCGAGGCCTGCCTTGAGCAGCGGCGGTTCGTTTGATGTGCCATTCAGCCAGTCGAGGAAACGGCTGGTTTCATCTTCGAGGCGATCAGCCGGCGGTGCTTCGAAATGCACACGCTGCCGGCCAATGGGGCCAGACACCACCTGCATCGGCCCGCTGGTATCGTCGCGCCAACCGCCGACCTTGATCCTGGAAAGGCCGGAGTAGCCGGTAGGAAACAGTGCGGCATGCCAGCCGAACAGACGCTCACGCGACACCGGCACCTGACAGTTGGCGGTGGCGTCGAGCACCATCTCGACCACGCCTTCGACATGGCGATCGACCGGAGCGAGCGCGCCGATGTCCACGCCCAGCCTTCGGGCGATGGACGAGCGCACGGATTCGACGTTGAGCTGCTCGCCTTCGATCTCGCTGGTCTTGACCACGTCCTCGGTGAGCGCCGCGAGACTCGCTTGGTCACGCAAGGCCATGCCGACGTCAGTCAGACGCCCCATCAAAAGCCCCTGGGCACGACTGACTTCGACCATGGGGCCAGCCAACGCCGCCAGGTCGAAGCGCCAGTTCGGCCAGTCCGTGGCCTGCCAGATGTACTTGTAATCGCCGCTTTTCATGCGGAGATTATGAGCCGCAATCTCCGCATGCGCAAGTCAATCGCCGCGCGTTTTGCGGTGAATGTGAGCATCATTCGCCGCATGGTGGGTCGCCGCGCCCAGGAATGGGTGTAAATAGGTGTGTTATTGGCTGTGGCAACGGACGCGGGTTCAGTTCCCGTTTAGGGAATTGAACTGGCCACGGAAAGCAGACGAGGTTGAGTCCGTATTCCGACTACCAATCAGTCCGAAAAACCTGTTTGATCGTCCGCTGCCGACGGGCGTACCGGCAGGCTTTTCGCTCCGGTTCGCACTGGTTCGCAGCAACCCGCAGCGCTTCGATTCCGTACTTTCAATAGTCGTTTGGTGCGGGGTACCATCCCACCACCAATCCGAAAGGGCCACCCGAAAGGGTGGCCCTTTTGCATTCCATGGCACTGTCCGCTGCTCTTTATACCGCCCCCTGCTGGCGGAGGGCCTCACCGAAGCCGCTCAGAAAAGCCTTGTCCTTATAGTACTGCGCCTCATCGATCCATCCTTTCTCGCGGGCGTACTCGATACTCTCCAGATGCGCCTTCACCAGCGTCTGGTAGGAAAACCCGGGTTCGGCGAAAGGATTGCGATAGCCGGAGGTACCCGGTTCCGTGACCGTAATGCTTCCGTCAGCGTTGCGATGGATGTTGGCAATATGCTGACTGGAAAACATCCGAGCCTCATACAGCCACCGGTCGCGCTCATCCATACCGGCGGTGGCATCCTCCCAGGCCTGCTTTACTGAAGCCGGTGCATTGGGAGGTGGGAAGGTGATTGTGCGGCCGGCGCCGATACTGAGCAGGCCGTCATTGTTGAGATCACGGGCCTCATCGTGCGGTAGCAGGAGATTGTGAGCGCCCTCGAAATCCAGGGCGCCGACATCGATGCTCCGGGCCAGGCCATGCGCCTTGCGGACCACCTCCATTTCATCCGGATTCAATTGATTCAGAAAGGCCTTGGGATCGGCATAGCCCCCTTCCTCATGCGCGCGCTGAATGATCCCGGCGAATTGCGAGATCTCCGCCTCGCTGGCCCGCTGTGCCCTCATGAGTCGCAACGCCTCCTCAGAGAACTGCACACTGTCCGTGGTGGAACGCATAACCGATTCAGGCCGGGACTGTCCGGCCTGAGACGGTCTGGCGGTGGCGTAGGCGGAACTCGCGGCGTCTATCCCATTCAGCATCATCACAGTCGTGGTCCCTCGCGTTGTTGTTGTTGCAAGGAGCAAAGCAATGGATGTGCCAATATTGTGAAAAAAACAGCCCTGGCGACCGGGCTTCATCGAAATGGACAGTGCTGGTCCGCGTTTCACCATTTGCGGGCGGCCAACGCATACCCCCCCGGCAACTTATTGCCGGGGGGCATCTGCATTGCAGAGCGCTGCCTGCAGGTGGTGGTTGGCACGGAAGCAGTCCGGACACCATAGCGATTGGCAAACGATACCTACTAAGGTAGAATTATAACGATGAGTGCGCCGGAATTCCGTGGCACTGCCCGGACAGTCAGTCATGTGGGAGGGGCTGGCGCCGGTTGTATTTTCGAGCCAGCCGTTTTTACTGCTTAGTGGAGGTAGATTATGAGTGATGCACCCAAGACCAGGCCGAAGGTTCCCGAGGGCAAGGCCCGCTTCGTGACCACCCGTCAGAAAGAGCCGAACGAAAAGGGTTACGTGGGCTACGACACCATCTGGGAATCGTTCCAGAAAGAGCAGGAATACCAGACCCCGAAGCGCCCCTGAAACGAAGTGCCGCGCGACCCGGTACGGGCGCGCGGCCTCTCGTTTTTCACTTCATCCCGTCCACGACTTTCCGGCGACAACCGCTCAGGCTGCCGTAAGCGACCTCAGATCGGTACCTGCTTGCCGGCTCCAGCCAGATCCGGACCCTTTTCCACCTTGCCGCCGAACTCGATCTCTTCCTCAGTGGCATCGCGGACCATCAGAATCTCAAGCTTGAATATCACCTGCCGGCCGCACAGGGGATTGTTGCCATCGATGGTAATATAATCACCGGCAATACGCGTCACCAGGAAGCTTTTGGTCTGCCCCCTGTCATTCTCCATCAGGATTGCCGTACCGACTTCGCGGTACTCCTCAGGCACGTTATTGATGTTTTCGGTGATGACCAGGGATTCATCCCTGGGTCCGTAGAGCTGATTGCAGTCGATCGGCACTTCGATCGTCTCGCCGGCCGCCCTGCCTTCAAGCTGCTGCATGACCGCAGGGGCCAGCACCTCATTGACGCCCTGCACGTAACCCAGAGGGTACTCGATTTCGGTTAAAACACTGTCGGTCTTGACGTCGATGACCTTGTATTTCAGTTCGACGTATTTACCGTCCGTGATGATGTCCTTGCTGTTCTCGGTCATGATTATCTCGATAAAGCTGGTAGTGTTCTAGAAGATGGAGGCGCCGAAGATCCTGACTTCACCGTCCTCGTAGCCGAGCACCATACGACCCAGCCACTCACCTTCCTTCTTGGTGCTTCTGACGCGGTACAGGCATGTGACATGCTCACCGCGGCGGATAAAGCCGAGGAAGTCATAGTTCGGGTCCAGGCTGCGCGTCAGTTCACTCTTGGCGAACTGCTTGCCCACCTCAACCTCGTTCAGGCCGAACAGCAGGTTGTAGGAAAACTTCTTGATGAATTTACCGTACTGCCCCTTGTTCGAATACTCGATGAGCTCCTCCCACATGGGATGAGCTATCGCCTGCAGTTCCTCGTCGGTATGGTCCAGGATGTTTTTGAAGTCCTGTCCTTCTGTGGATGCTTCAGTCGTCATATTCATCTGTCCACCGAGTCAATATATCGTTTTCACCGTAAACGAAAAAAGATCAACAGCTGTTGATCTTTTCAGGTCTGGCCAGAAAGCCGAGGGATCTCCACATTTCGCAGAGATCCCTCGCATTACATCCCTGTCGGGATCCTGGCTACTCGTCCTCACCCACCAGGTGATAACAAGGCGCCTTCTCCATGGTGTATTCCCCGGTCTTCGGATCGCGACGGGAAACGGTCAGCACGTGCCAGTTCTCGTCATCCACCTTGAGTGCGTCGCCGCGGTAGTAGTAACCGGGCCAGCGGGTTTCCTTACGGAACAGGGTGTGCTGCATGACGGCCTCGGAGGTAAGGAGACGATGCTTCAGCTCCCATGCACGCAGAAGCTCGTGAATGTCCTCTGCAGCGATCTTCTCAAGATCCTCTTCCAGAATCTTGAGCTTCTTGAGACCGATGTGCAGCAGCTTCTCGTTGGTCATGTAGTTGACCGTCACACCACCGGCATACTCATCCATCAGCTTCTGCAGGCGATCCAGGCCCTGACGCGGGTTGATGTAGTTGGGATTGACCGTACCCGCGGTGATCTCGTTGCGGTAGATACGGTAATGCTCCATGGGCTTGTAGATCTCTTTCCTGCGATCCTCGATCTGCTTCTCGGACACGACGATACCTTCAGCCTTACCGTCGTCGATGTACCTGCAGGCCGCCTTGGCGGCGAGACGACCTTCGGTGAAGGAGCCCGAGGAGAACGCGTGCGGAGTACCGCCGACGGCGTCACCGGCACCGAACAGACCTTCGACCGTGGTCATGCGGTTGTAGCCCCAGAAATACTCCGGCGGAGACACATCTTCCGGACCGGAGCACCAGGCGCCGCAGCCCGTAGCATGCGAACCCATGACATAGGGCTCGGAGGTCGTCAGTTCGGGGTTCTCGTTCTTCGGATCCACGTCGGTGGCCGCCCACAGCACGGCCTGACCCACGGTCATGCCCAGGAAGTTGTGCCAGCCGATCTCTTCCAGATGCGGGTCCTGGAAGGCTTCCATGGTCACCATGTGAATCGGACCGCGACCGGCGTTGACCTCACTGATCAGCGCATGGTTACGCAGGCAGGTCGGGATGGGGCGGTGGGTCCGGTGAGACGCTTCCGGATCCAGGTATTCCTTGCCCACCATCTCCTGCAGCTGCGGCCACCACTTGGATTCGTACTCTTCGCCCAGGCAGTTCTGGGTGTAGGTCTTGAGGTGCAGGAAGTAGGCACCCACCGGACCGTAACCGTCCTTGAAGCGGGCCAGTACGATGCGGTTCTCCATCTGGGTCATCTTGGCGCCGGCACCGATCAGCAGGCCGTAGGCCGAACCCGAGGACCAGGGGGCGTACCAGACACGACCGGCACCCTCACCCACTGAACGCGGCTTGTAGATGTTGGAGGCACCGCCGGCGGCGACGATAACGGTCTTGGACTTGAACACGTGGTAGTTACCGGTGCGCACGTTGAATCCGACAGCACCGGCGACGCGGTTCTCCTTGGATTCATCCATCAGCAGATGGGTGACGCAGATACGGTTGAACACCTTGTCCGCCGACTTCTTCGCGGCTTCCGCGACGATCGGCTTGTAGGACTCACCGTGAATCATGATCTGCCAGCGGCCTTCACGCTGATAGGCACCGGTCTTGGGGTCGCGCATCAGGGGCAGACCCCACTCTTCGAACTGGTGCACGGCAGAGTCCACGTGACGCGCCATGTCGAACAGCAGATCCTCACGCACCATGCCCATCAGGTCGATGCGCGCATAGCGGACGTGATCTTCCGGATTGTTCTCGCCGAAGCGGGTTCCCATGTAGCAGTTGATGGCGTACAGCCCCTGCGCCACAGCACCGGAACGATCGATGTTCGCCTTCTCGGCGATGACGATCTTCTTGTTCTGTCCCCAGTACCTGGCTTCCCATGCAGCACCGGTACCACCGAGGCCTGCACCGCAGACCAGGATATCGATATTGTCTTCAACGATTGTTTCGTAAGCCATCAGTAGTACACCCCTGCTTTCATTTTCAGGCCATTTGACTTGAGGGTGTGTATATCACCATCATCGAGCCGTATGTATTTGGGTTCGTTGAACAGCAGCTGGCTGTCACGCTGCTCCTGTGTAGGCGCCGACACATCGGCAAGCTGAGGGATACAGGTACCCCAGGGCTTGGTCGTGATGGGCGCCAGCAGATCGATGTCCTTCTGGCCGTTGCGGAACTTGATGCGCCAGGCGATAACGCCCTTCTCCTCGTCACGCTTCACGCGGACAGAGTGACCCAGCGGGGCGAAGTCGGCATAGCCTCGAACGTCGATTGCCTGATGCGGGCAGGCCTTGACGCAGGAGTAGCACTCCCAGCACATGTTGGGTTCGATGTTGTAGGCACGACGGGTGACCTTGTCGATGTGCATGATGTCTGACGGGCAGATATCGACACAATGACCACAACCGTCACAACGAGTCATATATACAAAAGTTGGCATTAAAGACTCCTTACTTTTGAAAATTAATTAGTAGTGACGAGGGGGTTCGCGGTTGATACCGAGCCCCATGTTGGGCGGGTTGGTGCCCATGTATTCCGGGATATCAGGATACCGTTTCTGGACAGCGGGATCCGTCAGATCGTAGTCATCGGGCAGATTCTCACGCGAACCGTCTGCCTTGATGCACTTCTTCTGGTAAGCCGCAGCAGGCTTGAAGAACATGTGCGCGAACTTGGACCAGTAGACGCTGCCGAACAGGACCGTGGAACTTGCGATGAACAGCACGAAGAACAGAGTGTTGATCGCGCCGGCGCCCATGGTGAAGGACCAGAGCAGCGCGAAGGTCGAGGTGGCGAGCAGGCCGACGATGAAGATGTCGCCGCGACCGTTGAAGTTGTACCACTTCACACCTTCAGAGAAGAGATCGACGCGGATGGCGAACCAGAACCAGTAACCGCCGATGGCGAGAGACAGCGCGCCCAGGTGCCACAGAAGCGGCCAGATACCGGCCTCGGCTGAGTTCGCGTAGCCGAAGATCAGGACGGCGGTGCTGACGACAAAGACGATGAACCCCCACATGGTGAGCAGGTGCGATGCACGCCGGCGGGGATTCTTGAACTCCGAAGAGGTCAGGACTTCGCTGGCGACGGTCTGCATTGCAAGCGAGGCCTTCTCGCCCCCGCTCAGGGTGCGCTTGGCACTTTTCTGAGCCCGCTTGGCGTTCTCGAAGAAGTACTGGGCGCTCTTCTTGTGCATCATGTCAAGAATGGTGCCGACGGCAACCAGAATGACCATCAGGATGACGTACCCCTGCATGATGGAAGGAGAAATAAATGCCGATGCTTGCGCAAGTTCGGCGAAGGGGTTGTTCGCGATCATGGACTCGAGTCTCCTCAGCTTATGTTTCTGTGGCCCGGAGTGTGAATGGATTTAAACGCCATTACAACAAGTTAAGATTTCTGGGACCATAAGTATTTCTGATTACAGGCCCAGCTGCATGTTGCCATTCGCGGGCATTGACGGCCCCGGCCGTGCCGATTCCGTGACCCGGTGGTTGTCCGAAAACGCTGCAGCGGTGCTGCGCGCCTCCCGTGGAACCATCGCGGCGGCCAGAGAGTGCCTCCGAATGATAACTGTTTTCATTTCCTGATCGGCTGCTCTGCCTGCCGCCGCCTGGCATTCCAGGCAGAAAAGTCCGGATCCGTAAAAGTGTAGTCCGCCCCACCGGTATCAGCGAAGGAATCCACACTAAGCCGCGCATTTTAACAGCGACCACGCCGGATGACTATGGGTAAAATCGATCAAAAATAGCATATTAAATTTACTTTGCCCTCCCATGAAATACGATTATGAGCAGCCGGTGCGGATCGGCGGGTTCAGCCCCGGGCCTGAACGAAGCGCTCGAGTTCCTGACCGAAGGCCTCCACCTCGTCGAGCAGCGCCTGCTTGCCGGCGTCATCTGCCACCTCGGCGCGCAACTGATTCAGTTCCTCGCGAAAACCGGCAAAACTCAGATGCCCCGCCTCGCCCTCCAGCAGACGGGCGCGGCAATGCGCCAGCCAGCGGGCCTGGTCCTCGGGTCCGAGGGTTTCGGGATAGTTGCGGGCACGATAGCGGAACAGCATCTCGCCCAGACGTTCATCGCTGAAGTTCCAGCCCTGGCCGTTCAGCTGATCGGGCGGCGTCTGATGCACCCGCTCCATCAGGGCCTTGTCCTTGTCATCGAAGAAGCCGCCGGCATAGATCATCAGATCGGGATCGGTGACGGGTTCGAATTCCCGCGGTTCGAAGATCTTGCCGAGTTTCTGCTGTATCTCCTTGCGGGCATCGAGCAGCCGCTGGCGGTTCTGCCGGCAGGCCATGATGTCGATGTTGAGCCGTGCCGCGGCCTCGCCGGTCAGGGTCGAGGTGGGCGCGATCACCGGGCACTTGTTCACCAGCAGCTGCTTGAGCGCCGGCCGTTCCACCCCCTCGGGCAGATCCTCGCTGGCGGTATACAGGCGCTCGGTCAGCGTCTTCACGCCATGATCGAGCAGCAGGGCCGGATCCTGTGACAGATCGAACACGATGATGCTGTTCCGGTTCACCGGGTGAGCGGCCAGTGGCACCACCATCCGCGTGTTGCCATGGTCGCTGCCGTACATGCCCGAGGTATGCAGGATGGGCGTCATCTCCTTGAGATCGATGTACTTGAGCACCGCCTGCTTGCGCCGCATCTGATAGAGAAAATCATACAGCTTCGGCTGTTTGTCCCGGATCAGCTGTGCCATGGCCAGGGTGGCATGGACATCGGCCAGGGCATCGTGCGCCTGTTCATGGGCGATGCCATTGGCGACCGTGAGTTCCTCCAGCCTGTAACTCGGGCGATCGGCATCCTCGCGCTGCGGCCAGACGATCCCCTCGGGCCGCAGGTCATGGCAGGCACGCACCACGTCGATCAGATCCCAGCGCGAATTGCCGTTCTGCCATTCGCGGCCATAGGGATCGTAGAGGTTCCGGTAGAGGGTATTGCGCGTGACCTCGTCGTCGAAGCGCATGGAGTTGTAGCCCACGCCGCAGGTGCCGGGCTGTGCGAGCTCGGCCAGGATGCGGGCAATGAATTCCGCCTCGGGCAGGCCCTGTTCCAGCGCCTGCTGCGGGGTGATGCCGGTGATGAGCGAGGAGATGGGATGCGGCAGGCTGTCCGGTGCCGGCCGGGCGAGGATGTTGAGCGGCTCGCCGATGATGTTCAATTCTTCGTCGGTGCGGATGCCGGCGAACTGCACCGGGCGGTCGCGCCTGGGATCCAGACCGAAGGTTTCGTAGTCGTGCCAGTAGAGGGTGTTCTGAGTCATGAAATTGCCTTGAAAAGCCGATGTCCCGGCAGGGACCGGCCGCGATGGCCCGTCCGATTGTCGTGGGGGCAGGATTATCCATGAAAACCCATGGCATTTACAGGCGGGCCGGGCGTGTTCTGCGCCCTGCGCTGCAGGATTGATGCGGCGCTGTCCCAGCGACGCGCAAGCCAAATCACGCGCGGTGCAGCAGGTGATGCGGCAATCAGAGAGGAGCGCAGGTCGTATCGGTCCAACAGGGCGAAACCCGACACGGTGATCGCGGACTTCCCATCGGGTTAGGCTTCACCAACCCGACCTGCATCACTGCTCAACTCCCGTTCAGGCCGTCGATCACGGCATTGAGGGTGGCGCTCGGCCGCATTACCTGCGCTGTCCTTTCGCGGTCCGGATGATAGTAGCCGCCCAGGTCCACCGGGCTGCCCTGCACGCCGTTCAGTTCATCGAGAATCTTCTGCTCATTGTCGCCCAGTTGCTGTGCCACCGGGGCGAAGAGCTCCTGCAACCCGGCATCCTCGTCCTGCGCCGCCAGGGCGCGGGCCCAGTACAGTGCCAGGTAGAAATGGCTGCCGCGGGTATCCAGTTCGCCGGCCTTGCGCAACGGCGACCTGTTGTTGTTCAGGTAATCGCTGTTGGCCTGGTGCAGGGCGCGAGCGATGACGCCGGCGCGGGCATTGTCCTGCTTGCGGGCATAGTCCTCCAGTGCCACCGCCAGGGCCAGGAACTCGCCCAGTGAGTCCCAGCGCAGGTGGTTCTGCTCCAGCAGCTGCTGCACATGCTTGGGCGCCGAGCCGCCGGCGCCGGTCTCGTACAGGCCGCCGCCGGCCAGCAGCGGCACGATGGAGAGCATCTTGGCGCTGGTGCCCAGTTCCAGGATGGGGAACAGGTCGGTGAGATAGTCGCGCAGCACATTGCCGGTCACCGAGATGGTGTCCTCGCCGCGCCGCATCCGCTCCAGGGTGTAGCGGGTGGCCTCGGCCGGTGCCATGATGCGGATATCCAGTCCGTCGGTATCGTGATCCTGGAGATACAACTCGACCCGGGCGATCAGGTTGGCGTCGTGGGCGCGCTCCGGGTCCAGCCAGAACACCGCCGGCTGCCCGGTGAGCCGGGCGCGGGTCACCGCCAGCTGAACCCAGTCGCGGATGGGCAGGTCCTTTGTCTGGCACATGCGCCAGATGTCGCCGGCCTCGACCGCATGCTCGAGCAGCACCGTGCCGGCGGCGTCGATCACCCGCACGGTGCCGGCGGCCGGGATCTCGAAGGTCTTGTCGTGTGAGCCGTACTCCTCGGCCTTCTGCGCCATCAGGCCCACGTTGCTGACACTGCCCATGGTGGCGGGATCGAAGGCGCCGTGCTGTTTGCAGAACTCGATGGTGGCCTGGTAGACGCCGGCGTAGTTGCGGTCCGGGATCATGGCCAGGGTGTCGTGCTGGCCGCCGTCCGGCCCCCACATCCTGCCGCCGGCGCGGATGGCCGCGGGCATGGAGGCATCGATGATGACGTCGCTGGGTACATGCAGGTTGGTGATGCCGCGGTCGGAGTCGACCATGGCCAGTTCAGGCCGGCTTTCATAGACCGCCTGGATATCGGCTTCGATGGCCTGGCGCTGGTCCTCAGACAGTTCCTGCAATCGGGTGTACAGATCCGCCATGCCGTAGCGCGGATCCACGCCGAGTTGCCTGAAGGTGTCGGCATGCCTGTCGAACACCTCCCTGAAATAGACACTCACAGCATGGCCGAAGATGATGGGGTCGGAGACCTTCATCATGGTGGCCTTGAGATGCAGCGAGAGCAGCACCTTGTCCTGCTGCGCCTCCTGGACGCCCCGTTCGAAGAACTCACGCAGGGCACTGCAGTTCATGACCGAGGCGTCGATCACCTCGCCCTCACCCACCGCGACCTTCTCCTTCAGCACCCGGGTCTTACCATCATCCTCAACCAACTCGATCTTCACAGCCCCGGCGGTGTCGATCACCGCCGACTGTTCGCTGCCATGGAAATCCCCACTCTCCATCGAGAGCACGCGGGTCTTCGAGTCCGCGGACCATTCACCCATGCGGTGGGGATGCCGGCGGGCGTATTCCTTCACCGCCGCTGCCACGCGCCGGTCCGAGTTGCCCTCGCGCAGCACCGGATTGACCGCGCTGCCCAGCACCCTGGCATAGCGGGCCTTGATCTGCTCCTCCCCGGCATCGGCCGGTTCGTGCGGATAATCCGGCAGGTCATAGCCCTGCGCCTGCAGTTCACGGATGGCGGCATTGAGTTGTGGCATGGAGGCGCTGATATTGGGCAGCTTGATGATGCTGGCTTCCGGCGTCTTTGCCAGTTCGCCCAGTTCGGCCAGGGCGTCGGGCCGGCGCTGGGCCTCGGTGAGACGCTCGGGGAAGGCGGCGATGATGCGCCCGGCGAGCGAGATGTCCCGTGTCTGCACGTCGATGCCGGCCGCCCGGGTGAAGGCCTGCACCATCGGCAGGAAGGAATGGGTCGCCAGGGCCGGGGCTTCGTCGGTCTCGGTGTAGATGATGCTGGGATCTGACATGGGAATTCCTGATTGCGGGTGAATGGTGGGGCGGACCCGGTGCAGCGCGCATTATATTTCAGCCCGCATGGGCACACTAGCCCGCGTTTCTCACCGCCGATCTACTGCGGCCGCACTGCCTGCTATGATGGTGCATTCAATCGCCAATCATCAGGACCCGCATCCATGCTCACCGCCCTGTTCGCCATCGTCGCCGGTTTCGTTCTGCTGATCTGGAGTGCCGACCGCTTCGTGGACGGCGCCGCAGCCGTGGCGCGACATTTCGGCATGCCGGCCCTGCTGATCGGTATGGTGGTGGTCGGCTTCGGCACCTCCGCGCCCGAGATGGTGGTCTCGGGCCTGGCCGCCGCCCAGGGCAACCCGGGCATCGCACTGGGCAATGCCTACGGCTCCAACATCACCAACATCGCGTTGATCCTGGGGGTGACCGCGCTGATCAGTCCCATCGCCGTGCATTCGCAGGTGCTGCGCAAGGAACTGCCGCTGCTCACCGCCGTCACGGCCCTGGCCGCGTGGCAGCTGCAGGACGGCGGCGTGAGCCGGCTGGAGGCCGTCGTGCTGCTGGTGGTGTTCGCCGTCATCATGGGCTGGAGTATCCGCCAGGGTCTGCGCGGGCGCAGCGACGCGCTGGGTGATGAAATGGATCAGGAGCTTGCGGCACACCCCATGCCCCTGCCGCGGGCGCTGCTGTGGCTGGGCATCGGCCTGCTGGTGCTGATCGCCAGCTCCCGCCTGCTGGTCTGGGGCGCGGTGACCATCGCGCAGCAGCTGGGCGTGAGCGACCTCATCATCGGCCTGACGGTGGTCGCCATCGGCACCTCGCTGCCGGAACTGGCCTCCTCGCTCATTGCCGCGCGCAAGGGGGAGCACGACCTGGCACTGGGCAACATCATCGGCTCCAACCTCTTCAACACCCTGGCCGTAGTCGGCATCGCCGGCGGCATCGCGCCGCTGGCGGCCGGGCCCGAGGTATTCTCGCGCGACATGCTGGTGATGGGCGCCTTGACGCTGTCGCTGTTCGTGTTCGGCTATGGCTTCCGGGGCGCGGGCCGGATCAACCGCTTCGAAGGCGGCGTGCTGCTGGCCGGTTATGTTGGTTATACCGGCTGGCTGGCGTATGGTCTGCTGTAGAACCGATGATGGGTTGCGCTCCGCTCCACCCATCCTACCGGATCAGGATTGTAGGATGGGTGGAGGCGCATGGCGCCGTAACCCATCGGGTCCGTCGCGCTCCGAGTCAAAGACGGGTTGCGCTTTGCTCCACCCATCCACGGCAACCTGGCAGTGATGTAACGACCCAACCTGTGCCGGAATAAACCGAGATCCCCCGGATGTTCGAATCCCTGACCGTCAGCATCATCGCCTTCAGCGCCGCCGCTCTGGTCATCATCACCGCCGGCAGCCGGCTGGCGCGGGTGGCCGATGAACTGGCCGACCGCACCGGTCTCGGCGAGGCCCTGTTCGGGATCTTCCTGCTCGCGGGCGTGACCTCGCTGCCGGACTTCGCCGCCACGTTGAGCGCGGCACTGGACGCCCGCCCCGACCTGGCCATGAGCAACGTCATGGGCAGCATGGCGGTGAACCTGGTGTTTCTCGGCATCGCGGACGTGGTCTACCGCAAGGCCAACCTGGAACATGCCGCCGCCTCCCCCACCACCCTGATGCTGGCGGCACTGCTGATCGTGCTGCTGACCCTGCCGCTGCTCGCGATCGCCACTCCGCCGGTGGCCCTGGGCGGCGTGCATCCGGTCACCCCCATCATCGTGGCCGCCTACCTGTTCGGGCTGCACCTGGTCCTGCGGTCAGAGGAACGACCCATGTGGTTCCCGCGGCATACCCGCCAGACCGTGCCGGACAAGCCGGTACATCACCGCCACGGCGGACTGCCCCTGGCCTGGATCAGCTTCATCGTCCTGGCCGCGGTGACCGGCCTGGCCGGCTGGGTACTGATGGAGGCCGCCAAGGTCATCAGCGATCAGACCGGGTTGTCCGAAACCCTGGTCGGCGGCCTGTTCACCGCGGTTGCCACCTCCACGCCCGAACTGGTCACCACCATCGCGGCCATCCGGGCCGGCGCGCTCACGCTGGCGGTAAGCAACATCTTCGGCACCAACTGCTTCAACATGCTGGTGGTGGCCGCCGCCGACGCGGGCTACCCCGGTGGCCCCATCTATCACGACATGGCGCCGGTGCAGATGACCTGGGGCCTGGTCAGTATCCTGATGACCGGCATCCTGTTGCTGGGGTTGGTGCGGCGCGAGACCTATGGCATCGGCCGGATCGGGTTCGAGAGCGCGCTGATCCTGACCATTTACGCGGCGGCGCTGGCGATCATCATCGCGGGCGGCTGAACACACGGAGAACGCGGCATCGGCGCCTGTCGGCACCGCCCCCCTGACAAGCCACCGGATATGGGCTATATCTCAGTCTACCGGACCGGCATGACGCATCCGGATGGTTGTCTGAAGCAGGGAGAATCGGCATGTCAATCGACCGTATCGTGCTGGCCTTCGCCGGTGCAATGGTGCTGCTCAGCCTGGCCCTGGCCCAGCTGCACAGTCCCTACTGGCTGTGGCTGACCGCCTTCGTCGGCGCCAATCTGCTGCAATCCGCCTTCACCGGTTTCTGTCCGCTGGCGCGCATCGCCAGGGCCCTGGGCGCGAAACCCGGGCAGGCCTTCCAGTAATCCGGTCCGGCAGGCGTTCAGCTGACGCAGGTCAGTGCGGCTGCACACTCTGTCGCCTATCCTGTGTTCATGGATGTCCTGACCGAAGCCGAAATCCGCACCCTTCACGAGGCACTCGACGATGAGTATCGCGCCTGGGCGACCTACGACCAGGTGATCCGGGATTTCGGCGAGGTCAGGCCGTTCAGCAACATCCGCGAGGCCGAGGCGCGTCACATCGAGGCCGTACGCTCCCTGTTTCTGCGCTATGGCCTGTCGGTGCCCGCCAATCCCTGGCCGGGCCGGGTGGAACGCTACGCCAGCCTGCAGCAGGCCTGTGCCGCGGGCGTGACCGCCGAGATCGCCAATGGCGAAATGTACGACCGACTGCTCGCCTCGACCCGGCGCGAGGAAATCCTCACTGTGCTGCGCAATCTGCAGGCGGCATCGCAGGAACGTCACCTGCCGGCCTTCCGGCGTTGCGCGGAGGCGGGCAGCGGCAGGGGAGGTGGCCGGGGCGCAGGTCGCGCGCGACTTTTAATTGATGCGACCTATCGCTGTGAACGAAACAATCGATTTTACTGAATACGTGTCTCCGCCTAAAGTGGCAACCGTGTTCAAGCCGTCACGCAAACGACCTTACAAGGAGACCCCTCATGAGCAATGACACCGAAACCCAGTCCTACGGCATGCCCCGGATCAACGAGCCGGCCCCGGACTTCGAGGCCAAGACCACCCATGGTGTGAAGAAGCTGTCCGACTACCAGGGCAAGTGGCTGGTGCTGTTCTCGCACCCGGCCGACTTCACTCCGGTATGCACCACCGAGTTCATGGCCTTCGCCCAGGCCTACCCGGAGTTCCAGAAGCTGAACTGCGAGCTGCTCGGCCTGTCCATCGACAGTTACTACTCGCATGTGGCCTGGGTGCGCAATATCAAGGAGAAGTTCGGGGTCGAGATCCCGTTCCCGATCATCGAGGACCTGAGCATGAAGGTAGCGAAGGCCTACGGCATGATCCACCCGGGGGCGGCCGATACCTCGGCGGTGCGGGCGACCTTCATCATCGATGACAAGGGCATCCTGCGCGCCATGGTCTACTACCCGATGACCAACGGCCGCTCGATTCCGGAGTTCGTGCGCCTGGTCTCTGCGCTGCAGACCTCGGACCAGAACAAGGTCGCCACGCCGGAAGGCTGGCAGCCGGGCGAGAAGGTCATCGTGCCGCCGCCCGGAACCGCGGATGATGCCGAGAAGCGTATGAACGAAGGCTACGAGTGCACCGACTGGTACTTCTGCAAGAAGGCGATCTGAATCCGCCACCACCTGTGCCGCCCCGATCCGGGGCGGCATTTTCACATGCGCCGTGACAGCCGCTGCCCACAGGGCGTAATGTCTGCAGCAGTACGGTAAAAGGCGTTGCCATGGAAAACACCTTCTGGACCGCTCTGACCACCAGCAGCCTCGCCGCCCTGGTGACCAGCCTGGGCATATACACCATCCGCCGCTTCACCGCCTGGGGGCACCACAACACCACCTATTTCATGTGCTTCGCCGCAGGTGTTCTGATATCGGCCTCCTTTCTGCACATCATCCCGAAATCCTTCGCCATGAACCCAAACGCCCCCTTCTGGCTGCTGGGTGGCTTCCTGGGGCTGCATCTGTTCAACCGCTTCATCACCGCATTCGTCTGTGAACGCGATCCCGACCGGAAGGATTACGCCATCGGCGTCATCCCCATGCTCGGCATCGGTTTTCACTCCTTCATTGACGGCTTCATCTATTCCATCACCTTCACTGTCAGCATTCTGACGGGCTACCTGGCGACCCTGGGAATGGTGCTGCACGAGTTCCCCGAAGGCATCATCACCTATCTTCTGCTCATGCGCAGCGGAATCGCCGAGCGCAGGGCGATGTTCCTTGCCTTCCTGGCGGCCGCGGCGACCACTCCCCTGGGCATGCTGATCTCCTATCCCTTCATCAGCACGATTGACCGGGACATGCTGGGCGCTCTGCTGTCGCTGTCCGCCGGCGCCCTGGTCTATGTCGGCGCCACCCACCTGCTGCCCCGGGCGGAACAGGAACACAGACGATACAGCCTGGTTGCCCTGGCCGGCGGCGTGCTCGTCGCAATGATCATCGTCGCGTCAAAGGCCTGAACGGGCTCAACCCAGGCCCACCCCGGCAACCGGGGTGCCGCAGTCGGGGCAGACGCCCTGGCGGATACGGTTGCGGCGCAGATGGAAACCGTAGCGTTCTATCAGCAGGGCGCCGCACTGGTGGCAGTACGTATTCTCTCCCTGCTCGCCCGGGACATTGCCCTCGTAGACATAGTGCAGCCCCGCCTCGCGGCCGATGCGGGCGGCCCGACGCAGGGTCTCGACAGGTGTGACAGGCACATCCCGCATGCGCCAGGCGGGATAGAACTGGGACACGTGCCAGGGCACGTCCGCGCCCACCGAATGGATGAAACCGGCGATCTCCCCCAGTTCCTCGTCGGAGTCGTTCACGCCGGGGATCACCAGGGTGGTCACCTCCAGCCACACGCCGAGTTCGTGATAGAGCCGGATGGCCTGCAGGATCGGCTCGAGCCGCGCGCGGCTGATGTGGCGGTAGCTCTCCTCGCGAAAGAACTTCAAATCGATGTTGGCCGCATCCAGCACCCCGGCCAGTTCCCGCAGCGGCGCCTCGGAGATGAAGCCGTTGGAGACGAATATGTTCCTGAGGCCCTGTTCACGCGCCAGCACAGCCGTGTCATAGGCGAGTTCGTAGAAGATCGTCGGCTCGGTGTAGGTATAGGCGATGGAAGTGGCGCCCGCTGCCACCGCCGCTGCCACGATACCCTGCGGCGTCACCGGTTCGCCCGGCACCTCATCCCCGAGTTCCTCCAGCAGAGGACAGAGTGTCTCGCCCTCGACCTTGCAGGCGAGGGACTTCGGCAGGCGCTCCTTCGGCCATTGGGAGATCTGCCAGTTCTGACAGAACGAGCAGCGCATGTTGCAGCCCACCGTGCCGATCGAGTAAGCGGTCGAGCCTGGATGGAAATTGAACAGCGGCTTCTTTTCCACCGCCTCGACGGCGCGCGATACCACCTTGTCGTAGACCAGGGTATAGAGCCGACCGCCGCGGTTGTACCGCACCGCGCAGGCTCCGCGCCCCCCGTCAGGGATATGGCAGTCATGCGGACAGAGGGTGCAGAGCACCCTGCCATCCGCAAGCGTGGTGTAGTAACGGGCTTCATGCATACACTCACCCCGATCCGCAAACTCGCCTTCCGTTGCGCGGATATCATTTTATACTGTGAGCATAGTACATACTCAGGCGTAGCTCGGACAAAGGAGATCGACATGCATACCACGGACCCGGGCGATGCCGCCGGACACGCTGGCAATGACACTCACACCCCCGCGCGGGAAATCCTCAGACTCCGGGCCCGGCTCGAAGCCTTCATGGACCTCAGGAGTGAGATTGAACCCTGGCTCATGGAGGAACGGGATATCGCGGGGCGCGAGGCGCTGGACAATGTGCTGCTGCATCTGGATGCGGAAATCGCCGAACAGCAGCGCCGTCTCGAAACCATGACGACATCCGGACAGCACAGTAACTGACACCGCAACCGATGCGGCTGAAACACGCCCATCACACCTGCCCAGACATGCGCCTGTCGCGCTGACGCCCCGCCACGCAAAGCGGTCTAGCTTCCCTGTCCACCCGCCTGTGACCATTCACGACACAATCGCCCGGTCTGCTCTTCGGCCAGCGGCTCGCCGGTCAGGCCGCAGGTCGCGTTCGCCGGCTCACCCTGGAAATGCACGCACTGACGGCAGATGCCGAAAGCACGCTGACCATTGAGCCGCTGCAGTTCGGTCAGTACCCGACGCAGGCCGGTATCCAGTTCCCCTTCCTCACCCCCGGCAGTCTGCAGCGCCGCATCCAGACGCTGCGCCCAGCTGCCATCCAGCACCGCTGTGCCGGCCGCGGTCAATTCCAGATGGATGCGCCGACCGTGCTTCGGGTCCGGCCGCTTGACCAGCAGCCCCTTGCGCTCCAGCACGGCCAGGGTCTGGGAGACGGTACCGCGGGTGATGCCGAAATATTCGGCGATGGCGATGGGCAGATTGCTGTAGCGGTTGGCCTGGGCCAGATAGCCCAGCACCTGCACATGGATCGGCAGCAATCCGTGGCGGGCGGCGTCCTCGCGCACCGATTGATGGATCAATGCCCCCAGACGTTCCAGCAGTAAGGCGGAAGGATTCATGGCCCCAATGTATCGCCTCCAAGCATTTCTTGACAAGTGGGTGCAGCGAGTCAATACTCATAATTGTATCGACTCGCTTCATATAGTCGAGATTAAGAAAGCAACATATCCAATTGTTTTAGCGAATATATAAAGGAGGATTGGTTATGATCCGTACTGCACTTTCTTTCGCCATCCTGGCCGGAATCGGCTCAACCCCCATCCTGGCGGACGACAATGGCGTGCCCTACCCGGAGGACTATCGCGACTGGCGCCACGTCAAGAGCATGGTGATCGAGGAAGGTCATGACCTGTACGAGGCCTTCGGCGGCATCCATCATCTGTACGCCAATGATGCGGCACTGGAGGGCTATCAGGCAGGCAGCTTCCCGGACGGCGCCGTGATCGTGTTCGACCTGCTCGAGGCCGAACATGGCGGCAACGCGGTCACCGAGGGGTCACGCAAGGTGCTGGGGGTGATGCACAAGGACAGCAAGCGTTACGCCGATACCGGCGGCTGGGGCTTCGAGGGCTTCGCCGAGGGCGACCGCGCGCGGCGCGCGGTGGGACAGGATGCCGACACGGCCTGCTTCCAGTGTCACACCTCGCAGCGCGACCATGATTATGTGTTCAGCCGGCTGCGGAAGTGATGCGTTTTCCGGGCTGGAGAACCCGGGGCTCGGACGAGCTAGAGCCCCGGGTCCCACCAGGTGGTGATCTGGAACAGCAGCGCGGCCAGTACGGCAGTGGCGGGGACGGGGATGACCCAGGCGGCGATGATGCGCAGCACCATGGAGCGCTTCACCAGCTCGCTCTTGTAGGCCTTCTTCATCGCCTTGCGTTCCTTCTTGGCGAATACCAGGGCGTCGGGATCATGGGCCTTGGCCCGGCGTTTCATCTCGGCCAGCATCACCCGCTTCTCGGCCACCGGGGCCGCCTCGAAGGCCTTCATGTAGGCCTCGACCGCGGCCAGATCACTGCCCTTGTGCCCGGCGTGGATGATCTTCTCCATCTTGGCATAGTTGGTCTTGAGGTATTCACGCAGGAACCCCACCCCGAACAGGGCGCCGATGGTGACATGGGTGGTGGACACCGGCATACCGAGCTGGGCGGCGACAATGACGGTCAGCGTGGCCGACAGCGCGATGGCGAAGGCGCGCATGCGGTCCAGCTCGGTGATCTCCTTGCCCACGGTACGGATCAGCTTGGAGCCGTACAGCGCCAGCCCCGCGGCCAGGCCCAGGGCGCCCAGGACCAGGATCCACAGCGGCGCCGGCGCCTTGCCCGCAACCTCGCCGGTACGGATGGTCTCGTAGATGGCCGCCAGCGGACCGATGGCGTTGGCCACGTCGTTCGCCCCGTGGGCAAAGCTCAGCAGCGCGGCGGCGAACACCAGCGGCCAGGTGAACAGCTGGTTGACGGCCTGCTTGTCATTGCTGCTGCCAGAGGCCACCCGGCGCAGCGGCGCGCGGATCAGGGCGAACACCACGACGGCCACCCCCAGTCCGACGCCCATGGCCTGGCCGATGGGCAGGCGCAGAATGGCACCCAGCCCCTTGATCAGCATGAAGGTGGTGAAGGCCCAGGCCATGAGGGCCACCAGCCAGGGCATGATGCGCCCGGCGGCCAGACTCATTTCACGCCGGTAGGTGATGCTGCGCTTGATGAAATACAGGATGGCCGCGGCGATCACCCCGCCCATCAGCGGCGAGACGATCCAGCTGGCCACAATCTTGCCGATGGTGGCCCAGTTGACCAGATCCCAGCCACCGGCCGCCACGCCGGCGCCCATGACCGCGCCGATGATGGAATGGGTGGTGGAGACGGGCGCCCCCAGGGCCGTGGCCAGGTTCAGCCACAGGGCCGCACCCAGCAGGGCGGCGAGCATCAGCCAGGCGAAATCGGACACCTGGGCGATCCGGGCCGGATCGATGATGCCGCCCTTGATGGTACTGACCACCTCGCCGCCGGCGATGATCGCGCCCAGGGCCTCGAACAGGGCCGCGATCACGATCGCCCAGCCCATGGTCACTGCCTTCGAACCCACCGCCGGGCCCATGTTGTTCGCCACGTCATTGGCGCCGATGTTCATGGCCATGTAGGCGCCGACGATGGCCGAAGCGATCAGCAGCAGCAGGCCGGTGCCGCTCAGCGCGGGCAGATGCCCGGCGTGCCAGATGCCGAAGGCGAACACGCCGATCATGAACACCAGGCCGGCGGTCAGTCGGAAGTATTCAGGACTGCGTATGGCAGCGACTTTGGTATTTGCTTTCAAACGCCTGCTCCCAGGAACGGTCGGGACACAGGCGCATGTTACAGAATTATGACAGTGAAGACACGGGGGTATCGCGGGGGCTAGTCCATGCGTGCCGCGGCCGTAATGAAGCGGGACTCGAACTCGTGCGCCGCCATGGGGCGGCCGAACAGATAGCCCTGGTAGGCATCGCAGCCGTAGCGCTCCAGGTAGACCTTCTGCTCGGCGGTCTCCACGCCCTCGGCGATGACATGCAGATTGAGTGAGTGTCCCATCGCGATGATGGCACGCACGATGGCCAGATCGTTGGCCGAATGCGCCAGATCGCGAACGAAGGAGGTGTCGATCTTGAGCTGGTCCAGCGGCAGGCGCTTGAGATAGGACAACGATGAGTAGCCGGTACCGAAATCATCCATGGAAAAACCCAGGCCGAGCCGGCGCAGGCCGTCGATCTTCTCGATCACCCCGGCGATGTCGTCCAGGACCACGGACTCGGTGAGTTCCAGCTTCAGGCCGCGCGGATCCGCGCCGCTGTGCTCGATGATCTCCTGCAGCCGGCGGATGAAATCATGCTGGTGGAACTGCCGCGCGCTGATATTCACCGCCAGGCTGAAATCCTGTCCAGGGCACTGCTGCTGCCAGGCTCGCAGCTGCATACAGGCGGTTTCCAGCACCCAGTAGCCGAGCGGCACGATCAGCCCGGTGTCCTCGGCCAGCGGAATGAAATCGGCCGGGGAGACCGGCTTGCCTGCCTCCGGAATCCAGCGCAGCAGCACCTCGGCGCCCAGCAGCCCGCCCTCGCGGTCGATCTGCGGCTGGTAGTACAACTCGAACTCGCGCTGATCCAGCGCCCGGGCCAGCGCCGTCTCCATGCTGGCGCGCTGCTCGACCTTGTACTGCATGTCGGGATTGAAGAAGCGGATGGCATTGCGCCCGGCCGACTTGCCCTCGTAGAGGGCGACGTCGGCCTGCTTGAGCAGTTCCTCCTGGCTCGACTCGCGTCCCTGGAACAGGGTCACGCCCAGGCTGGCGGTGAGCCGGTAGTCGCTGATTCCGGCCAGAGTGTAGGGCTGGACCAGGCTTTCATGGATCTTGGACGCGATCTCGCTGACATAGCCCGCCGCCTGGTTACGGTCCTCGGCCAGCGCTTCCAGCAGCACCACGAATTCATCACCGCCCAGCCGCGCCACGGTATCGGTGTCGCGGACCTGGCGCCGGATGCGTCGTCCGACCTCGATCAGCAGTTCGTCACCGGCATGGTGACCCTGGGTGTCGTTGAGCAGCTTGAAGTGATCCAGGTCGAGGATCAGGACCGCCCCATGCTGGCGGCTGCGCTCGCTGGTGGCCCGGGCGTGCTCGAGCCGATCGAGGAACAGGCGCCGGTTGGCGAGCTGGGTCAGCGGATCATAGAAGGCCAGCTGGTGGATGCGCTGCTCGGCCGCCTTGCGGTCCGAGATGTCGGTGAAGGAACCGATATAGTGAGTCACCTCGCCGGCCTTGTTGTGCACCACGCTGATGGTCAGCCAACCCGGATAGATCCCGCCGTCCTTCTTGCGGTTCCAGACCTCGCCCTGCCAGTAACCCTGGTGCAGGATATCGCGCCACATCCGCTCGTAGAAGCGTGCGCTGTGACGACCGGATTTGAGGAGCTCAGGCGTGGCGCCGATGGCCTCCTCCGCCGTATAGCCGGTAATGCGGGTGAAGGCCTGGTTGACCTGCTCGATGCGCAGATCCCGGTCCGTGATCATGATGCCGTTCTCGACCTCGAAGGCGGCCGCGGCGATACGCAGCTGGTCCTCCGTGCGACGGCGTTCGGTCACATCCCGGATCACTGCCGCATAGCCGAGCAACTCGCCCGCATCGCTGCGCAGCGGCGTGCCGATGGTCTCGCCGACGAACTCCGTACCATCCTGTTTCCGGTACACCACCTCGTACGGGGATTGTCTCGTGTGCGCCTCGCGGTGGTAGTGCAGCCGCCCCCGCTCACTGAAATCGTTCTCGTCGGCATAGAGCATCCGGGTCGGCTGTCCCTGCAACTCCTCCAGCCGGTAGCCGAAGGTCTGCATGAACCCCGGGTTGATCCACTCGATGCGCCGCTCGGGATCGGCCAGCACGATGGCGTCGGGGAAGCCGTCGGCGATGGCGTGGAAACGCGCCTCGCTGCGGATCTGGCGCAGCCGGCGGCGGTAGTTCTCCACCCCGAAGCCGATGTCGGCCGCCATCTCGTCAAGCAGCGAAATTTCGCGTTCCTGGAAATAACCGGGCATGTCGGCGTAGATGTTGAACACCCCGAAGACCTCGCCCTCGCAGACCAGGGGAAAGGCGGCAGAGGCCCCGAAACCGGCCTGCTCAGCCCGCTGCAGCCAGGGCCGGCTATCCCGGTTGGCGCTGAAGTTGTTGTTGATCTGGTGCCGGCGTTCGCGAAAGGCGCAGCCGCTCGGGCCGCCGCCTTCGGGCCGGTCGGCAGCGACGGAGACCTTGAGGCCCTCAAGATAATCCAGTTCCCCGCTGGCGGCGGCCACCTGCAGCCAGCCGTCGGCATCGGGCAGGCCGATCCAGGCCAGTCGGAAACCGCCGAACTTTACCGCGATATCGCACACCTGCCGCAACAGTTCATCCTGGTCAGTGAAGCGCACGATCGCCTGGTTGGTCTCGCTGAGGGTGGCATACAGCCGGTTGGTATGGGCGATCTCGGCCTCGTTGCGCTTGCGCCTGCTGACGTCGGCATGGGTGCCCAGCATGCGCAGCGGCCGGCCCTGCTCGTCCCACTCCAGCACCCGGCCACGGTCATGAATCCAGATCCAGTGGCCGTCCCGGTGGCGCATCCGATGTTCGATATCATAGTAGTCCAGTTCGCCGCGCAGATGGCGTTGCAGGGCATTGCGCGCCCGCGGCAGGTCCTCGGGGTGAACGCGTTCCTCCCAGGTCCTGATGGTGGTGGGCATGAGCTCATCCAGGCGGTAGCCGATCAGCTCCGCCCAGCGCTCGTTGAACACGGTCCTGCCGCTGGGGATGTGCCACTCCCAGGTCCCGATCCGGGTGCCCTCGATGATCCCGGCCAGGCGCTCGCGTTCGGTGGTGAGCGCCTGGAGCACGCTGACGGTATTGCGGTTCTCGTGCCGGATCAGGGCATAGATCAGGAGTGCCGACAGCAGCACATAGGTCAGCCCCTTGAGGTTCTGCAGGCTGTGCAGCATGTCCGCGTCCACGGCGATCAGACGCACCAGCCAGTCGCTGAACAGGATCCAGGCGATGCCGAACAGGGCGTAATAGAAGGTCACCCGCAGGGCGCTGCGGCTGCGACTGAAGCGGCGCTGGTCGGTTGGCGGACTCTGCATATCTTGTCGATCGCCGATGCTCTGTCCCTGGCGGATATAATTTCCATGAAAATCAATTCATTCGCTGCCAGCGCGGAAAGCCGGCCAGGGTGCCCGGCAGTGTCCGCCGCGCCCCGTTGGGAGTGCATCATACAGGGCGTCTGCATGTCATGTAACGGCCGGGAATTCCGGAATTTGATGTGCGTTTCGGTATGAGCCCGGCGGTCGGGCCGGTCCGGTGGGACAGAACCGGCCGGGGCACCGATGACCTTTCAGCGGGGGAGGTGGTGTTTCACCCAGCGCACGATATCGGCCGCGCCCATCGCGCCGGGCTGGCGGGCCAGTTCACGGCCGCGGGCGAACAGGGCCAGGGTGGGAATGCTGCGGATACCGAAACGCGCGGCCAGTGACTGCTCGACCTCGGTGTTGATCTTGGCCAGCCGCACCTGCGGTTCGAGTTGTCGCGCGGCCTGCGCGAACTGCGGCGCCATCATCTTGCATGGCCCGCACCAGGGCGCCCAGAAATCGACCAGCAGCGGAATGTCGCTGCGTTCGAACTGCTTCTGGAATCCGGTCTGGGTCAACTCGACCGGTTCGCCGGTGAACAGCGGCTGGTGACACTTGCCGCATTTGGGCCCCTCGCCCAGGCGCTCGGACGGGATGCGGTTGACGGCCTGGCAATGCGGACAGACAAGGTGCAGCGGATCGGGCATGGCGAAATTCCCGTGTTGATGACTCCAGGCTCTTCAGATGGGGGTTGCACCTGCATTTTCAAGTCACCGGCACAAGCCCGATGTCATGGCGACCGGCCGGGCAGTCTCCCCGGTCAGGGTCAGGCGGCTGCGGATTATCCGCTACGCCCACCCCTTCGGGTCCGGGCATCGCGATGACGCATCAGCAGGGCGTTCATGACGGTTTGACGGCCTCGATGGTCGCGGACAGCACATAGTCCTCCACCCTGCTGCCGGGGACCCAGTCGCGGATGAACTCGCGCGACGCGTCCTTCGGTTCGATACGGATGTCGGCAAAACCCGCCGCAGCCAGTATCGCGGTCAGTTCCGCGGCGGTGGAGGCCCCGGAGACACAGGCCGAGTGCAGCTGCAGATCCTGTTGCATCGCCTCGGGCAGCTCGGTGCTTGCCACCACGTCGGAGATGGCCAGACGCCCGCCCGGTTTCAGCACCCGGAAGGCCTCGCGAAAGACCTGCGCCTTGTCCGGCGACAGGTTGATCACGCAATTGGAGATGATCACATCGACGCTGGCATCACTCACCGGCAGGTGCTCGATCTCGCCGAGGCGGAATTCGACCTGCGAATAGTTACCCTTGCGGGCATTGGCGCGCGCCTTGGCCAGCATCTCGGGCGTCATGTCCACGCCGATCACCCGGCCGGAGGCGCCGACCTCGGCCGCGGCCAGAAAGGCATCGAAGCCGCCGCCGCTGCCCAGGTCCAGTACGGTCTCACCCGGCTTCAGGCTGGCGATGGCGCGCGGGTTGCCGCAGCCCAGGCCCATGTCCGCACCTTCCGGCACACTGTCCAGATCGGCCTGGCTGTAGCCCAGCCGGGTCGAGATCAGGGTGTTGATGGCGGCATCGTCGGAGACGCCGCAGCAACTGGACTCCACCCCGCAGCAGCCGCCGGCCTCACTGGCCTCGGCCACGGCGGCGTAGCTGCTGCGCACGGCATTGCGGATATCATCGGATCGTTGTTCGCTCATGGCCATTACTCCTGTTCGGTATTAACAGAATGCCGATTGGGTCAACCCGTAGGATGGGTGCAGGCGCAGGGCACCGAAACCCATCGTCGGCAGTCTGCGCCATGATGGGTTACGCCTTGCTTCACCCATCCTACTTCACCCCGTTACCAGACCAGATTTGCGCACAATTCCGGCCTGTCGCGCTGCAGCCGCAGCCAGTCCTCATGTGTATCGATATCATACAATGTATCCAGCTCCTCCCATGCCAGCCCGGCGGCCCGGCAGCGCTCACGGGTCTGTTCCATCACCGCCGCCGTGCCCCAGTCGATCGCCTGGAAAGGTTCCAACGTGGCCAGGCGCGTGCCGACCAGGACATAGCCGCCATCCTCGGCTGGTCCGAACACCCAGGGTACGCCGGCTTGGAGACGCGCGGCGGCGTTCTCGACATAGGCCGGGTCGATACCGGGACAGTCGCTGCCGGTCAGGATGGCAAAGTCGCTGCCGCGCAACTGTTCGGCCAGGGCGTTGAACATCCGTTCGCCCAGATCAGCGCCCTGCTGTGCCAGGAGTTGCAGGGAATGACGTGCGGCCAGATCCTGCAGCCAGGGCGAATCGACATCGGGCCAGGCATACAGGCAGGCCGGCATCAGGGCGGCCTTGTCCGCCATGCGGGCCAGGTACGCGGTCATGGCACAATGAATGTCAAAGGCCGCCTGTCCGCCCACCTCGGCCGCCAGCCGGCGCTTGACCCGGCCCCGCACCGGGGTGCGCGCGAACAGCAGCAGACGGGCATCCGGATATTTGACTGTACGACTCATTCCGGACGAGTTGCCTGATTGGCCACGAAACCCACCAAATCCACTAAAGGATGAATGGCACTGACTTAGCCGTCATTGCGAGCACCCAGAGGGCATAAACGAAGCGTGGCAATCTCGTACTGCAGAATCAATCGGTTGGAGATTATTCGCTGCGCTCACCCCTTCGGGGCCGCCCTGCGGGCGTTCTGCGCTCGCAAGCTCGCTT
>PABG01000041.1 GCA_002699185.1 Gammaproteobacteria bacterium | reverse complement strand
CACGCGCCACAACCCCGAGTTCACCATGCTGGAGTTCTACCAGGCCTATGCCGACTACCACGATCTGATGGATCTGACCGAGACCCTGCTGCGCGAGATGGCGCGCGATATCCTGGGTACCCAGCAGATCGAGTACCAGGGCGAGAGCTATGATTTCTCCCGACCCTTCGCGCGGATGACGGTCAAGGAATCCATTCTGCACTTCAATCCGGACATCAGCGAGGCCCGGATCACGAATCTGGAGGAGGCGCGCAAGGTCGCCGAGGCTCTGGGGATTCCCCTGAAGCCCAGCTACGGCCTGGGCAAGGTGCAGATCGAGATCTTCGAGAAGACGGTCGAGCACCGGCTCAAGGACCCGACCTTCATCACTGCCTATCCCACCGAGGTCTCGCCGCTGGCCCGCCGCAGCGATGCCGATCCCTTTGTCACCGACCGCTTCGAGTTCTTCGTCGGCGGACGCGAGATCGCCAACGGCTTCTCCGAGCTCAACGACGCCGAGGACCAGGCCGAGCGCTTCCGCCAGCAGGTCCAGGAGAAGGAGGCCGGCGACGAGGAGGCCATGCACTTCGATGCCGATTACGTTGCCGCGCTGGAACACGGCATGCCGCCCACCGCCGGCGAGGGCATCGGCATCGACCGTCTGGTGATGTTGTTCACCGATTCGCCCTCCATTCGCGACGTGCTGCTGTTTCCGCATATGCGGAAAGCGGGGGAGTGAGAATATTGTGTAGGATGGGTGAAGGCGTATGACGCCGTAACCCATCGATTGACCGCGCCACGATGGGTTGCGCTGCGCTTCACCCATCCAACGCGTTCATTTCACGTCCAACGCCTCACGTCAGAACTTGACAGCCCCCGTGCAATCTGGCCTTATACGGGACAGGAGAGGTATTTTTAAAGGAATAATAAATAGATACCTTATATTCGAAACACTTTCGTTAAAGTTTCGCCGCTTACAATTACAACGACAGGTTGCCTCATGGGAAACCCGACCCGGCGCTCGGACCCGGAAACCGAGGCGCTGCGCAACAGCCTGCGCCAGCGGGAATACGAACTCGAACTGCTGAAGGAAACCGCCCTGGCCGTGGGCCGTGAGCGGGATCCGGCTCTGGTACTGCAGCTGATCGCCGACCGGGCCCGTGAGATCATCCAGGCCGAGACCGTTCTGGTCCCGGTGCTCAATGCCGAACGCACCCACTACACCTACGAGGCCGGTTCCGGGGAATATGCTCAGGAAGCCGTGGGCGAGAGCCTGCCCATCAATCAGGGGATCTGCGGCTGGGTCTGGCGCAACAAGAAGCCCTGGTGGCGCGGTGTGCTGGATGAACTGGACGAGAATGAACGCACCCACTGGGAGGCGCGCGCGGGCACCGTCCTGATGGTGCCGCTGATCGGCAAGGGCACCTTCCTCGGCGGCCTGGCCGGCCTGCGCAAGCTCGACGGCGAGGATTTCACCCGGGCCGATCTGAACCTGCTCAGTCTGTTCGCCTCCCAGGTCGTGGTGGCGTTGGAAAACGCCCTGGCCTTCGAGAAGCTGGAACACGCCCGCCAGGATGCCGAGCGCTATCAGCAGCAGCTGCAGCAACTCAACGAGGCCCTGGTCACGGCCAACCGCGAACTGGAATACCTGTCGCTGTACGACGAACTGACCGGACTGCCCAACCGCACCCTGTTCCGCGACCGCATCCAGCAGGGGCTGACCGTGGCCGGCGTGATCGCCCAGCCGCTGGCCATCCTGCTGCTCGACCTGGACCAGTTCAAGGAGGTCAATGACACCTTCGGCCACGAATTCGGCGACCGCCTGCTCAAGCTGGTCAGCGAGCGCTTCGGCGAGATTACCCGCTACTCCGACACCGTCGGGCGCCTGGGCGGGGATGAATTCGGTCTGCTGCTGCCCAATGCCGACGAGGCCAAGGCCGCCGAGATTGCCGGCAGCCTGCTGCGGTCGCTGGACTCGAGTTTCGAACTCGACGGTCACAGCCTGTCCATGACGGCGAGCATCGGCATCGCGGTTTACCCCGACCACGGCCGGGACATGACCACCCTGCTGCGTCACGCCGACATGGCCATGTATCAGGCCAAGTCCAGCAAGCAGAGCCTGGCGGTGTACGATGCCAGCGACGACAGCTACAGTCCGCAGCAGCTGATCCTGCTCGGGGATCTGCGCCGCGCGCTCAATGAACAGCAGTTCCGGCTGGAGTACCAGCCCAAGCTGGATATCCGCAGCGGCCGGCTGGTCGGTGTGGAGGCTCTGGCCCGCTGGCCGCAGCCCGAACGCGGCCTGATCTCACCCACCGCCTTCGTGCATTCCCTCGAGCAGTCGCGGTTGATCTCGGCCTTCAATCAATGGGCGTTGTCCACGGCGGTGGAGCAGGCCGCGCGCTGGCGTGACCAGGGTTATGATTTCACGGTCTCGGTCAACCTGTCCGTGCACAGCCTGCTCAATCCGGCCTTCCCGGACGAACTCGAAACCCTGCTGGACAGGTGGGGGCTGGAAGGCCGGTTGATGCTGGAGATCACGGAGAATCTGTTCCTGAGCGACTACGGCCGGCTGAGCCAGACCCTGCTGCGGCTGCAGCGCCGCGGCGTGTCCTTCTCGATTGACGATTTCGGCACCGGCCATTCCTCGCTCAGCCGGCTCAAGCGCCTGCCTGTCAGCGAACTCAAGATCGACCGTTCCTTCGTCATCGAAATGGAACACAACCCCGATGACCTGGTGATCGTGCATTCCACCATCGATCTGGCCCACAACCTGGGCCTGTCGGTGGTGGCCGAGGGCGTGGAGAATGCCCGCGTACTGAACCGGCTCAAGGCCCTGGGCTGCGACATCGCCCAGGGCTTCCATTTCGGACACGCGATGCCGCCGGATGAACTGGAGGCGAAGATCCGCCACCACGGCTGGCTGGAGTAGGGCGATCCTCGCTGAACGTCTGCGACATGCAACGCAGAGGCCGCAGAGGCGCGGAGACGCAGAGTTACTCATAATTGTAAAAGTGCCAACTCTTGGGTTGTTCTTGTCGCGAGCGTAGCGAGGCGACACGGCGATAATACTCCTTTGCGCCTCCGCGCCTTTGCGACCTCTGCGTTATTTCCGCCTCAGCCGGAAGCGATCTCCGGCAGGTCGTAGGGCAGTTCGGCCGGCTCGAACAGCGGCCCGTCGGCCGCGCCCAGGCGCACCTCCCCCTGACGCATGCTCTCGATCTGCGTCACCGCCAGCGCCATGCAGCCGCCATCGGGGTGCGGATAGGCTTCGACGATGCGGCCCACGCTCTGATCGGGCCGGTCCGCAGTGAACAGTTCAGTGCCGGGTTCCGGCGGCGGTTCCATGGCGATCCGGCCGAGGTACATGCGGCGCTTGAGCTTGCCCAGATACTGCATGCGCGCCACCACTTCCTGGCCCGGGTAACAGCCCTTCTTGAAGTTGACGCCGTTGACCAGTTCCATGTTGGCCATCTGCGGCACGAAGGCCTCGCTGGTCCCCGGCTGGATCATAGGCACGCCGGCCATCACCCGCAGCAGCCCCCAGGCGGGCTGGCCGACGGGGGCGCAGCGCACATTGAGCGCCTCCCACAGTTTCTGCATGCAGTCGAGCGAGCCGAAGACCTCGAAGCGGGGATGCATGCCCGGCGTGCGGATCAGGGTGCAGCCGTCCCGGGTCAGGGCATCGTCGACTGATTGCGGCACCTCGCCCAGTATGGCTTCCAGTTCGGAAGCGGCATCGGGACCTGACACCCCCAGGTGAATGAAGTTCTCGCTGACGTCTTCCAGGGTGACGTCCGCCATCAGCACGAACATGCGCAGCCGTTGCAGGAAGGTTTCGCTGAGCGCCGCGGGCAGGGCGATATAGACGCCGTCGTCGCGCGCGAACAGCCGGAAATTGGCCAGCATCCGGCCCTTGGGCGTACAGTAGGAGGACAGCTGGCTGCGCGAGGCGCTGACATTGGTGATGTCGTTGCTGAACTGGCCCTGGAGGAAGGACTGGACGTCTCTGCCGTGGGCAGCGATGACGGCGATGTCCGACAGATCGGCGAAGACATTGCCGGTCAGGGCCACGCTCAGTTCGCGCCGGGGGCTGCCGAAGCTGGTCACCACGCCGTTGTCGTCGAACTCGGCGCCATTGGCCTCGAGAAAATTCTTCCACTGCTGTTTCATGATCGCATCCGCTCCGCGGCCTGATGGACAGCCTCGTTGAGTATCATTTCCCGCGCGTCGCCGTCAATCTCAGGCAGGGAATGCAGGGAAATCCGGCATGAATCCCGCAGTCTGGCGCACCGTGGCGGATTAAGGAACCTCTGGTTAATTACGTCATTGCGAGGAGCGAAGCGACGTGGCAATCTCCAACCGATTGATTCTGCAGTACGAGATTGCCACGCTTCGTTTATGCCCTCTGGGTGCTCGCAATGACGCTAACCAAGTGCCATTCTAAGTCAGAGATCCCTTAATGATACTCTTATGGCAATTTCCAGGGTGCAATGCTATAAATTTCCCAAAAAGTTGCAATCCATGCCTCACGACGCACGCCCCAGATTCCTCAACCTGCTGCTGATCCGTCAGCCCATCGGCGCAGTGACCTCCATCCTGCACCGCCTGACCGGTGTGCTGCTTTTCCTGCTGTTGCCCATGGCCGCCTGGCTGCTGGAACTGTCGCTGCGCGGTCCGGCCGGTTACGCGCGCGCTGCCGGCTGGCTCGAGGGTGCGGCCGGGCAGGTGGCACTGCTGGTGCTGGCCTGGATCGTCTTTCACCACCTGTTCGCCGGCATCCGCTTCCTGTTGCTGGATCTGGACCTGGGCATGGAACGGACGTCGGCCCGGCGCATGGCCTGGGTGGCGACCCTGGCCGCGCCGCTGGCCGCGCTGCTGTTCGTCGGGGGGCTGCTGTGAGCCGTCAGGCGCACGGCCTGCGGGCCTGGCTGCTGCAGCGCTTCACGGCCGCCTATATCGCCCTCTATATCCTGGTGACCGGGGTCTGGTTCCTGTGGCAGCCGTTGCACAGCCACGCCCAGTGGCAGGCCTGGCTCGCCGCGCCGCTGCCCAACCTGGCCACGGCCCTGTTCATCGTCACCCTGCTGATCCATGCCTGGGTCGGGGTGCGCGACGTGATCATGGACTATGTGCGCCATACCGGCGTGCGGGTGAGTCTGATGGCGCTGGTCGCACTGGTGTTGGGCGGGACCGGGCTGTGGTCGCTGCGGGTGGTGTTTTCGGTGGTGGGACAATGAATCTTCCTGTGCGCAAATTCGATGCCCTGATCATCGGTGCCGGTGGCGGCGGTCTGCGGGCGGCGCTGCAGCTCTCAAGGGCCGAGGCCCATGTGGCGGTGGTGTCCAAGGTCTTTCCCACCCGTTCGCACACTGTGGCCGCCCAGGGCGGGGTCAACGCCGCGCTGGCCAATGTGCTGCCGGACAACTGGCACTGGCACATGTTCGATACCGTCAAGGGCAGCGACTACCTGGGCGACCAGGATGCCATCGAGTACATGTGCCGCGCCGCCCCAAGGGTGGTCTACGAACTCGACCACATGGGCGTGCCCTTCTCGCGGCTGGACAACGGCCGTATCTACCAGCGCGCCTTCGGCGGCCAGAGCCGCAACTTCGGCGGCGAGCAGGCCGCGCGCACCTGTGCCGCGGCCGACCGCACCGGACATGCCATCCTGCATTCGCTGTATCAGCAGAACATTCGTGCCCGTACCCATTTCTTCGACGAATATTTCGCCCTCGATCTGATCCAGGATCCGGAGGAGGGCGCCGTGCTGGGTGCGGTGGCCTTGGACATCGCCACCGGTGAGCCCATTATCATCGAGGCCAAGACCACGCTGCTGGCCACCGGCGGAGCCGGGCAGCTGTTCCGCACCAACACCAATGCCCTGATCAACACCGGCGACGGCATGGCCATGGCCCTGCGCGCCGGCATTCCGCTGCAGGACATGGAGTTCTTCCAGTTCCATCCCACCGGGATCGCCGGCAAGGGCATGCTGATCACCGAGGGCGCGCGCGGGGAGGGCGGCTACCTGCTCAACGGCGACGGCGAACGCTTCATGGAGCGCTATGCGCCCAGGGTGAAGGATCTGGCCAGCCGTGACGTGGTCAGCCGGGCCATCGCCACCGAGGTGCGCGAAGGCCGCGGCTGCGGCCCCGACAAGGACCATGTGCTGCTCAAGCTGGATCACCTGGGCGAGGAGGTGGTGGCCAAGCGCCTGCCCGGTATCCGCGATACGGTGAAGACCTTCCTGCACATCGACCCGGCGCACGAACCCATCCCGGTCTATCCCACCGCGCACTACACCATGGGCGGGATTCCGACCAATCGTACCGGCCAGGTGGTCGCCCCCGAGCACCACGGGCCGGAGGAGCCGGTGCAGGGCCTGTACGCCGCCGGCGAGTGCGCCTGCGTGTCGGTGCACGGCGCCAACCGCCTGGGCGGCAACTCGCTGCTGGACATCCTGGTGTTCGGCCGCGCCGCGGCCAACCACATCATCGAGTTCCTGGCCGAGCACCGCTACCACCGCCCGCTCAATCAGGACAGCGTGGACCGGGCGCTGGAGCGACTGGCCCGCTGGGACCGGCCGGCCGGGGGCGAGCGGGTCAGCAGCATTCGCAGCGAACTGCAGAGGACGATGGAGGATTACTGCGGCGTCTTCCGCACCGAGGAGGTACTGCGCGAAGGCGTGGACCGGGTGCTGGCCCTGCAGACGCGCCTGGCCGATGCCGGCATCGACGATCACAGCAAGGTCTTCAACACGGCCCGCATCGAGGCGCTGGAACTGGAGAACCTGATGGACGTGGCACTGGCCACCGTGTGCTCGGCGCTGGAGCGACGCGAGAGCCGCGGCGCGCATTCGCGCATCGATCACCCCGAGCGCGACGACAACCACTGGCTCAAGCATTCACTGTTCTACAAGCAGGATCAGCGGGTGGACTTCAAACCGGTACGCATCAAACCGCTGAGCGTCGACACCTTTCCGCCCAAGGAGCGCGTCTACTGATGCGATTTTCCATTTATCGCTACAATCCGGATACCGACGGCAAGCCCTGGATGCAGGACTTCGATCTCCCGGAGTCGGAGGTCAGGCCCGGCATGATGCTGCTCGATGCCCTGCTGTTACTGAAGGCGCAGGACGATACCCTCAGCTTCCGCCGCTCCTGTCAGGAGGGGGTGTGCGGTTCGGACGCCATGAACATCAACGGCCGCAACGGCCTGGCCTGCATCACACCCCTCAAGGAACTCAGGCAGCCGGTGACGCTGCGGCCGCTGCCGGGGATGCCGGTGGTGCGCGACCTGATCGTGGATCTGGAGCCCTTCTATCAGCAGTACCGCGCGGCCAGACCCTGGCTGATCAACGAGGACCCCGAGCCCGAGGTCGAACGGCTCCAGAGCCCGGCGGAGCGCGAACGGCTGGACGGCCTGTACGAGTGCATCCTCTGCGCCTGCTGTTCGACCTCCTGCCCATCCTTCTGGTGGAACCCGGACAAGTTCCTGGGTCCGGCTGCGCTGCTGCAATCCTGGCGTTTCCTCGCCGACAGCCGCGACCAGGCGACCGACGAGCGCCTGGACGCCCTGGACGGGCCCTTCAAGCTGTTTCGCTGCCACACCATCATGAACTGCGTGGAGGTCTGTCCCAAGGGGTTGAACCCCACTCGCGCCATCGGCCACATCAAGGAACTCATGCTCAAACGGTCGTTGTAGTTCTCATGGCCGTTGAATCACACGGAAGCAGGTAGGATGGGTGGAGCGAAGCGCAACCCATCATCGCCCTGCCAGTCGATGGGTTACGGCGCCGTGCGCCTTCACCCATCCTGCGCAACGGTAGAGTGATGACGGAATCCGACAACCGCCGCGCGCGGCTGAAGTGGCAGTGCCGACGCGGCATGCGCGAGCTTGACCTGATGCTGCTGGCCTACGTCGAGGCGCACTATGCCGAACTGGAGCCGGCGGCCCTGGCCCGGCTGGAACAGCTGCTGGAATATCCGGATCAGGTGCTGCTGGAAATCCTCATGGGCCGCCAGCCGCCGGCCGACCCGGCGCTGGCCGAACTGGCGCGGGCCATCCGGGCGGCGGCCGGGGAGTCTTGAGGCGGTCACTTGATACCTGGGTGACGCAAACGCAGAGGACGCAGAGACCCAGAGAAAGCGAGGATTATTATTGTTCCGTCATTGCGAGGCGCGAAGCGCCGCGGCAATCTCTCACCGGAGACCTCCACATTACGAGATTGCCACGCTGCGCTCGCAATGACGGACAAATTGCGTTCTCTGCGCCTTTGCGACCTTTGCGTTATTGCCTGCTGACGCAGAGAGACCCCGACATCTGAAAGCTGCATCAATATGGCTATCGAAATCGAACGCAAATTCCTGGTCACCTCCGACGCCTGGCGTGAACAGGCCGATGCCGGCGTGCGCTACCGTCAGGGCTATCTGACCCGGGTGATCGGCGAGTCCGACGTCAAGGCCTCGGTACGGGTGCGCACCGCGGGTGACAAGGCCTGGCTCAATATCAAGAGCGCCGAGCTGGGCGTGCGGCGGCTGGAGTACGAATACGCCATCCCGCTGGCCGAGGCGGAGGAGATGCTGGACCGGCTTTCCCTGGGCCGACTGGTGGAGAAGACCCGTTACCATGTCCCGGTGGCCGGGCATGTGTGGGAGGTGGATGTGTTCGAGGGCGACAACGCCGGGCTGGTGGTGGCCGAGATCGAGCTGCAGGCCGAGGACGAGGCGTTCACGCTGCCGGACTGGGCCGGGGCCGATGTCTCCGACGATCCACGCTACTACAACGTCTATCTGGCGGAACACCCCTGGCCGAGTTGGGACTGAAGCGGCATGAGACGGTGGCGCCTCCTGCTGCTGCTGACAGCGGTCCTGCTGTCGTCGGCGTGTCAGTCGCCGGACCCGGAACTGATCCGGCTCGGTATCGCCGGACGGCCCGCCAACCTGGATCCGCTGCACGCCACCGATGCCGCCTCCGCGCGCGTCAACCGGCTGCTCTACCGCTCCCTGGTCGATTTCGACGCGCAGCAGCAGCCGGTGCCGGAACTGGCCCGCTGGGAGCGCCTGACGCCGACCCGTTACCGCTTTCATCTCGACCCGGGACGCGCGCCCTTCCATGACGGCCAACCCCTGAACGCCGCCGACGTGGTGGCCACCTACCGGGCGGTGCTGGATCCGGCCACAGGCTCGCCGCACCGCGGCCTGCTCAGTCTGATCGAGCAGGTCGAAGCCGTGGATACCGACACGATCGAGTTTCAGCTGAACCGTCCCGACCGGCTGTTCCCCGGCTACCTGGTCATCGGCATCGTGCCGGCCCGGCTGCTGGCGCAGGGGCATGATTTTCAGCGTGCGCCGATCGGCAGCGGTCCGCTGGAACTGATCGAGCGGGGCGGCGACGGCCAGCTGTGGCTGCGCCGGCGCCGCGATGGCCAGCAGCTGGTCGTCCAGCAGGTGAAGGACCCGACGGTGCGGGTGCTCAAGCTGCGGCGCGGTGAACTGGACATCATCCAGAACGACCTGCCGGCCGAACTGATCCGTTACCTGGACGGGCGCGAGGGTATCCGGATCGAACGCCATCGCGGCTCGAATTTCAGTTATATCGGTTTCAATCTCGAGGATGCGCAGACCGGCGACCCGCGCCTGCGGCGGGCCCTGGCCCACGCCATCGACCGTGGCGCCATCATCGAGCATCTGCTGGCCGGGGCGGCGCGGCCGGCCGGGGCGCTGCTGCCGCCCGGGCATTGGGCCGGGCACCCGGAACTGGACGGGGTGGACTACGATCCGGACCGGGCCCGGGCATTGCTGGGCGAACTCGGTTACGGGCCGCAGCGGCCGCTGGAACTCAGCTACAAGACCTCGAGCGATCCCCTGCGGCTGCGCATCGCCACCGTGTTGCAGGACCAGCTGGCCCGCGTCGGCATCCGGCTCAGACTGCAGAGCTACGACTGGGGCACCTTCTACGGCGACATCAAGGCCGGGCGCTTCCAGCTCTACAGCCTGATGTGGGTGGGCATCAGGACACCGGACATCTTCCGTCATGTGTTCCACAGCGCCTCGCTCCCGCCCGGTGGCGCCAACCGCGGCCGCTATCGGGATGCGCGGATCGATGCCTGGATCGAGTCGGCCGAGGCGGCGCAGACACAGACCGCGCAGGTCACGTATTATCGGCGCATCCAGGCGCGGCTGCTGGAGACCCTGCCGTATGTCCCGCTGTGGTACGAGGACCATGTCTGCGCCGCGCGGGCGGATATCCACGGTTACCGCCTGAACCTGCACGGCAATTATGACGGGCTGCTCGAGGTGCAGCGCAGATGACACAGACGCCGCCGCAACGCTACCTGCGGATCATGCTGGACGATCAGCGCCTGCAGCTGATCGAGCAGGGGGAGCCCCGGCTGGAATATCCGGTGTCGACCGGTGCGGCCGGGCCGGGCGAGCGCGACGGCAGCGGCTGCACCCCGCGCGGCTGGCACCGCATCCGCATCCGCATCGGTGCCGGCTGCCCGCTCAATACCGTATTCGTCGGCCGCCGGCCGACCGGCGAGATCTACAGCGCGGCACTGGCGGCGGACGCGCCGGGGCGGGACTGGATCCTGACCCGCATCCTGTGGCTGACCGGCCTGGAACCCGGCCGTAACCGCGGCGGCGCGGTCGACACCCTGCGCCGCTATATCTACATCCACGGCTGTCCGGACAGCGAACCCATGGGCGTGCCGGCCTCGCACGGCTGCATCCGCATGCGCAATGTCGATCTGGTGGAGCTGTTCGATCAGGTGGATACGGGAATGCCGGTGCTGATCCGGTAGGATGGGTGGAGCGAAGCGCAACCCATCGTTGCAAGGTCTGGTGTGATGGGTTTTGGCGCTATGCGCCTCCACCCATCCTACGCGTAGGTCGGGTTAGCCCGGCGGGGCGTAACCCGACAAAATACCGCGGTTGTGTCGGGTTACGCTGCGCTAACCCGACCTACAGGTCTGGGTATCGCAATGACGGATTATTCGGAAGTGCCATGAGGCATAAGAATATGCATGTTCGCTGAACTGACCCGCCGCCTGCTCAGCACCGCCATCGTGGTGCTGGGCGTGGTGGTACTGGTGTTCCTGCTGATCCATCTCATCCCCGGTGATCCGGTGGACGTGATGCTGGGTGAGGCGGCCACGGCGGCCGATCGCGAGGCGCTGCGCCATCAACTGGGACTGGACCGGCCGCTGGCCGTGCAACTGGGCGACTACCTGGGCGGGCTGGTCCAGGGGGACCTGGGGCAGTCGCTGCAGCAGCGCCGGCCGATCACCGAGCTGCTGGCCGAACGCATCCCCGCCACCCTGGAACTGGCGCTGGCGGCACTGGCCTTCACCCTGTTGCTGGCGCTGCCGCTGGGGCTGCTGGCGGCGGTGCGCCGCAACAGCGGCTGGGACCGGGGCGCGATGGCCTTCTCGCTGCTGGGGGTGTCCATTCCCAACTTCTGGCTGGGGCCGCTGCTGATCCTGCTGTTCGCGGTCGGCCTGGGCTGGCTGCCGGTCAGCGGCCGCGACGCGCCCGGTGCGCTGATCCTGCCGGCGCTGACCCTGGGCCTGTCGCTGGCGGCAGTGCTCTCGCGCATGGTGCGCAGCAGCGTGTTGGAGGTGCTGGGCGAGGACTTCATCCGCAGTGCCTATGCCAGAGGCCTGTCCACGCGCCAGGTGCTGACCCGCCATGCCCTGCCCAACGCGCTGCTGCCGGTGATCACGGTGCTGGGGCTGCAGCTGGGCACCCTGCTGGCCGGGGCGGTGATCACCGAGGTGGTGTTCGGCTGGCCCGGCCTGGGCTCGCTGACCATCGAGGCCATCCAGGGCCGCGACTATCCGTTGGTGCAGGCCTGCGTCCTGCTGATCAGCCTGAGCTATGTACTGGTCAATGCCCTGACCGATCTGCTCTACGCCGGGATCGATCCGCGCATCCGGCTGGGGGCGGACTGATGGGGCAGCGTCTTCCCCTGCTGATCCTGCTGCTGTGGGCGTTGGCGGCGCTGCTGGCCGGGATGGACGCGCTCGAGCCCGACCGCATCCAGCTGGAACTGATCCTGGCCCCGCCCTGGGAGGCCGGCGGCCTGGGCTACGACGACCTGGGCCGCCCGCTGCTGGACCGGGTGATCGCCGGTGCCCGCACCTCCTTCTGGGTGGCGCTGTGGGTGGTGAGCCTGTCGGCCGTGGCCGGTACCCTGATCGGCAGCGTCAGCGGCTATCTGGGGGGCTGGACGGACCGGATGATCGTCCATGTGATCGACATTTTTCTCGCCTTTCCGGGTATCCTGCTGGCCATCGCGCTTGCCGGTATACTGGGGCCGGGGATCGGCAATGTGGTCATTGCGCTCAGCCTGGTGGGGTGGGTGGGCTTCGCCCGTCTGGCCAGGGCCCAGGTGCTGTCGCTCAAACAGCGCGAGCATGTGGTCGCGGCCATCGCCCTGGGCAGCCGGCGGCGCCGGATCATTCTGCGGCACCTGATCCCGCTGCTGAGCGCGCCCCTGATCGTGGAGGCGACCTTCGGCGTGGCCTCGATCGTGATCGCCGAGGCCGGGCTGTCCTTCCTGGGGCTGGGGGTGCAGCCGCCGGCGGCCTCCTGGGGCAGCATGATCCGCGATGGCACCCGTTACCTGCTGGTCGCACCGCACATGGTGCTGGTGCCCGGCACGGCCATGCTGCTGGTGGTACTGGCGGTGAACCTGCTGGGGGATCGGCTGCGCGACCGGATGGATGTGCGGCTGCGTTGATATGATGGCCTTTGCAGCATACGGAAAATAAGCTTTCGAAGCGTAGGATGGGTGGAGCCTTGTAGGTCGGGTTAGCGCAGCGTAACCCGACACGCACGGCGGGAACGTCGGGTTACGCCCTTCGGGCTAACCCGACCTACTGGAAATAACGAGGCACTGAATGTCACTGGGACCGGTCATGCTGGACATCGAGGGCTCGCGGCCGAGCGCGGCGGAGCGTGAACTGCTGTGCCGGCCCGAGGTCGGCGGAGTGATTCTGTTCAGCCGCAACTACGCCTCGCCGGAGCAACTGTATGCCCTGATCGCCGAACTGCACGAGTTGCGCGATCCGCGGCTGCTCATCGCCGTGGACCAGGAAGGCGGGCGGGTGCAGCGTTTTCGCGACGGCTTCACCCGGCTGCCGCCGGTGGCCGAACTGGGCCGGGTCTATGACGAGGACCGCAACCGTGCCCTGGCGCTGGCCGAGACCACCGGCTGGCTGATGGCCAGCGAACTGCGCGCCGTTGGCGTGGACCTGAGTTTCGCGCCGGTGCTGGACATCGACCGCCGCCGCAGTTCGGTGATCGGCGACCGCGCCTTCCACCGCCGGCCGGAGACCGTGGCCGAACTGGCGCATGCCTACCAGAAGGGCATGCAGAGCGCAGGCATGGCGGCCGTGGGCAAGCACTATCCCGGCCACGGCGGGGTGGAGGCCGATTCCCATCTGGATCTGCCGGTGGACGAGCGCGAACTGGCCGATCTGGAACTCGAGGATCTGCTGCCCTTCGAGCGCTTGATTCACCAGGGGCTGGCCGGGATCATGGTCGCCCATGTGCTCTATCCCCGGATCGACGCCGACCTGGCCGGGTTCTCCGGTTTCTGGCTGCAGGACTACCTGCGCCGGCAGCTGCGGTTCCAGGGGGTGATCTTCAGCGACGATCTCGGGATGGTCGCCGCCGAGCGCGCCGGCGACATGGTGGCGCGGGCCCGCAGTGCGCTGAATGCCGGCTGCGACATGATCCTGGTCTGCAACCGCCCGCAGGAGGCGCGGGCCGTGGTCGAGGCGCTGGAGGGCTACGAGAATCCGGCCTCGCAGGCCCGGCTGATCCGGCTGCACGGCCGCAAGGCGGTCACGCCTGAACAGCTGCGGCAATCCCCGCGCTGGCGCGAGGCGGTGGCGGCGGTGCAGGGCTATGACAGCGAGCCGCTGCTGGATATGGATCTGGAATAACGCAGCTCCGAGCCTTGTAGGTCGGATTAGCCCGAAGGGCGTAATCCGACGCCGAGCCATGTCGGATTACGCTGCGCTAATCCGACCTACGATACTGGAATAACGCAAATAATTTCTCGTCATTGCGAGCGAAGCGTGGCAATCTCCGGCCGCATGATCCTCTGTTCCGAGATTGCCGCGGCGCATAGCGCCTCGCAATGACGGGGTCATCTGAACCGCTGTGAGATAACATAATCCGCATGGAAAACTTCATCGAATACATACGGCCGCTGTACGCCTGGAGCACCGAAAACACCTGGATCTACCAGGTGTTCATCATCGTCTTTGTCTCGCTGCTGCTGAGCTATGTCGCCGGCAAGCTGCTCGATCGTCTGTATGCACGCTTTCAGAAGACCCGCAACACCTGGGACGATGCCCTGGCCGAGTCGGCGCGCAAGCCGGTGCGGGTGCTGATCTGGATCATCGGCATCGCCTTCGCCGCCGAGATCATCCACGCCAAGACGGATACCCCCATCTTCACCGCCGTGGACCCGATACGCGACGTCGGCGTGATCGCGGTCATTGCCTGGTTTCTGCTGCGCCTCATCAACAACGTCCAGAAGAATGTGCTGCAGCAGCACGCGACCGATGACAAGCCCTACGACCGCACCACCCTGGACGCCATCGGCAAGCTGCTGCGCGCCACGGTCATCATCACCGCCTTCCTGGTGGTGCTGCAGACGCTGGGTTTCAGCATCTCCGGTGTGCTGGCCTTCGGTGGTATCGGCGGCATCGCGGTGGGTTTCGCCGCCAAGGACATGCTGGCCAACTTCTTCGGCGCCATGCTGGTGTATCTGGACCGCCCCTTCAACGTCGGCGACTGGATCCGCTCGCCGGATCGCGAGATCGAAGGCATCGTGGAGGACATCGGCTGGCGCATCACCACCATCCGCACCTTCGACAAGCGGCCGCTGTACGTACCCAATTCGGTCTTCACCAGCATCATCGTGGAGAATCCCCGGCGCATGAGCCACCGCCGCATCTACGAGACCATCGGCATCCGCTACGACGACATGGACAAGATGCATGCCATCACCGACGAGGTGCGGGAGATGCTGCAGACGCATGAAGAGATTGATGACTCCCAGACGCTGATGGTCTACTTCAACGCCTTCAATGCCTCGTCCATCGACTTCATGGTCTACACCTTCACCCATACCACGGTCTGGACCGAGTTCCACCGCGTCAAACACGAGATCCTGCTGAAGATCGCCGATATCATCGCCAGCCACGGTGCCGAGATCGCCTACCCGACCCGTACCCTGCACGTGCCGGAGCGGGTGCTGCTCGCGCGTGATGGTGAAGGGGAGGCGCCCGACGATGACGCGGCCCCGGCCCCGGCGGGTGGCCAGTGAGCCGGCGTCGCCCGCGCATCGGCCTGGCCCTGGGCGGCGGCGCTGCGCGCGGCTGGGCGCATATCGGCGTCATCCAGTACCTCAAGGACGAGGGCATCGATGTGGATGTGATCTGCGGCACTTCCATCGGTTCCATCGTCGGCGGCGCCGAGGCCGCCGGCCAGCTCGACACCCTGCGCGAATGGCTGGAACAGCTGGAATGGCAGGACATCATCCGCTACCTGGACGTGACCTTCACCGGCGGCCTGCTCCAGGGTACCAAACTGATGGACTTCTTCCGCGACCGGTTGAAGGACGCCGAGATCGAAAAACTCGACCGGCCCTTTGCCGCCGTGGCCACGGAACTCTCCAACGGCCAGGAGGTATGGCTGCAGTCCGGGTCGCTGATGGACGCCATGCGCGCCTCCATCGCACTGCCGGGCCTGTTCACACCGGTGGAGCGCGACGGCCGCTGGCTGGTCGACGGCGGCCTGGTCAATCCGGTGCCGGTGTCGCTGTGCCGGGCGCTTGGCGCCGAGCGCATCATCGCGGTGGATCTGAACTCCGACATCCTCGGCCGGCGTACCGGCAACCCACCCCGCTCGCTGCCCGCCGAAGAGGATGCGTCGGCGGAGAAGGCCTGGGGCAGAATGTTGCGCAAGGGTGACTGGCAGGGCATGTTCCAGGCCCTGTTTCATGCGCCCATGGAGCAGTGGAAAAGCTATTTCCAGCGCGAGGAGAACGCGCCGCCCTCGCTGGTCGACGTGCTGGCGCAAAGTGTTTACATTATGCAGGTGCGCATCACCCGCGCACGCATGGCGGGGGACCCGCCGGATGTGCTGCTGACGCCGCGCCTGTCCCAGATCCGGCTGCTGGAGTTTCATCGCGCGACCGAGGCGATCGAGGAAGGCTACAAGGTCGCCGAACGGGCCGGCGACCAGATCAAGCGGCTCCTGGAATGATAAAAACCGTAGGATGGGTGAAGCGAAGCGCAACCCATCGTCGTTCGATACCCGATGGGTTACGGCGCCCGGCGCCTCCACCCATCCTACCCGGGATACAACCCGAAGCACCGGAATCAAAAGCTGACCAATGACCGACATCACCCCCACCGAAGCCCGCCGGGTGCTGGAGCGCGCCGAGTGCGTGCACAGCGCCGAGGTCGTGCAGAACAGCCTGGATACCATGGCCGCGGCCATCACCGAACGCATGCAGGATGCCAATCCGCTGGTGATCAGCGTCATGACCGGCGCCATCGTGCTGGCCGGGCAGCTGCTGCCGCGTCTGAATTTCCCTCTGCAGCTGGATTATGTGCATGCGACCCGCTACCGCGGCCGCACCAAGGGCGGAGAGCTGTACTGGATCAACCGCCCCAACTTCCCGCTCAGGGACCGCACCGTGCTGATCCTGGACGATATCCTCGATGAGGGCCTGACCCTGGAGGCGATCAAGGACTTCTGCCTGCAGGAAGGGGCCGCGGCGGTCTACAGCGCGGTGCTGGTGCAGAAACGTCATGACCGCTGCGTCGACGGGGTCGAGGCGGATTTCACCGGGCTGCAGGTCGAGGACCGCTATGTGTTCGGCTGCGGCATGGACTATCACGGTTATCACCGCAACCTGCCGGCGATCTACGCCGTGGATGAATAAGGCAACAAGGAACCCCTCTTCATGGCAAAACTGGCAATTATCGGCGGCACCGGGCTGGACAAGCTCAGGAATCTGGAGATCGAGCGCCGCGAGGTGCTGCAGACGCCCTACGGCGAGCCGTCCGGACCGCTCACCCACGGCCATATCAGCGGCACCCAGGTGGTGTTCCTGCCGCGCCACGGCTCGGGCCACACCATCCCGCCGCACCAGGTCAATTACCGCGCCAACATCTGGGCGCTGCATCACATCGGCATCGAGGACATCATCGCCGTGGCCGCCGTGGGCGGCATCACCCGCGGCATGGTGCCGGCGACCCTGGCCTTTCCGGACCAGATCATCGACTACACCTGGGGCCGGGAGAACACCTTCTTCGACGACGATGACAGCGCCGTCACCCATATCGACTTCACCTATCCCTACTGCGTCGAGTTGCGCCGCAAGCTGATCGAGACCGCGCGCCGCGAGGGCATCACCGCCATCGAGCGCGGTACCTACGGCGCCACCCAGGGCCCGCGTCTGGAGACCGCAGCCGAGATCGACCGGCTGGAGCGCGACGGCTGCGACATGGTCGGCATGACCGGCATGCCCGAGGCCGCCCTGGCGGCGGAGAAGGGCATGTGCTATGCCTCCTGTGCCGTGGTGGCCAACTGGGCCGCCGGCCGCGGCGAGGGCGACGGCCACATCACCATGGAGGAGATCGAGGTGCATCTGAAGAATGCCATGACCAAGGTGCGCGGCCTGCTGGAGGCGGTGATACCGTCACTGTAGTGGATTGTCTATCATGTAGGTCGGGTTAGCGTAGCGTAACCCGACAGTCCGCGGCATGTTGGGTTACGGCGCTGCGCACCTAACCCAACCTACGTGCTGGATGCGGGAATGACGACGTCTTAAAGCATGTAGGTCGGGTTAGCGCAGCGTAACCCGACATGCTCGCGATATTCTGGATTCCCGCCTTCGCGGGAATGACGATGTCATAAAGTTAAGGAGACTGCCCCCATGCTCAACCCCGGCGACACCGTCCCCGACTTCAGCCTGGAGGAGACCGACGGCGAACAGGTTCGGCTGTCCGGATTCAAGGGCGAGAAGAACGTCGTGATCTACTTCTACCCCAAGGACGACACCCCCGGCTGCACCATCGAGGCGCAGGACTTCACCGCCCTGCAGGACCAGTTCGACGCCGCCGACACGGTGGTCCTCGGCATCAGCCGCGACGACTGCGGCAGCCATGCCGCCTTCCGCGACAAGTACGGTCTGACCGTGAAGCTGCTGTCCGACCCCGATGGCAGGGTGTGCGAGCAGTACGGCGTCTGGCAGGAAAAGGCCAAGGGCGGCGAGAAGAAGATGGGCATCGTGCGCTCGACCTTCATCATCGACAAGGCCGGTGCCCTCCGCCATGCGCTCTATGGCGTCAGCGCCGAGGGCCATGCGCAGGAGGTGCTGGACAAGGTGAAGGCGCTCTAGCTCCCCATGACCCGCGAACTCTCCGATCCCGCCAGCAAGCTGGTGGTGCGCAACGCCCGGCTCGGCGACGTGCCGGCCATCGCCGAACTGTCCGAACGCGTCTACGCCGGCACCGGCCTGCACGGCTACGCCGAAGGCGCGGTGCGCGGCCAGATCAACCACTTCCCCGAGGGGCAGTTCGTCATCCTGGTCGACGACCGGGTGGTCGGCTACTGCGCCACCTTCCGGGTGAAGGAAGCCGTGGGTCTCAAGCGTCACACCTGGGGTGAGATCACCGGCAACGGCCATGCCTCGCGCCACGACCCGGAGGGCGACTGGCTCTACGGTATGGAGGTCTGCGTCGATCCCGACTACCGTGGCTACCGGCTCGGCCAGCGCCTGTACAATGCGCGCAAGCAGTTGTGCCAGCGGCTGGGCCTGAAGGGTATCGTCTTCGCCGGGCGGCTGCCCACCCTGGCCAAGCGCATAAAGAAGTTCGGCAGCGTCGAGGCCTATGTCGAGGCGATTCGGGAACGCCAGGCCCGCGACCCGGTGCTGTCGTTCCAGCTGCGCAACGGCTTCGAGGTCATTGACATCATCCCCGGCTACCTCACCGCCGATCACCAGTCGATGGGCTACGGCATCCACCTGCGCTGGCAGAACCCGAAGGTGGCCACCAACGAGGAGGTCAAAACCAGCAAGGATTATGGCGGCCGCCTGCCCGACAGCATCCGCGTGGGCACGGTGCAGTACATGCAGCGCCGGGTGCTGTCCTTCGACGAGTTCCTCAAGATGGTGGCCTATTTCGTCGATGTGGTGGCCGACTACTCCGGCGATTTCGTGGTCTTCCCCGAGATGTTCACCCTGCAGCTGCTGTCCATCGAGGATCAGCAGCTCTCACCGGCCGAATCCATCGAGGCGCTGACCAAGTACACCCCGCGCCTGATCGAGGCCCTGCGCGACATGGCGCTGCGCTACAACATCAACATCATCGGCGGTTCGCACCCCACCCGGGTCGAGTCCGGCCGGGTGGAGAACATTTCCTATGTCTTTCTGCGCGATGGCACCGTGCACGAGCAGCCCAAGATCCATCCCACCCCCAACGAGGTCTACTGGTGGAACATCGAGGGCGGCAGCACCCTGCAGGCCATCGACACCGACTGCGGCCCCATCGGCGTGCTGATCTGCTACGACGCCGAGTTCCCGGAACTGGCGCGCTACCTCACCGACCAGGGTATCCGCATCCTGTTCGTGCCCTTCTGCACCGACGAGCGCCAGAGCTACCTGCGGGTACGCTATTGCTGCCAGGCCCGCGCGGTGGAGAACCAGCTCTACGTGGTCATGTCCGGCAACGTCGGCAACCTGCCCAACGTCGCCAACATGGATATCCAGTACGCCCAGAGTTGTATCCTCACCCCCTGCGACTTCCCCTTCGCCCGCGACGGCATCGCCGCTGACACCACCCCCAACGTTGAGACTGTCGCCATCGCCGATCTGCGTCCCGAAACCCTCACCATGGCCCGCAACAACGGCACGGTGAAGAACCTGCGCGACCGCCGGCACGACCTGTACCGGCTGCAGTGGCTGGGGAAGTAGGGGGTAATTTCACCGGATGCTCGCTATTGAATGCGGGCCAGCGGGGAGGGTAAGGGGGCAGCATACGGCACTTAACGGACGTTAAAAGTGTCACGTCATTGCGAGGAGCGCAGCGACGTGGCAATCTCCCAAAGGTGCAGCTGAACAATCATCGTCAAGGATGGCGAAATGGAAAACAACCCGCTGTTTATATCCTGTGCAACCGGCCGAATGGCACGCTGTATATTGGCGTCACCAGTAATCTGTCAAAACGCATATGGGAACACAAAAACAAAGCAGTCAAAGGATTTACTGCAAAATACAATGTGACGCGACTGGTCTGCTTTGAGTTTTTCAAACGATGGACCTGGCCATTGAAAGAGAGAAGCAATTAAAGGCCAGGCTGAGAAAAGCGAAGGTTGCGTTGATTGAAAATGAAAACCCGCAATGGCGGGATCTTTTTGAGGAAGTTTTTTTCTGAAGGAGATTGCCACGTCGCTGCGCTCCTCGCAATGACGGGGAATGAGAGGCCGCTTCTGGTCGACTGCGGACTACTCTGTAGGGGAGGCGTCCGGGGGTTCTGCGGTATTTGCTGCATTTTCTGATGGTTCCGCTGCCTCAACCGGTGTGATCCGTGCGATCACCCCCAGCCGTGGATGATCCAGGTAGTGCAGTTCGTTGCTGCGCATGCGGCGCGACTGCTGCATCCGGATCGGCTGGTAGACGACGCCGCCGTCCTCTGCGTACGGGCTGCTGTCCGCTGACGGTCCCAGGCGTTCCTGATAGACCAGATCCGCCACCAGGTGCAGGTAGCGTGAGCGGTAGACCATGAGCGTGCCTTCCAGCAGCTGCATTTCTCCTCTGAGGGCGGATTCGGGTGACAGGCCGGAAGGCGCTGTGACGGTGCCGGGTGCGCGCAGGGGATGGCTTTCCGGGTACACCGGCAGGTTGGCACCGATGGGGATGTTGACGCGCACCGGCAGGGCGGCATCGCGCTCCCAGCCCGGCTGACGCCAGGCGAAGTGGAGCAGGGGACGATACTGTCTGGAGCGTGCCAGGGCGCCGGCGATGGCGTCGAGCCGGTAGGCCTTGCGCGGCAGCGGCTGCAGCGCCGGGGTGTGGTCGAAGTACCAGGCCGAGGCGAGGTCGGGGCCGGATTCCAGTGCCGGCCAGTATTCCTCGCCGGTGTCCGGCTCCAGGCTGGCATAGACGATGATTTCCACGTCGTACTGGTCGGCGGCCGGTGCGGCAGCGGTCATCAGCAGGGCAAGTGCGGCCAGGAGCAGGCGATGCAGTAACATAAATAAGCCTCTGGTTTACTCGTCATTGCGAGGCGCGGAGCGCCGCGGCAATCCTAAACTGTTTGCTGATGCGTTACGAGATTGCCGCGCTTCGCTCGCAATGACGGGACTATCAGGATTCAGTTGGCCTTTTTCAGGCGGCCTCGGGGCTGATCTCGTCCAGCAGCCGGGCCACGGTCTCCAGCCGGGTCTCGGCATCGGGCATGTCCAGATTGAATCGCAGCTTCTCCACCCCGTCCAGGCGGTAGTTCTCAGGTGCGGTCTGCACCAGCTGCACGATGCGCGCGGCATCGACCTGCGGCTGTTCAGTGAACTCGAAGCGGCCGGCGGTCTCGCCGGCGTCGATCTTGCGGATGCCCAGCGGCAGGGCCCTGAGCTTGAGCCGGGTGATGGCGAACAGGTTCTTCACCTGCGGCGGCAGCAGGCCGAAGCGGTCGATCAGCTCCACCTGCAGCTCGCGCAGTTCGTCTTCCGTGCGGCAGTTGGCGATGCGCTTGTACAGGATCAGGCGGCCATGCACGTCGGGGACATAGTCGTCCGGGATCAGGGCGGGGATGCGCAGGTCGATCTCCGCCCCATGCTCCAGCGGCCGTTCCAGCTGCGGTTCCTTCCCGGCCTTGAGGCTTGCCACGGCGCGCTCCAGCAGTTCGGTGTAGAGGCTGAAGCCGATCTCCTGGATCTGCCCGCTCTGCTCGTCGCCCAACAGTTCGCCGGCGCCGCGGATCTCCAGGTCGTGGGTGGAAAGTGAGAAGCCCGCGCCCAGTTCCTCCAGCGAGGCGATGGCCTCCAGGCGTTTGACCGCGTCGGCGGTCATGGCCCGTGCCGGCGGCGTGACCAGGTAGGCGTAGGCGCGATGGTGCGAGCGCCCGACCCGGCCGCGCAGCTGGTGCAGCTGGGCCAGGCCGAGCTTGTCGGCGCGGTTGATGATGATGGTGTTGGCGGTGGGTATGTCGATGCCGCTCTCGATGATGGTGGTGCACACCAGCAGATTGAAGCGCCGGTGGTAGAAATCCAGCATCACCTGTTCCAGGTCGCGCTCGCGCATCTGGCCGTGGCCGATGGCGATGCCGGCCTCGGGCACCAGTTCGGCCAGTTCGCGCGCGACCTTGTCGATGGTCTCCACCTGGTTGTGCAGGAAGTAGACCTGGCCGCCGCGCTTGATCTCGCGCAGGCAGGCCTCGCGGATGGTCTGGCCGTTCCACTCGCCGACGAAGGTCTTCACCGCCAGGCGCTGGGCCGGTGGAGTGGCGATGATGGACAGATCGCGCAGTCCCGCCAGGGACATGTTCAGGGTGCGCGGGATCGGTGTGGCGGTCAGGGTCAGCATGTCCACCTCGGCGCGCAGCGCCTTGAGGCGTTCCTTCTGGCGCACGCCGAAACGGTGTTCCTCGTCCACGATCACCAGCCCGAGTTGCTTGAACTTCACATTCTCCTGCAGCAGCTTGTGGGTGCCGATGACGATATCGACCTTGCCGTCACTGAGTTGCTGCAGGATCGCCTCCTGCTGCTTGCCGGAGCGGAAGCGCGACAGCGCCTCGATGCGGATGGGCCAGTCGGCCATGCGGTCGCGGAAGTTCTCGTAGTGCTGCTGCGCCAGCAGGGTGGTGGGCACCAGCAGGGCGACCTGCCGGCCGCTGGTGGCGGCGACGAAGGCGGCGCGCATGGCGACCTCGGTCTTGCCGAAGCCGACGTCGCCGCACACCACCCGGTCCATCGGCTGCGGTGCGGCCATGTCGGCCAGCACCGCCTCGATGGCCTGCTCCTGGTCCGGGGTCTCCTCGAACGGGAAGGCGGCGGCGAACTGGCGGTACTCGTCGCTGTGAATGTCGAAACTGTGGCCCTGGCGGGCGGCGCGGCGGGCATAGATGTCGAGCAGTTCGGCGGCCACGTCGCGGGCCTTCTCGGCGGCCTTGCGCCTGGCCTTCGCCCACTGGTCGGTACCCAGCTTGTGCAGGGGGGCGGCCTCGGGCGAGCTGCCGGTGTAGCGGCTGATCAGGTGCAGCGAGTTGACCGGCACATAGAGCTTGTCGCCGCCGGCGTACTCCAGGGTGAGGAATTCGTTTTCCAGGCCGCCGGCGGTGAGCTTCTGCAGGCCGAGGTAGCGGCCCACGCCCAACTCCTCATGCACCACCGGGGCGCCGATGGCCAGATCGGTAAGATCCCGGATGATGGCCTCGGGGTCGCGCGCCGGCTTGCGCCGGCTGACCTGGCTGGCACGCCGGCCCAGCAGCTGGGTCTCGGTGAGCAGGGCGAGCGCGCCGTCCTCCAGTCGCAGGCCCTGTTCCAGCGGGGCCACGCCGATGCCCAGTTCGATGTCGCCGTCGAGAAAGGCCTGCCAGCCCTCGACCGCCTGCGGGCGCAGGCCGTTGTCGCGCAGGCTGTCGAGCAGATGCTCGCGGCGGCCGGCGGACTCGGCGGTGATCAGCACCCGGCCCGGATGCTGATCGAGAAAACGCGTGAGCTGTTCGGCCGGCTGCGCCGCGCGCGGCTTGAGCGAGACATCGGGCAGGCCGCAGGTGGCGAAGTTGACCGCCTGCGTTTCGCCTTCGTCGAAACGCAGGACCTCCACCCGGCGGCTGGCGGCCAGGTGCCGCTCGAGCTCATCCAGCCCCAGATAGAGTTGGTCCGGCTCCAGCACCGGGCGTTCGAGGTCGTGGCGGTACTGGTCGTGCCGGGCCTCGAGTTGCTGCCAGAAGTCCTGCGCGGCGGCGTCGCAGCCGGGCAGCTGCAGGAACAGGCAGTCGTCAGGCAGGTAGTCCGGCAGGCTGGCAGTCTGCTCGAAGAACAGCGGCAGATAGTACTCGATGCCGTTGGGGCTGATGCCCTGGCTGACGTCGCGGTAGACGGCACTGCGCTGCGGATCGCCCTCGAAGCGCGCCCGCCAGGCCTGACGGAAGCGGCTGATGGCGTCGGGGTCGAAGGGGAACTCGCGCGCCGGCAGCAGATGGATGGACTCGACCTTCTCGATGGAGCGCTGGCTGTCCGGGTCGAAGGTGCGGATGCTCTCGACCTCGTCGTCGAACAGATCCAGCCGGTAGGGCAGCTCGCTGCCCATGGGGTAGATGTCCAGCAGCGAGCCGCGCACCGCGAACTCGCCGTGTTCCATGACCTGGGCCACGCAGGTGTAGCCGGCCTGTTCGAAGCGGCTGCGCATGGCATCGACGTCCAGCCGTTCGCCGACCTTCACCGACAGGCCGCGGCCCTGGATGTAGCTCAGCGGCGCGACCCGCTGCATCAGGGTGGAGACCGGCAGGATCAGCACGCCCCGGCGGAACTCCGGCAGCCGGTACAGGGTCTCGATGCGCTGGGAGATGATGTCCTGGTGTGGGGAGAAGGCGTCGTAGGGCAGGGTCTCCCAGTCCGGGAAGCTGAGCAGTTCCAGCGCGCCGTCACTGAACCAGGTCAGCTGCGCCTGCAGCTGCTCGAGTTGCGGCATGTCCGGGGTGACCAGCACGACCGGCCCGGCGTACTCCCGGGCGGCGGCGGTCACCGCCAGCGCCAGGCTGTCGCCGAACAGCCGGCTCCAGCGCAGGCACGCGCCGGCCTCCGGCAGGGGCGGATGACGGGGGTCGAACGGTTTGTCCGGCGCCGGCGCCGGGGCGGTGTTCCGGTTCATGCGGGGCGAATTGTCCCACAAACGCGGGCGTGGGTCATGGTGGCGGCATCAAAATATGGCCACGGAAAACACGGAAAGCACGGAAAAAATCAAATGCCAAAAATATCATTCCATTGCCTTGGCGCGATGCGCCGGGCAATGATCATCAAATGTCCGTGCTTTCCGTGTTTTCCGTGGCTATTTTCACTACGTCACCCGCGCCGGGCGAGGAGCACCGCCCGGCGCGGGGCGGGGTGGCCCTCGACGGTGCGGGTCGGGTCGGCCGGGTCCAGGGACTGGGCCAGCGACTCGAAGCGCATCCAGTCGGTGCTGCGCTGCTCCTCCGGTGTGGTGGGCCCCTCGTCGACGCAGCGGATGTCGCGCAGGCCGCAGCGGGCCAGCCAGCGCTCCAGTTCCGCCACCGTGGGGATGAACCAGACATTGCGCATGCGCGCATAGCGCCCGTCCGGGACCAGCACCCGCCCGGCATTGCCGGGGATGACCAGGGTCTCCAGCACCAGTTCGCCGCCGGGGCGCAGGGCCTCGCGCAGCTGGATCAGGTGATCCAGCGGCGAGCGGCGATGATAGAGCACGCCCATGGAGAAGACCGTATCGAAACATTCACTGCGCTCGGGGAAGTCCTCGATGCCGAGCGGCAGCACGCAGGCCCGGCCCGTATCGTGGAACCGGCGCAGCGCCTCGAACTGCATCAGGAACAGGCGCATGGGATCGATGGCCACCACCAGGGCGGCACCCGCCCCGGCCATGCGCAGGGCGAAGTAGCCGTTGCCGCTGCCCACGTCCAGGACCCGCCGTCCCGCCAGCGGCGCGAGATGCGGCGCGATGCGGTCCCACTTCCAGTCCGAGCGCCATTCGGTGTCGATATGAATGCCGAAGATGTCGAACGGCCCCTTGCGCCAGGGATGCAGTTGGCGCAGTGCAGTCTCGATGCGATCCCGGGTAGCGGCGTCGATTTCGTCCGCCGCGCCGATGCGGATGGTGGGGGCGTTCAGATCGACATCCCGGGCGCGGATGTCGGGCAGGGCGGCGAGTGCGGCCTGCCAGGCCGGCAGGTCGCCGTGGCTGTCGGGGTCCAGCTTCGCTGCCAGCGTGACCGGCAGGGCTTCGGCCCAGGCGGCCAGTGGGGTGTCCTGCAGGGCGGTGTTCAGGGGGGTGAGGTCGAGGGTGAAGGGTTTTGAATTCATGGCCACGGAAAACACGGAAAGCACGGACATTTTATTTTCCCCTCTCCCCCTTCGGGGGAGAGGGCCAGGGAGAGGGGGTAGATGAAAACAGGCAATGCGATTTCACCTTGGCCCCTCACCCCAACCCCTCTCCCCCGAAGGGGAGAGGGGCACAATAATGAAATGTCCGTGCTTTCCGTGTTTTCCGTGGCCATTGATTCATTCAGGCAGATCCGGCCGCCGCTTGAAGGCCACCAGCGAAGCGAAATTGAAGCACTGGAACCAGGGCTCGATCCAGCGAAAGCCCGCCCACTGCAGCCGTTCGCGGTGCTGTTCCAGGGTGTCGGGGACCAGTACCCGCTCCAGCGCGCTGCGCTTGCGGCTGATCTCCAGGTCCGAGTAGCCGTTGGCGCGCTTGAAGGCCAGGTGCAGGTCGGTGTGAAAGGTCTGGCTGAGATCGTTGGCGAAGTCGAGCTTCTCCGACACCACCAGCACGCCATCGTCGCGCAGTCCGGCGTGAATGCGCTCCAGCAGCGGCAGGCGCTCGTCCGGCGGCAGGAACTGCAGGGTGAAATTCAACACCACCAGTGAGGCGTCCTCGATCGGGACCTCGCGGATGTCGGCGCAGCGCACCTCCACCGGGATCGTGCCGGGATCGGCCTCCACATGCTCGCGGCACTGTGCGGTCATGGCCTCGGCGTTGTCCACGCTGATGATGCGGCAGTCGGCATGCGGGATCTGCCGGCGCAGGGCCAGGGTGGTGGCCCCCAGGGAGCAGCCGAGATCGTAGATGCTGGAGCCGGGCGTGGCGTAGCGCTGCCCGAACAGCCCGGTCAGGGTGACGATCTCGCTGTAGCCCGGCACCGAGCGGCGGATCATGTCGGGGAAGACGGCGGCCACGCGCTCGTCGAAGGCGAAGTCGACGATCATGGAGTGTTCGCCGGCGAACAGGCTGTCCCGCTCCTCGCTCATTCGCGGCTGTTCGAGGCGTCCGGCTGATCCGGCGTGTCTTCTTCTTCCTCGGCGGTCATCTCGTCGAAGAAGGTCTGCCAGTCGTCGACATGCACATGCTCTTCGCTGATGCAGTTGTGACGGATGCCGATGCCGGCCTCGTGCACGGTATTCGGGTCGCCCGAGACCAGCGGGTGCCACCAGGCCAGGTCCTCGCCGTCACGCAGCAGGCGGTAGGCGCAGGTCTCGGGCAGCCAGGTCAGTTCGTGGATGTTCTCCGGGGTGAGGGTCCAGCAGTCCGGCACCTTCTGCGAGCGTGTTTCATAGCACTGGCACAGCGAGGTCTGGTCGTCGAAGTGACGGCAGACGATGTTGGAGTAGATCAACTCGCCGGTGTCGATGTCCTCGAACTTGATCAGGCAGCACAGGCCGCAGCCGTCGCAGAGGGATTCCCATTCCGCGCGGGTCATTTCGTCCAGGGGCTTGCGTTGCCAGAAGGGAAGTTCAGTCATGGCGGGGATTATACAGCAAGCGTCCGTGCCGGCGTTAAGGCGGGTTGGGCTCCGTCTGCTCCCGTAGGCCGGAATAAGGGCCGCAAGGCCTGTTTCCGGCATCAATCGGGCTTGCCGGGAACGCTGCGCTTATCCCGGCCTGCGAACTATACTCGGGGTTTTCAGATCGTTCCGACCGGGAGGGAAGTGAGATGAATCGATCATTGCTGCGCCACCGTCTCGCCGTTGTCATGGCCGCGGCCCTGCTCATTACACCGGCGCAGGCCGGCTGGCAGGACATGCTGAAGGGGGTGCTGGGCGGCGGCGAGCAGGAGGTGGAGACGGAAACGGCCGCGGAATCCGCCGCGGGGGCGCCGGACGCCGCGGCCATGACCCGGGCCGTGCTGGATGCGCTGCAGGTCGGGGTCCGGCGGGCCGTGGACACGCTCGGCCGGCAGGGCGGCTTTCTGCAGGATCAGGCGGTGCGCATTCCGCTGCCGCAGGAACTGCAGACGGCCGAGTCGCTGCTGCGCCGGCTGGGGCAGGACCGCTATGCGGATGCCTTCATCGAATCGATGAACCGTGCCGCGGAACAGTCCGTCCCGCAGACGACCGACATCCTGATCGATACCATCAAGGGCATGTCGGTCAGCGATGCGCGGGGCATCGTCCAGGGCGGGGACGATGCCGCGACCCGCTATTTCCAGGAGCATTCATCGGCGCAGCTGGCCGAGGTGATCCGTCCGATCGTGAGCGAGAACATGGATCGGGTCGGGGTGACCGCGCGCTACAAGCAGTTCGTCTCCCGCGCCGGCTTTCTGGAATCGTTCGTCGCCGAGGATAGCCTCGACCTGGATGCCTATGTCACCAACCGGACCCTGGACGGCCTGTTCCTGAAGCTGGCGGAGGAGGAGAAGCGCATCCGCGAACAGCCGGTGGCTCGGACCACGGAGATCCTGAAGGACGTGTTCGGCTATTTCGACCGGTAGATGTCTGGGCCTGGGTGAGATCAACGCAGAGGGCGCAGAGGCGCGGAGACGCAAAGGAATCCGGGTTTGATCAGGTTCATCGCACTGTTTCGGGGAAAGCAGGTCAACCAGTCCAGCCGGCAGGCCCGTGTCCGAAGGCCGTCATCCCGGCGAAAGCCGGGATCCAGATGCCGCGGCGGTCTCTGGATTGCGGCCGCAGCCTGTGTCGGCGCAGGCCCGGGCTTTCGCATGAAATTCCAGCCACGCAATCCTTGTTATGTTTCTCAGCGTCTCCGCGCCTCTGCGCCCTCTGTGTTTACAGCGCCGAGCTCCAAGGTTCAGGACGCGAGCTGCAGCATCAGTTCGGGGATGCTCTCGGCCGAGCCCAGGTAGGGGACGATGTGGATGTTGACGTCGGGATACTGCTGCTGCTTGCCTTCCACCTCGCCGGGGATGTCGCTGATGACATGACGGCCGGCGGACAGGAAATAGGGCAGTACCACCACCTCGTCGGCGCCGTTGCGCACGCAGCACTCGATCCCATCCGGGATGGAGGGTTCGGCCAGTTCCAGGAAGGCGCAGTCGACCTGGCCGAAGCGCGTGCCGGCCAGGTCGCGGATGCGCGCGGTCAGTTCGCGGACTTCGTCGTTGGAGGCGGCGCGGCGGCTGCCGTGGGCCACGATCAGCAGGGCTTTCATAATGGGTATTCCCTAATGGATTCCTGGTCGGAAAGATACCTGAAGCCGGCCCGGGAAAAAACGCCCCATGCCTGGGGATATGGGCGCAGGACGGTAAAATTGTCGTGACATTCTATTGATAACGTCTATTTCGTGAATAGCGTAGATATGTAGGTCGGGTTAGCGGCAGCGTAACCCGACACCCCGGCGGAGAACCACGTCGGGTTACGCCCTGGCGGGCTAACCCGACCTACACAGTGGTATTGATCACCCTTCCTGCCACCACAGCGACAGCCCCGGGTTATAGGTGACGATCAGCAGCCACACCAGCATGATGGCCAGAAAGGGCAGGGCGGCGCGGAACAGCAGCAGGATCGGCTTGCCGAAGCGCTGGCTGGCGATGAACAGGTTGATGCCCACCGGCGGGGTGCTGTAGCCGATCTCCAGGTTGGCCAGCATGATGATGCCCAGGTGCACCGGATGGATGCCGAACTGGGCCGCCAGCGGCAGCAGCAACGGCGTGATGACCACGATGGCCGAGAAGATGTCCATCATCGCGCCCACGATCAGCAGGAACAGGTTCAGCAGCAGCAGGAACTCCAGCGGCGAATCCACATGCGTCTTCACCCAGGCCAGCAGCTGCATCGGCACCTGGGCGTCGATGAGCAGGTTGGTCAGGCCCATGGCCGCGGCCAGGATGATCAGGATGCTTCCCACCAGCAGGCTGGTGTCGCGCAGCAGCAGCGGCAGCTGATGCGGCAGATTGATGTTGCGGAAGATGAGGCATTCCAGCAGCAGCACATAGGCGGCGGTGCAGGCGGCGGCCTCGTTGACCGTGACATAGCCGCCGAAGATACCCACCACGATGCCCACCGGCAGCAGGATGTCCCAGACGCCGGCGCGCACGGCGCGCGCCAGCTCCGGTACCGAAAAGGCCTGGCGCGGCACGGTGCACTTGCAGCCCATGAACATGCTGTAGAGCAGCAGCATTACCAGCAGCAGGGTGCCCGGCACGATGCCGGCCAGGAACAACTCGTCGATGTTCACCCCGGCGACGATGCCGTAGAGCAGGATGGCGAGGCTCGGTGGAAACAGCAGGCCCAGCGAGCCGGAGGAGGTCAGCAGTCCCAGACAGAAGCGCTCGCGGTAGCCCTGGCAGCTGAGCATGGGATAGAGCAGCCCGCCCAGCGCCAGGATGGTCACGCCTGAGGCGCCGGAGAAGGCGGTGAAAAAGGCGCAGGCGGTGAGCGCGACCGCCGCCAGGCCGCCGGGCAGCCAGCCGAACAGGGCGTTGAACAGCCGGATCAGACGCTGCGGCGCGCCGCCGGCGGCCAGCGCCACGCCGGCGAAGGTGAACATGGGGATGGCGGTGAGGTTGGGTGAGCTGGCCAGGCGGTTCAATTCCACGATCAGCACCACCGGATCCAGTTCCATCCGGTGGGTGGCATAGAGACCGCCGGCCCCGAGCACCACGAACAGCGGCAGTCCCAGGGCTGCGAGCAGCACCAGTGCGATGATTACCGCCGGTGTCACAGTCGCGGCTCCGTGCGGCGCTCGCCCAGCAGCAGACCGAGCAGGAAATGCAGGCACAACAGGCCGAAGCCCACCGGAATGATCAGGTTGAGCAGCACCTGCCAGCGCTCGTGATCGGCGGCGTACTGCCATTCGTCACGCCAGAAGCGCAGCGCGGCCTGGAACAGCAGCAGGCAGATCAGGGCGCCAAGTGCCTGCAGCGGACGGAACAGGCGTGACCGCCAGGGGCTGGCCAGCCAGGCGCAGACCACGTCGATCTTGATGTGGCGGTCGCCGTCGGCGGCCAGGGCGGCGCCGAAGAAGGTGACATACAGTACCAGGTGACGGGTCAGGCTGTCGGCCGCCGGCAGGCCGGTGTCGAAGAAGTTGCGGGCAATGATCTGGCCCAGGGTCAGCAGGATCAGCAGCAGCAGGCTGAGCCCGGCCATGCCGGTCTCGAAGCCGACCAGCAGGCGGCGCAGCCGCTGCAAGGCTTCAGTCATGGGCGCTGTGGGTGGCCGTGGTGCCTTCGGCCGGGGCTGACCGGTACTCGGTCAGCAGTTCCCGGGTCCGTTCATACAGCGAGCGCGGGATGTAGCTGTCCTCGGTCAGTTGCGCCGCGGCCTGGTCGCGCATCTCCAGCAGGGCATCGCGATCCAGCGATTCCGGCGGCATGACGAACTCCATGCCTTCCTCGCGCAACACCTCCAGACTGGTGGCATTGTCCTCGCGGGTGGCGCGGATCAACTCGCGGCTGGCCTCCGCGCCGGTCTCGCGCAGCAGCTGCTGCAGGTCGGGGGGCAACTGATCGAAGAAGCGGCGGGCCACCACCAGGGCGCCGATGCCGTTGGCCATGGGCAGCCGGCTCATGTAGTCGAGCCGGGTGTGCCACTGCAGGGCGATGGCCGCGAGCGGCGTGCAGTAGACGGTGTCGATCAGGCCGGTGGACAGGCTGGTGTAGACGTCGGTGATGGACAGCGGCACCGGGGCCAGATCGCCGGCGGCGAACATGGCCTGACCGAGCGGGTCGCCCTGCCACAGCCAGATGCGCCGCTCCTTCAGGTCCTCGAAATCCTCGATGCGCTGCTGGGAGAAGAAATAGACGAAGCCGACCTCCATCCACCCCAGCAGTTCATAGCCGTTGTCGCGGAAACCGGCCTCGATCTCCGGCATGAGTTCAGTGCGGACATGATCGATTTCCTCGTAGCTGTCGAACAGAAACGGGAACTCCAGCACCCGCGCCGGCGAATGGATGCTGCCGATGCCGTAGCCGGTGAAGGCGGCGCCGTCGAGCTGGCGGTAGCGGATCTTGCGCAGCACGTCCGGTTCGTCGCCCTGCACGCCGCCGGGGTAGAACTTGAGTTCCAGCCGGCCCTCGCTGCGGCGCTCGACCTCCCGGCCCCAGTCCTCCAGCAGGTTCATCCAGGTCGAGCCGGGCGGGGCCAGGGTGGCGAATTTCAGGGTGTGGTCGGCGGCCTGGACGGAATTGGCGGTGGTCATTGCCAGGAACAGCACAAGCATTGCCGTCATGAGCTTCATCAACAAACCGTCATCCCGGCGCAGGCCGGGATCCAGCATCCCGCCATCGTTGGATAACCCACGGGATCCCGGTACCGGATCGCGTCCGGCGCAGGCGCTGCACCGGGATGACGGGTACAGGGAAGCCTTCTGTGAATACATCGGCAGTGCCTTTGTCCGCAGGCTCCGTGTCCGGTTCATCAGAACCATGCGTCCTCCTGCGTCAGCAGCCAGCGGGCGCGTTCGCGCGCGACCTGATTGGCGAAGGCCAGCGGTGCGGGGTCGTCGGCAACCGCTGTGTTCAACACCCCGCTGAGCCGTTCATGAAAGGCCTCGCGGTCCATGCGCTGGCGGTCGAGGAATTCGGCCTGCAGCACCTCGCCCAGCAGCATCCGGCCGCCGCTGACGGCCCGGGCCGCGCTGAAGTGTTCCTGCGCGCGCCCGGGATCGCCGCCCAGCATGGGCGGGCGGCTGCCGTAATAGACGCCGAAGAACAGATGCGGACCGCCGTGGTAGTAGTCCGGATCGAGTTCCAGTACGCGCTGCATCAGGGCCGCGGCCCGGCCCAGGCGGGCGATGCTGCGGGGGTCGTCACGGTTGAGGTCGATGTGCTTGGCCCAGCAGGAGGCGGTCCAGAACAGGGCCGGTACCTGGGCCGCTCCTGCCTGCTGCAGGGCCGATTCGAGTTCGCGCAGCGGCGTGTCGGTCAGGTCATGAGTGAATCCCGTGCGTTCCAGCGCGCCGGCGGCGTAGTCGCGGCAGCGCGCATACAGTCCGGCGGCGCGCTGCGGATCGCTGCGCTCGACGAAGGCAAAGCTGTAGCCGTAGTAGCCCTCGGCGGCATACAGCTGCAGCCGGGCATTGCCGGGGTCGGCGGCGATCATGCCTTCCAGCATCTTGAGATTGGCGGGCATGGCTGCGCGGGCCAGTTCCAGATCGGTCTCGCGGTGCATGGCGCGGATGCTCTGCTCCATCAGCCCCATCGAGGAGCGCACCACCAGCTGATTCATGGAACAGCCGCCGAGCAGCAGCAGGGCGGACAGCAGCAGATAGGGTCCACGACGACCGCTGTGAGGGCTCTTCATCTTCTCCATCCCCTTGGCCGCCGCTCAGGCGAGCAGTTTGGCCAGGATCGTTTCGTATAGTTCTGACAGGCGCTCGAGATCCTCGCAGCGCACACATTCATTGACCTTGTGGATGGTCGCATTCACCGGCCCCAGTTCCAAGACCTGGGCGCCGGTCGGGGCGATGAAACGCCCGTCCGAGGTGCCGCCGGCGGTGGAGAGCTGCGCCTCGAAGCCGCAGCGCTCGCGCACCGCCGCGCGCGCCGCCTCGACCAGCTCGCCGGCCGGGGTGAGGAAGGGGGCGCCGGAGTGGGTCCAGTCCAGTTCGTATTCCAGCGCGTGGCGGTCGAGCAGTGCGTGGACCCGGCGCCTGAGTCCATCGGCGTCGGATTCGGTGGAATAGCGGAAGTTGAACAGCACCGTCAGTTCGCCGGGAATGACATTGGTCGCCCCGGTGCCGGCCTGGACATTGGAGATCTGGAAGGTGGTGGGCGGGAAGTGATCGTTGCCCGCGTCCCATTCGGTGGCGCACAGCTCGGCCAGTGCCGGCGCGGCCTGGTGCACCGGGTTGCGTGCCAGGTGCGGGTAGGCGACATGGCCCTGTACGCCCTTGACCCGCAACTCGCCCGACAGCGAGCCGCGGCGGCCGTTCTTCATCACGTCGCCCACCTGCTCGCTGCTGGAAGGCTCGCCCACCAGGCACCAGTCGATGCGCGTCCCCTGTGCCTGCAGCCACTCGACCACCTTGACCGTGCCGTTGACCGAGGGGCCTTCCTCATCGCTGGTGATAAGGAAGGCGATGGAGCCGTGCGGTTCGGGATGGGCGGCGAGAAACCGGTCCACGGCCGTGAGCATGGCGGCCAGGCTGCCCTTCATGTCGGCGGCGCCGCGACCATAGAGCCAGCCGTCGCGCTCCGTGGGTTCGAAGGGCGGGCTGTCCCAGGCCTCGAGCGGGCCGGTCGGTACCACGTCGGTATGGCCGGCGAACACGAACAGCGGTCCGTTGTCACCGCGCCGCGCCCACAGGTTGCTGACTTCGCCGAAGGGCAGGGGGGTGATGTCGAAGCCGCGCGCGGCCAGGAAGTCGGCCATCATGGCCTGGCAGCCGGCGTCCTCGGGGGTGACCGAGTTGCGGGCGATCAGGTCGCGGGCCAGATCCAGGGTGGTCGTGCTCATGACGCCAGCAGTTCCTGGTAGCGCTCGGGGCTGAAGCCCACTTCGATGCGGCCGTCGATCTCCAGCACCGGGCGCTTGATCAGGGTCGGGTTGTCCAGTACCAGGGCCTTTACCGCGGCCGGGCTGAGATCGGCCCGCTGCGCCTCGGACAGCTGACGCCAGCTGGTGCTGCGGCGGTTGATCAGGGCGGCGGGGTCGAGCTGGCGCAGCCAGTCATCGACCCGGCTCGGTTCCAGACCGTCGGCGCGCAAGTCGTGGAAACGGTAGTCAACGCCCTCCTGGTCCAGCAGGCGGCGGGCCTTGCGCACTGTGTCGCAGGAGGTGATTCCATATAATGTTATTTTCATAAAACCTGGATAAGCTAATGAGAAATATGCCTATTGTCCTCTAATTCCGGCGATGGGAAAAGTCTCGGTACGGGGTTGGCGCCACGGAGGGTAAATTCCCGGTAAAGGTTTCCCCTGACAAGTCGACAAATTGACGGAAGAGGGCCGGCCGGGCGCTGTCTGCCATGGAGGGTCCGGTCACGGCAGCGAGAATCGCGGCGGGGCGGTCTGGACCGATCCGCATCAAATAAGAACAGAACGGACAGGGACCAGTGTCCAGCCAGCTCACAGCTTCGGGTCCGAGATAATGCCAGATTCCACCCAGGTGCCTGAAACCCGTATCGCCGCGGATTTTTCCCAGCTCGATACCTTACTACAGGCCTCTCCCGCTGTCCTCTACAGTGGCAGCCACAATCCCGGAACCCAGTCGCTGGAAGTGGACTGGGTGAGCAGCAACCTCTGGGCCCTGACCGGTTACCGCCCGCAGGAGGCCCGGGACCCCGCCTGGTGGAGCCAGCACATCCATCCCGATGACCTCGAGCGGGTGCAGGTCAGTTTCGCCCGCCTGGGCAAGCGCAGGGAAATCTACGCCGAGTACCGCTTCCGATTCCGTAATACGGGTTATCGCTGGATTCGCGATCATCGCCGGGTCTGCGACCCGGAGGTCGACGGTCGCTGCCAGGTCAAGGGGGCGTGGCTCGATGTGACCGAGCGGCGTGAAATCCAGACCCGGCTGCACGAGCGCGAGCAGCTGCTGCGGCGACTGGTCGAGACCGACATGGAAGGGGTGCTGGTGGTGGATGCCGAGGGCCGCATCATCGAGATCAATCCGGCCGGATTGGGACTGCTGAGTTGCCGGGATGCCAACGAGGTCATCGGCAACAGCCTGATGCACTACATCGCGCCGCACCACCAGAAGCGCTTCGTGCTGCTGGCGCGGCGTGCCGTCAGCGGCGAACCGGTCAACTACGAATTCGACATTCACGACGCCCGCGGCGAGCCGATGCGGGTGGAGGCGCGCTGCTCGCCGCTGTTCGACGCCCACGGCCAGATCCGTTCGGTGCTGATCGTGGCGCGCGACAGCAGCCGCCGCTCCGATGCTGCCTACCAGGCCCAGTATCTGGCCCACTATGACATGCTCACCGGTCTGCCCAACCGGGCCCTGTTCCGCGACCGGCTGCTGCAGTCCATGGCCCAGGCGCGCCGCTCCGAGACCCTGATCGCGGTGATGTTCCTGGACATGGACAATTTCAAGGACGTCAACGACACCCTCGGCCACGCCGTGGGAGATCGCCTGCTCAGGGAGGTCTCGGCGCGCATCGTGGCCTGTACCCGCGAGACCGATACTGTGGCCCGCTTCGGCGGCGACGAGTTCGGCGTGATCCAGACCAGCATGCATTCGGTGGAGGATGCCGCCGAACTGGCCGAGCGCATTGTCGATACCGTCAGCCAGCCGATCATCATCGACAACCACGAGATCCATTCCGCCATCAGCATCGGCGTGACCCTGTATCCCTTCGACGATCACCACAACGCCGATGAGCTGCTCAAGAACGCCGATCTGGCCATGTACAAGGCCAAGCGCGAGGGCCGCAACCGGTTTCAATTCTATGTCGCCGAGCTCAACCGCATCGTCCAGCGGCGTGCGACCATCGAGCGCGACCTGCGCCTGGCGCTGCAGCGCGACGAGTTCAGCCTGCATTTCCAGCCCCAGCTGTGCATCGAGACCGGCCAGGTGATCGGAGTCGAGGCCCTGTTGCGCTGGAACCAGCGCGAGCGCGGGCCCATCTCGCCGGCCGAGTTCATCCCGGTGGCCGAGAGCACCGGCCTGATCATGGACATCGGCCAGTGGGTGCTGCAGGAGGCCTGCCGCCAGGTGGTGGAATGGCAGGCGGCCGGGCTGCCGCCGGTGCGGGTGGCGGTGAACATCTCGCCGGTGCAGTTCCGTCACCGGCATCTGCTGGAATCGATCATGAACGCCCTGCAGTCCAGCGGCGTGGATCCGCAGCTGCTGGAGATCGAGCTGACCGAAAGCCTGATCATGCGCGACGCCGATACCACCATCGATACGCTGCGCCGGCTGCGCGAACTGGGCGTGGAGGTGTCGGTGGACGATTTCGGTACCGGCTATTCCTCGCTGAGCTATCTCACCCGCTTCCCCATCAACAAGATCAAGCTGGATCAGTCCTTCGTGCGCGACATCCACAAGCCCGACGGCGCGGCCATCGCCCGCACCGTCATCACCCTGGGCCAGACCCTGGATATGCGGGTCATGGCCGAGGGCGTGGAGACCTACGAGCAGCTGGCCTTCCTGCGCGAGCACGGCTGCCACGAGGCCCAGGGGTTCCTGTTCAGCCGTCCCATGCCGGGCGGGGCCATCCAGCGCCTGCTCACCGACTCGCGCGAGGACCTGCGCCTGCGCATGCTCGAGCCGGCGTTCTGATCCCGATTCCTGGTCGTGATTGACCTGTAGGAGCGTGCTATGCCTGGCGGCTTCGGTGCGCCCGGTCAACCGCAGTCGGGACTGCACTCCCGCCGACGACTGCTACACTGCTACTGAAGTCATACGATTCAGGAGGTGTGTCATGGCCGCAGTGAGCAGTTGTTCCCGTAAAGGCATGGCGATGGTGTGGCTGGTGGCCCTGTTGCTCGCCGTCACCGGCGGCTTGCTACCCGCGACTGCTGTCCACGCCGAGGCGAAGGTGGTCTATCACGCCGATTATTCCGATCCGCGCCGTTTCAGTGCGATGCTGACCAGCATCAACAACATGATCACCACCTACAAGAGCGATCTGCGCGATTATGACGTGCGCATCGTCTTCGTCGCCCACGGCATCCGCTTCCTCACGGATGACGCGCTGGCCGGGACCCCGTTCGCGGCGGACGCCGCATTGCGCGAACGGCGCGAGAATCTGCGCGGCCGGCTGCGCAGCCTGGCCGACGTGCATGGCGTGAAGCTGGAACTGTGCGACATCACACGTTCCGAAATCGGCCTGTCCGAAGACGAGTTGTACCAAGGGGTCGAAATGGTCCGTTCGGGCGTGGTGCGTATCGCTGAACTGCAACAGCAGGGCTTTGCCTATCTCAAAATCGAGTAAGGCGGGATTCAGGAACCCGTCCGGCCCGGGAGTGTCCTTTATCCCAAGCAACCTCTGATTAATTCATTTGGTCTCGTCATTGCGAGTACCCATATACAAAGCGAGGTAAACGCGTGTAGCAGAATTAACCGGTTGGAGATTGCCACGGCGCTACGCGCCTCGCAATGACGAATAAATCAGAGGTTTCCAAATCAACAGCAATAACCGAGCGGGGGACTTCATGATACGCATGCTGCTGGGTTTCGTGCTGGGCCTGATGCTGGTGCCGGTCCAGGCACAGGAGGCATCGATCGGGATCGAGCACTGGCAGGTGGAATGGCCCAATACCCGGCCGCGGGACCCGGCGCTGGCCGCTGACGGCCGGGTCTGGTTCGTCGGCCAGACCGGCGACTATGCGGCCGTGTTCGACCCGGAGACGGAAAGCTTCAGGCGTTATGATCTCCCGGAGGGGGCCGGTCCGCACACCGTCTATATCACCCGCGACCAGGAGATCTGGTACGCCGGCAACCGGGATGCCCATCTGGGTCGGATCGATCCGGAGAGAGGCGAGATCGAGCGTATCGACATGCCGCAGGGGCAGCTCAAGGATCCGCATACCCTGTATGAGGACTCACAGGGCCGGCTCTGGTTCACCGCCCAGTGGGCCAACCAGATCGGACGCTATGACCGCGCCAGCGGCGAAATCCGGTATGTCGATGTGCCGACGCCGAAGGCACGGCCCTACGGCATCCTCATTGATGCCCAGGACACTGTCTGGGTCGCACTGTTCGGGACGCACAAGCTGGCGAGGATCACGCCCGACATGCAACTGACGGAGATCGAACTGCCGCGCAAGGAGGCCCGGCCGCGGCGCCTGGCCGTCAACGCCTGCGGCGTCTGGTATGTCGATTACGCCGAGGGCTATCTGGGACGCTACCAGCCGTTGACCGGCGGCTTCAAGGAGTGGCGTCACAGTCCGGCGCAGCAGGCCGGTCCCTATGCCATGGCCGCCGACGCCGCCGGCCGCATCTGGTTTGTGGAGACTCATCCCGATCCCAACCGCCTGGTGGGATTCGATCCGGACAGCGAGCGCTTCTTCGGCGTCAGCCCCATTCCCGGCGGTGCCGGCGCGGTGCGCCACATGGTGTATGACACCACACATCACGCCCTCTGGTTCGGCACCGACACCAATCGCCTGATGCGGGCCGACCTGCCGGCGATGCAGGCGCCCGCGGTCCCGGCCCAGGCCGCCACCACAGGCAGCGGCTGTAACTGATGGAGGACAGGATGAAGCTCATAGACCCAAGCCGTATGCATTGGCTCAGGGCGCTGTTGCTCGGCTGGCTGCTGACGGCGGCCGGGTTGAGCGCTGCGGCCGCGGCCGACCGGCGTCCGGAACCCGTGGCCGAAGGGCTGGGCATCCCCTGGGGCATGGTATTCCAGGATGCCGGTACCCTGCTGTTCACCGAGCGTGCGGGCCGGGTTGGGCGGCTGGATACCGCCAGCGGCGAGGTGAGCTATCTGGATGGCGTGCCCGAGGTCTATGCCGAGGGGCAGGGCGGACTGCTGGACATCGCCCTGGCGCCGGACCATGCCGAGACCGGCTGGATCTATTTCACCTACGCCAAACCGGTGGACGGCCAGGGGGCGACCGCCCTGGCGCGGGCGCGCCTCAGCGGTGACCGGCTGGTGGACTGGCAGGAACTGATTGTCACGCAATCGCGCAGCGACACCACCCGCCACTTCGGCAGCCGCATCGCCTTCGACGGCAGCGGGCACCTGTTCTTCGGCATCGGCGACCGCGGCGTGCGCCCCAACGGCCAGGATCTGACCACTCACGCCGGCAGCGTGCTGCGCCTGAACCTCGATGGCAGTGTGCCGGAGGACAACCCCTTTGTCGGCCGCAAAAACGCCCTGCCCGAGATCTGGAGCTACGGCCACCGCAATCCGCAGGGGCTGGTCTATGACAGCGAACATGAACGCCTGTGGCTGATCGAGCACGGCCCGCGCGGCGGCGACGAGATCAACCTGGTCGAGCGCGGCGCCAACTACGGCTGGCCGGTGGTCTCGCACGGCCAGGAATACTGGGGGCCGGTCGATGTCGGCGAGGCCACGAGCAAGCCGGGCATGACGGATCCGGTCAAGGTCTACATCCCCTCCATCGCCCCCGGCAGCCTGTTGCTCTATTCCGGTCGGGCCTTCCCCGAGTGGCAGGGCGACCTGCTCGCGGGTGCGCTCAAGCTGCGCCATCTCAACCGCGTCAGTCTGGATGCCGACGGCAACCCCGCCGGCGAGGAGCGCCTGCTGCAGGATCTCAATGAACGCATCCGCGCCCTGGCCGAAAGCCCCGAAGGCTGGCTCTATCTCTCCACCGACAGCGGTCGGATCTACCGCCTGCGACCCTGAGCGGAAGCTTCAGAAAGGCCGCGCGGCGGCCGTTATGACTGATGAACGGCTTCCGGCCGGGGATTCGCAGGGAGGGTGCTGTCGTGGATGGCATTGATCACACGCCGTTGTTCCGGGCGCTCAATGAGGACGATCTCAGGAAGATCGACCCCTACATCGGTACCATTGAACTGGATGCCGGCGATGTTCTGTTCGCCGAAGGCGACCAGAGCGATTTTGCCGCCTTTGTCACCGATGGACAGCTGGAAGCCGTCAAGAAAGACTTCAACAACAACGAAAAGATCGTGTCCCGCTTCAGTGCCGGTACGGCCATCGGTGAAATGGCCCTGCTCGACGGTCTGCCGCGTTCCGCCACCATCCGGGCGCGGTCGCCCGCCTCGGTCACGGTGCTGGACCGCCAGGGACTGGATGCCATCATCGCGGCCGAGCCCCATGTGGGGGTGAAGATCCTGCGTCATCTGGCCAGGACCGTCAGCTACAACCTGCGTCGTACCTCGAATCAGCTTTCCGACCTGTAATCGCCGTCCCTGTACCGGCCACCCGCGCCAGCCCTGCCCATTCTCCTGAACAGCAAGGATTCCCGCTGCTCCAGCTGCAGGGCACCCCGGGAGGCAGGGTTCCCAGTTCAGCCGTGGTTTGCCGTGGCCATCGAATCCGGGTGGTGGCGGTACAGTTCATGTAAGCAAATGCTGACTTGTGAATGGGGAGCCGCGTGCTATAAGTATTGAGTGGATCTTCAGATGGCGGCTGTCCGCCGCAACCGATGGAAAACAATAAATATCTGAGGTTGAACTCATGCAGACCAAGACACTGGTTCCATCCCTTCTGGCCGTGGCGCTGGCCGCCGGCTGTCAGAGCAATCCCTCCAAGGAAGACTGGGGCGCGACCCTGGGTGCGATCGGCGGCGCCGTGCTGGGCGCGGCCGTGGCCGGCGACAACAAGTGGCTGGGTGCGGCCATCGGGGGTGCGGCGGGCTATTATGCCGGCCGGGCCATCGGCCGGCACCTGGACGAGCAGGACCGCAAGGCCCTGGCCGCCTCGACGGTGGAGGCCCTGGAGCAGGAAAACGCCGGCGTGGCCAGCTGGAACAGCGACCGCAGCGGTGCTTCGGCCGAGATCAAGACCGGCGAGATCAGTTACCAGAGCGAGCCGAAGCAGATCAAGCGCCTGAGCACGGTTGAAGCCGTGCCCAGCATCAAGCTGGAAAACCGACAGTATGAAACCACCTCCGCGCTGCGGGTGCGGGCCGGTCCCGGTACCCGCTACGGCATCATCACCACGCTGGATACCGGCGACGTGGTCACCTCGGCGGGACGCACCGACAACGGCTGGCTGATGCTGGCCAAGCAGGGCGTGACCATGGGCTATGTCCACGGGGACTATGTCCAGCCCTACAACCCGGTGGAAGCCGCCCAGGCCAGGGGGATCGACCTGGACAGCGAGCAGGTCGAGACCCTGCCGAAGCAGGAGGGCTTCGCCGGCATCGACCTGGATGCGGTGGAGACCTCCACCTCCACCGTCACCGCCCAGCGCGGGTGCCGCGAGGTCGAGATCAGCGTCAATACCGACAAGGGAACGGAGCAGGAAACCACCCAGGCCTGCCAGAAGCCCGACGGCGTCTGGGAACTGGGCTGAGGAGGCGGCATGAAGTATCAACGGCGGGTTCTGGCAGCCGCATTTGCCAGTTGCATGATAGCGCCGGCGCATGCCGACAAGGTTTTCGCTCACAGTAAATCGCTGGACATGTCCTTTACCGCGCTGGGCGAGCCCTGGTGCCGGGAGGACGTCCGGATGCAGGTCAGTGCCGGCGACGCCGGCAGGTTCGCGACCGGGGAATATCTGGATATTCTGCAGAAGCTCGGGCACGTGCTGGTGCGTGAGTGCACCGAGGCACAGACCATGAGCATCGAGGGCCGGGCCGGGGACAGGGCCGTCTGGACCGGCCGGGCCGAGCGCGGCAACGGCTGGATCGCTCAGCAGATACCGGTGTCACCGCCGGCCGCGGCGGTCCCCGGATCCGAGCCGCCCTCCGAGCCGGCCTCCGTCCCGCCCGCCGCGGCGGCTGCATCCACCCCCGATTCCCCGGCAACCACGCCATCCGCTCCTGCACCCGCGCCCGCATCCGCACCGGCACCCGCATCCGTGACCACGCCTGCCGCCGAAGCTGAGGCAGTGACCGAAGCGGTGCCGGCCGCGCCGCCGGCGCTGGAGATCGCCGGCTGGAAGCCCGGCGGCCTGCTCCGCGTCAGCGGCGAGACCGGGAAGGCGCAGGAAATCACCAGCCGCACCGACGGCTGCCGCATCCGCGCCTTCTTCGATATCCAGGCCCAATTCGGGCCGAGCTTCGAAATGACGCGGGAGTATGACTGCATCAATGGCTATGTCCACTCCAGGGTGAAGAACCGCCCGACTCAGGCCCGCTTCTACTACGAGGGCCAGAAACAGCCCTTCGCCTCGCTGAACGGCTACTGGGTCGACGGCTTCAATCTCGACCGTGGCCTGCCGCGCCAGGTGGTGGCCCGCAACAGGACCACCACCACGGACCGCTGGAACCGCTCCTTCACCTCGGACAAGCTGCTGGTCTGGCTGGGACAGGACCCGGAACTGCGGGCGCATTATTTCGCCACTTATGTGAATGGCAACAACCAGGTCTGGCGTCTGGAGAACACCCCCATCATCGTCCTCACCGACAATGACGCGCTCAAGGCCGATCCCGCCGCCACGACGCTGGCGCAGTCGATCACGGCGATATACCGGGATTTCTTCGGCTACAGCAATACCAACCAGTTCGGTCAGGTCAGCTTCGTCATCACCGACAGCTTCTCCCTGACGCCGACCGCCGACTATCAGAAGAATCTCAATGCCCGGAACCCCGACACCGCCTTCCACAAGGCCGGGCGCGCCCTGCGCCAGCGCGGCACGCCCTGGATGGTGCAGGTCGATACCGACTTCGCGGCCAAGCGCGCGGCCTTTGCCGAGGCCGAGCGCAGACGTGAGGAGATGGAGCGCCAGCGTCTGGCCCAGTTGCGGGCGCAGCACCAGTCCAGCCTGGACAGGCAGTATCAGGAACTGGCGAACGCCTCACCCTACGACCGGGTGCGGTTCTACGCCACGCTGCAGCTGGCGAGGGAGCAGCTGGCACGGCATCGCATCGATTTCACCAGCACCCGCGCCTACCACGGCAGCGCCCTGGGCGGGGCGCTGGCGCTTGCCCATCCGGCTCAGTATCTGACTCAGGTGGACGCCGGCCGGGTGCGCCTGCCCGGACCGCTGTATCTGCTGGTCGAGGCCGACGCTGGCGAGATCGAGGCGCCCTATGCCATGCAGGTCAGCCACAATGCCAGCGGCGTGGAACTGGATGGCTGGATGCTGATCCGCATGGAGCCTGAATTCGGGTTCGAGTTCGACGCCAAGGGCCGGCCGGTATTCGAGATTGCCGTGGATCAGGCCGTGGCCTGCACGACGGACAAATGCCTTGAGGAAATGGAGGTCGAGGACATGATGAAGGCCTGGTACGAGGACGAGGACATGGAATTCAACCTGGCCGCCAATCCCTGAGGACACAGCCATGAGCGCACTCAATAACAGGAACCTGATCTATGGTGTCGCGGCCGGGCTGGTCATCGTGCTGGCCGGCGGCTATTTCTATGCCTCGGCCCGGGGGGTGGAGGCCTTCGAGGATTTCCTCTACGACAAGGACCTCACCGATGCCATCCGCTATGACGACGCCTCCTACTCGCCGCTGTCGGACAGTATCGCGCTGAAGGAGGTGGATCTGAACATTGTCCTGATGGAATTCGGCGATCAGCAGCAGCGGATCACCGGCCGACTGGACAGGGTGGAAATCGCCGGCGCCCGTGATGAAAACCGCAAGCACATCCGCTTCAGCGGCTACGGACTCGTCACCGATCCCGGGCCCGATCAGATCCAGGAGAATGTGCTCTACCAGATGCTGGCCGAGCCGCTCAGGCTGGCGCGCACCCTGGGTATAAAGGAGACCCGGCTCGACGGCGCAGTGGGGTATGCCTACGAGCGCGATGACGAAAAGCTCACTCTGACGGTGGAACTGGATGCGGAGAACCTTGCCCGTAATGAAATCGAACTCAGGCTGCAGCGAACCCGGCCGCTGTTCGAGATCGATCCTGAAAAACAGATCCAGGCCGCTATCTTCGCGCCCGAGCAGCTGTTGGCCGAGTTCGGCCGTATCGAACTGGTCGGCGCCCGCGCCGGGCTTGAGGACTATGGCGCCTTCGAACGCATGGCGCATCTGTCCGCCCTGGGTTCATACAACTATGCCACTGCCCTGAACGAGAAAGAGGTCCCGTTCGAAGCCGTCAAGGCGGGAATGCATGTCGGCGTCAATCCGCAGATGAAGCAGCAGGTGACAGCGGGTGACCTGGACGAAGACAGCATCGAGGCTCTGCAGGGCTTCATCGAAAAGGGCGGCAATCTTGAGATCGAGGTTGAGACCAGACGCCCCGTGCGCCTGGCGGATCTGATCAAGAACGATAAGCTGCATCGCGATATCAGCATCGAGATCGACGACTGAGGTCCCGGTGTCCGGCATCCCGGCCGGCGCCGATCACTCCAGGTTTTCCGACTCCGGCCGCCGCGCCACCGAGGTCAGCTTCAGATGCAGCGCCGCCTTGGCCAGCAGGTGGGCGCTGACCGGCGCGGTGATGAACAGGAACAGGGTGATCAGGATCTCGTGCAGGCTGGGTTGATCGCCCTGGCTGAAATACACCGCCGAGGCGATCAGCACGCAGCCCACGCCCAGGGTGGTGGCCTTGGTCGGGCCGTGCAGACGGCTGTAGAAATCGCGCAGCCGGGCCAGGCCCAGCGAGCCGATGAAGGTGAAGGCGCCGCCGGCGATGATCAGAAATGCAAGCACGTATTCCAGCATGACGTTCACTCGATGATGTCCCCGCGCAGCAGGTACTTGCACAGCGCGACCGTTCCCACGAAGCCCATCAGGGCGATCAGCAGGGCCGCCTCGAAGTAGATATTGCTGTCGATCTGGATGCCGAACAGCACCAGCAGGGCGATGGTGTTCACATACAGGGTGTCCAGTGCCAGTATCCGGTCCGGCGCGTCCGGGCCGCGCAGCAGCCGCCACAGGCTCAACGCCACGGCCAGCCCGACCAGGGTGAAGGCGATGGTGAGCGCGGTGTCGATCATTCCTCGAAGACCTCCTTCAGCGGTGCCTCGTAGCGCGTCTTGATGGTCGCCACCAGGGCCTCGGTATCGGTCGCATGCAGGGCGTGCACCAGCAGCCGGTCGCGCTCGGGCGAGAGTTCGGCGGAGACCGTGCCCGGGGTGAGCGAGATGGTGTTGGCCAGCAGGCTGATGGCCAGGTCCGAGCGTACGTCCAGCGGCACCTCCAGGAAGGCCGGCTGCAGGCGGCGGGGGCGGCTGACGATCAGCTTCGCCACAGCCAGGTTGGCGATGAGGATGTCATACAGCACCACGGCGATGAAGCGCAGCAGGGTCAGCGGCCGGCGGATGCGGGTCTGCTCCGGCCAGAAACGCAGGGTGAAGATGGGGATGGCCCAGCCCAGCAGCAGGCCCAGCAGCGCGTGCCCGGCGCTGAATTCGTTCGCCAGCAGCATCCATATCAGGGCCAGGATGGGGGTGAGCAGAGGATGCGGCAGCAGACGCTGGATCATGGTGCGACCTCCCGGCCCAGCACGGCGTCGATGTAGATCTGCGGGTGGTACAGCTGCTGGGCCGTGCGCAGGCTGTACTCATGCACCGGCCCGGCCCAGAGGACCAGTCCCAGGCACAGCAGCAGCAGCGCGGTGGCGGGTGCCAGTTCCGGCAGCAGACGCTCGCCCGCAGGCGCATTGACCACCCGTGCGCGGTAGAACAGCACACTGCCGCTGCGGGCCAGGGCGATCACCGCCAGCAGGCTGGTCACCAGCACCACCGTCATTATCCAGGCCAGGTCCGGATGCGGCAGGGCCGCGCGCAGGATGAGGAACTTGGCCAGGAAGCCCGACAGCGGCGGCAGGCCGGCGATCAGCACGGCGGTGATGAAGAACAGCCCGCCCAGCAGGCGCGGATGGCTCATGCTGCCGTCCGGGGCGAAGCGGTCGGCCAGCTCGCCGCGGCGGCGGGCGATGCCGTCGGCCAGCAGGAACAGGGCGCCGGCGGCGAAGGTGGTGTGCGGCAGGTAGTAGAGGCCGGCGGCCAGCCCGTCGGCCGTGCCCAGTCCGGCGGCGGTGAGCAGGGTGCCGACCGAGGCCACGACCAGGTAGGCGGTCTGCTGGCGCAGGCCGGTGCTGGCCACCACCCCGGCCATGCCGAGGGCCAGCGTGACCAGGGCCAGCGGCAGCAGCCAGTCGCCCAGCAGGTGAGCACTGTCACCGGCCTGCGTGCCGAAGATCAGGGTGTCCAGGCGTACGATGCTGTAGACCCCGACCTTGGTCATGACCGCGAACAGGGCCGCCACCGGCGCGCTGGTGCCGGCATAGGCGGCGGGCAGCCACAGGTACAGCGGCACCAGCGCGGCCTTGAGCGCGAACACCCCGAACAGCAGCAGTCCGGCCGCCTGGACCAGGCCCAGTTCGGCCGGCCCGACCTGGGCCATGCGTCGGGCCAGGTCGGCCATGTTGAGGGTGCCGAGCACGCCATAGAGGGTGCCGACCGCGAACAGGAACAGGGTGGAGCCGGCCAGGTTGATGACCACGAAGTGCAGCCCGGCGCGGGTGCGCTCCGGCCCGCCGCCATGCAGCAGCAGGCCGTAGGAGGCCAGCAGCAGGATCTCGAAGAAGACGAACAGGTTGAACAGGTCGCCGGTGAGGAAGGCCCCGTTCAGACCAAACAGCTGCAGCTGGAACAGCACATGGAAATGCCGGCCTTCCAGGTCGGTGCCCCGGCTCGCATGGAGCAGGGCCAGCAGGCCCAGCAGGGCGGTGATCAGCAGCATGCCCGCGGCCAGCCGGTCGGCCACCAGCACAATGCCATAGGGTGCCGGCCAATCGCCCAGGGCATAGGTGAGGATGCTGCCGTCAGCAATGCGCGCGAGCAGCAGCAGCGCCAGCCCGACCTGGGCCAGTACCGCGAGAATACTCAGCACCCGGCGCCAGCCGATGGGCAGCGGCCGCAGCAGCAGCAGGGCGATACCGGCCAGCAGCGGCAGCAGGACGGGCGCGATGACCAGATGCTGCATCATGTCGACCGGTTCCCGTCGACGCGGTCGTCGCCCAGCTCGGCGCGGGCCTTGAGCGCGAGCATGATGACGAAGGCGGTCATGGCGAAGCTGATGACGATGGCGGTCAGCACCAGCGCCTGTGGCAGCGGATCGGTGTAACCGGTTGCGGCTGCATCAATGACGGCCGGCTGGCCGATGGTCAGCCGGCCCATGGCGAACAGGAACAGGTTCACGGCATAGGACAGCAGGGTGATGCCCAGCACCACCGGAAAGCTGCGCCGGCGCAGGCTGAGATACACCCCGCAGGCGGTCAGGACCCCGATGATGACGGCGACGAGGGCTTCCATCAGCGATAGTCTCCCGCGGTCGGGCGCGGCGTGTGGCTGGCGCTGTGCATCAGGCCCAGGTGGATGAGGATCAGCAGGGTTGCGCCCACCACCACCATGTAGACCCCGAGATCGAAGGCGATGGCCGAGGCGATCTCGAAGTCCCCGACCACCGGCCAGTGCACATGGCTGTAGGCCGAGGTCAGGAAGGGATAGCCGTAGATCAGGCTCACCAGTCCGGTGGCGGTGGCCACCAGCAGGCCCAGTCCGACCAGCGGGTGCATGTTGGCCGGCAGCCGCGACTGGGTCCACTCCACGCCGTTGGCCAGGTACTGCATGATGATGGCCACGGCGGTGATCAGCCCGGCGATGAAACCGCCGCCGGGCAGGTTGTGGCCGCGCAGGAAGATGAAGGCCGAGACCAGCAGCGCCAGCGGCAGCAGCAGCCGCGTCAGCGAGGCCATCACCGCCGGGTGCATGTCCCAGTTCCAGGGCCGGCCGCGGCTGTCATAGGCCGGGCCGGGCAGGACCAGGTGTTCCAGCATGGCGTAGATGCCGAGCGCGGCGATGCCCAGCACCGTGATCTCGCCCAGGGTGTCGAAGCCGCGGAAATCCACCAGGATGACATTGACCACGTTGTGCCCGCCGCCGCCCGGCACGCTGTTGGCGAGGAAATAATCCGAGATGCTCTCCAGCGGCCGGGTCAGCACCGCCCAGGCCAGCAGCCCGGTGCCGGTACCGGCCGCCACGGCCAGGACGGCATCGCGGCCGCGACGCGGGCCGGAGGAGTCCGCCGGCGCCTCCTGGGGCAGGAAGTAGAGCGCCAGCAGCAGCAGCACGATGGTGACCACCTCCACCGACAGCTGGGTCAGCGCCAGGTCGGGGCCGGAGAACTTGATGAAGATGAGCGAGACCACCAGGCCCACGGCGCCGATCAGCACCAGCGCGACCAGGCGCTGGCGATGCAGGATCACCGTGGCCAGCGCGGCCGCGATCAGGCCGGCGGCGGCCAGCAGGCTGATGCCGTCGACCGGCAGGGTCGCGCGGCTGCCGGTCAGCGGCCCGCCGCCGCCCACCCAGCCGGCCAGCCCCAGCAGTACGGCGAAGGCCACGAACAGGGCGATCATGCGCGGCAGCGAGCGGCTGTCCAGGGCCCGGGTCAGCCCGGTCGCGGTGGCGAACAGGCCGGTCATCAGGGCGTCGAATACGGATTTCGCCTGGCACCAGGGCTCGCAGCGGTCGTGCAGCCGGAACAGCGGATAGCGCGCCGCATAGACCAGCCCGCCGCCGACCAGTGCGGCCACGCTCATCAGCAGTGCCGGACTGACGCCGTGCCAGATGGCCAGGTCGAAGTGCGGCGGCGCGGTCTGCAGCACGCCGCCGGCGGCCAGGGTGAGGATCGGCTCCACGGTCAGCCCCGGGAGGATGCCTACCAGCAGACACAGGGCGACCAGCATCTCCACCGGCACCTTCATCCAGCGCGGCGGTTCGTGCGGCATCTTCGGCAGATCGATGGGCTCGCCGTTGAAGAAGACGTCGTGGATGAAGCGGAAGGAGTAGGCCACGGCGAACACGCCGGCCAGGGTGACCAGGGCCGGCAGCAGCCAGCCCAGCTGGAGGTAGGTGCTGGCGCTGACCGCCTCGGCGAAGAACATCTCCTTGGACAGGAAGCCGTTGAGCAGCGGT
>PABG01000040.1 GCA_002699185.1 Gammaproteobacteria bacterium | reverse complement strand
TTCGAGAAGGTCGCCACCTCGCTGATGAAGAAGACCTTCAAGAACAAGGGCGTGGCCACGGTCGAGGAACTGCGCGAGCTGTGCCTCGAGGCCGAGGTGAAGATGTATGCCTGCCAGATGACGGTGGACGTGTTCGGCTTCGACTCCAGCGAGTTCATCGACGGCCTGGATTATGTCGGCGCGACCTACTTCATGCCGGTGGCGCGCGAGTCCGACGTCTGTTTGTTCATCTGATCGGATTACTCACTCCATTGATCCGAAAACTGCCCGCGCATCTGCGCGGGTTTTTTTATGGAGTGAGGAATGAGGAGGAACTCCGACTGGCTGGAAACGCAGGGCCTGGGGTAAACTCTGCGGGTATCACAACAAGGAATTCCCGCATGTCAGATACCGCAAAATTCAACCGCGCCGTGGAGCTGATCGACGCCGCCAACCGCGAGGATCCCAACCGGGAAACGGTCGACGGCGAGAGCTGGCCCAAGGAGCTGCTCTACGGTCACCGCATGAGCGACATGATCGAGCGCTTCGATCCGGATGCCGACGACGCCGCCAAACTGGCCGTGCGCGCCCAGCACATCCAGCGCTGGAAATCCCCGCGCAGCGACTACCCGATGGACCGCAAGGGTTATCACCAGTGGCGCACCGCCCTGTATGACTTCCATGCCGAAACCGTCGGCGCCCTGCTGGAACAGGCCGGCTACGACGAGGCCTTTGTCGACCGGGTCAAGCAGGCCGTGGGCAAGAAGGCGCTCAAGCGCAACCCGGACACCCAGATGGTGGAGGACATCGCCGCTCTCGTGTTCATCGAGCACTATATGGAAGAGTTCGCTGGCAAGCACCCGGAGTACGACGAGGAGAAATGGATCACCATCATCCAGCGCACCTGGCGCAAGATGTCACCGCGCGGGCAGGAATTCGCCCTGACCGGCGGGATCCGGCTGCCGGAGGCGCTGGTGCCGCTGATTCAGAAGGCGGTGGAGCAGGATGCGAAGAAACAGGGTTGAGGGTGCGGAATCCACACAAGCCGTCATCCCGGCGCAACCGGGATCCTGAAACCGCCCGCTGCTACGGATCTCCGGCTGCCCCGCCATTGCATGGCGGGATGCCGGCGTCGGGTAGTGTTTCCACGGACTTGAAGCCCAGCCCCTGCGCACGAACCAGATCCGAAGCCTGAATCGTGTACACATTGATCCGGCCGGTCGCCGCCCCGCACATGGCCGGATACGCCCTGCCATCCTGCGCCTTGCGGCCGCACAGGACCTCCACCCCCGCGCGGGTGAGCTCCAGGCGCATCTCCTCGACAGCCACCCCGCTCTCCTCGCATTGTACGGAGCCGTCGTATTTGTACACCATGATCGTGTTCGGCTCGCGCATATGAACGCAGCCCGCCAGGATCAGGCAGACGATAAGCGAAAGAGTTGGCAGCTTCATCGGGGTAATGAGATTTACTTGAACCTTGTTGCGGCCGCCCGGATTGCCTGACCGAGATCATCCCAGGCGCTCTCGACTCCCGCCTTGAGATCCTCCCACGCATCTTCACTGGCGTTTTCCAGCGCTTCGAGCTTCGCCCCGGCCGCTTCCTGCCGTGTCCTCAACTCCTCGATGTGCTTGTAATACTCAAGCTGTGCATCGGCTTCAGCTGAGTCCGCTTTTGCCTTGAGCCGGTCTATCTCGGAATTCCATTCATCGAGTTGCGCCCGCAGTTTCTTCTCATAGGCTTGTTTCAGGCTCATTTGCTATTCCCTCCGGTACAGCAGGTGGACTTTCTCTGCAAAGCACTATAGTAGGGATCTGCATGCGGCACCAGCCATGCCGGAGGAATCAACCTTTCCTGATCATCTCCTCGATCTCGGCGACAGTGCTTTTCCACGCCTCGCTTTCGTTGCCGCCCTGCGCCATCAATTCCATCAGCCGGTAGGCGAGCTGCCGGGTCCCGGGCGTCATGTCCTTCAGCTTGTTCAACAGGTAGAGGTACTGACCGTTCTCGGCGGACAGGGTCTTGAGCAGGGCGAACAGCAGCAGCGAGGCGCCGCCGTGGGTGTTGTCCCTGACGATCTGTCGGGTTTCCTCGAGGGGTGTCAGATCCATGATTTTTCCTTGAACAGTTCAAATCTCAACGCAGTATCGCAGGTCGGGTTGGCCCGAAAGGGTGTAACCCGACATTGCCGCCGTGAGTGTCGGGTTACGCTTCGCTAACCCGACCTACACACTACACACCCTGCTTCGCGGCCTGCACCACCTGGTCGCGCAGGTAGACCGGCACCGCCTGCTCGGGGCTGACACTCCGGCCCTGCCGGTACAGCTGCAGGGCCAGGGGGATCATGTCGGCGGCCTGCGGCAGGGCCTCGGGTTCATACTGGACGATTCGCCCGGTGCAATGCTTGTTCAGTTCGTCACCGTAGGCCTTCCAGCCGCTGCCGCGGGCCTGCCACTCCCCCCGTCCGGGGCAGGTCACCTGATCCGGCGGGCACACGGCCTCCTCCACGACCGGCTGCATGACGCCGTCGCGGTCGCGGCGGAAAGCGGCCCAGTAGACCTCGTGCATGCGGGCGTCGATGGCGGCGAGTACCGCGTCGTTGTCGCCACCCTGTGCCAGGGTGGCGAGGGTCGAGACCGGTATGACAGGCAGTTCGGCGGCGAAGGCCAGGCCCTGGGTGACGCCGGCGGCGATACGCAGGCCGGTGAAGCTGCCGGGACCGCGGCCGAAGGCAATGGCGTCAAGCTGTTGCAGCTTCAGGCCGGCTTCGCTCAGCAGCACCTCGATCATGGGCAGCAGGTTGCGGGCATGGCCGCGCGGATCCACCTGACAGTGCGAGGTGACATCGCCCTGCACATACAGGGCGGCACTGCAGGCCTCGGTGGCCGTATCCAGGGCCAGGATGTGCCGGGCGGGAGCGTTCATGCGCGGGCCTGCTCTCCCTGGTCGGACAGCCCCGCAGCGAAGAAGGCCTCGACCGCACGCAGTTCGCGCGTCAGCGGCATGGGCGGCAGACTGCGGCGGAACACCCGGCCATAGGGCTTGTTGAGCAGGCGCGGGTCGCACAGCACCAGCACGCCGCGGTCGGCGGCATCGCGGATCAAGCGGCCCACGCCCTGCTTGAGGGTGATGACCGCCCCCGGTACCTGAAACTCCATGAAGGGATTGCCGCCGGCCTCGCGCAGCCGATCGATGCGGGCCTGCACCACCGGATCGCCGGGAGCGGCGAAGGGCAGTTTGTCGATCAACACCAGGGACAGGGCCTCGCCGCGCACGTCCACACCTTCCCAGAAGCTGCTGGTGCCGAGCAGCACGGCATTGCCGAGTTCACGGAAGCGGCGCAGCAGTTCACGCTTGGGCATCTGGCCCTGCACCAGCACCGGGTAGTCGCTGTCGTGCAGCCGCTCGGCGGCCTGCTGCAGGGCGCGATGGCTGGTGAACAGCAGGAAGGCGCGGCCGCCGCTGGCCTCGATCAGGTGCTCGGCGTGATCCATGACGGCGCCGGTGTAGCCCGGACTGTTGGGCTCAGGCAGCGCCGGCGGCACATACAACAGGCTGTTGGACTGAAAATCGAACGGGCTTTCGAGCTGCAGGGTATGCGGCTCATGCAGGCCCAGCTGGCCGGTGAAGTGATGAAAGTCCTGCCCCACGGCCAGAGTCGCGGAGGTGAAGATCCAGGTTGCCGGCAGGCGCTCCAGTTGCTGCTGGAAGATGCCGGCCACGCTCAACGGCGTGAGATGGATCGCGAAACTGCGGGTATAGGTTTCCAGCCATTGGACGTAGTCGCCATCAGCCTGCGCGCAGACGCGGGCCAGCTTGTGGGCGAGCTGCTCGGCCCGGTGCCAGCAGCCTTCCAGGCCCTTGCCGCGCGGCGCGGCGGTCTCCAGCCAGGCGCGCAGCTGTTCCAACACTGTCCTGAGATCCGCCAGTGCGGTCTCCACCTCCGGCTTGTGACGGATATCCTTCCAGGGCAGACGGCGGTTGCCCTGGCCGAAGGCCAGGCGCAGGTCGGCAGCGGCCTTCTCCAGCGCGTCGGCACTGTCGGGCAGGTCCTGCATGTCGCCGGCCTCGCGCAGGTGCTCGGCGCGGGCGTCGCGGGCCAGCTGCTGCAACTGGCGGCTGCCCAGGCTCAGGCCGAAGAACTGCGCAGCGGTCTCGGGCAGCTGGTGCGCCTCGTCGATCACCACCACCTCGGCGCCGGGCAGCAGTTCGCCGAAGCCCTCCTCCTTGAGCGCCATGTCGGCGCTGAGCAGGTGATGGTTGACCACCACCACCTCGGCCTCCTGCGCCCGGCGCCGGGCCTTGAGCACGAAGCAGTCGCGGTAGGACGGACAGTCGCTGCCCAGGCAGTTGTCGGCCGTGGAGGTCACGCGCGGCCAGACCGGCGCATCCTCCGGAACATCGCTCAACTCGCTGACATCGCCGGTACGGGTGCGGCCGGACCAGTCATTGATGGACTGCACCTCCGCGGCCTGGCGACGGCGGGCGAAACGCCCCTCCTCCAGGGTGAGCTGCAGCCGGTGCAGGCACAGGTAGTTGGACCGGCCCTTGAGCAGGGCGAGCTTCGGCTGCACGCCCAGCGCCTCGCACACCCGCGGCAGGTCGGTGTGGAACAGCTGGTCCTGCAGGTGGCGGGTGCCGGTGGAGAGGATGGCACGTTTGCCGCTGTACAGCACCGGCACCAGGTAGGCGTAGGTCTTGCCGGTGCCGGTGCCGGCCTCGACCACCAGCTGCTCGCGGGCCTCGATGGCCTGCTCCACGGCGGCCGCCATGCGCAGCTGCGGTTCACGCACATTGAAGCCGCTGACCAGTTCGGCGAAGGGGCCGGTGGCGCCGAGGAGTTCGGAGGCTGTCGAGTCGAGTTCGGTCACGATAGGGTATGGTTCTGGTGCGTCAACAAGTAGGTCGGATTAGCCCGCAGGGCGTGATCCGACTCGTACCGGGCTGTGTCGGGTTACGCTACGCTGACCCGACCTACGGGCTGCGTTGCTGCCGCCGTCAGTCCTGTTCATCGCCGATGGCGCCCTCCTCCCGCGTCCAGACCAGGCGGCCGATGGCCTTGAAGCGGGCGATGGACAGGGGGCCGCGTTTGCTGCGCCTGCTCGCACCGGCTTCCTCTATCGCTGCGGTGAGCGCGGCGCGGTCGGCCTCGTAGATCTCGGTCGGCTCGTAGCTGTCGTCCATCAGCACCAGCACCACGCTGTCCCAGTCCTTGTCCAGCTTGAGTTGTCCGAGGCGGTGGCCGGACTTGCTCTCATCGAAGATGGTGCGGCACTTGATCTGGATGCGGCGGCCCTCGCGCGCGCCGCGGCCGACGGCATCAAAGCCGGCCTGGCGGTCTTCGGCCAGTTCCAGATCGAGCAATCGGGCGGCGTCGTTCTCGGCGATCTCGGCACTGATCCCGGGCAGCGGCTTGCCGGTGGCGCGCCAGTAGTCGGCGGCCAGTCGCCGGGCCTGGGAGATGAGCTTGTCGACGGCGTAGGGGTTCTCGTCCTCGGCCGGCCTGTCGTTAGGGTTTGATTCCGGTTCGGCCATGATGCCCGGTCGCTCCAGTTGTACCGGGCTGTGCCGCGCCCTGCCCGGTAGACGCTTCCTCCTCCCCTCGACGGGGAGGTCGCAGGGGGCGAGCAGGCAGTCTCGGTCAAACCCACTCTCCCCTCACCCCTCCCATCAGGAGAGGGCAGAAGAATGCGGGCATTCTACAACGTTGACAGCCGGTTAGCGAAAGGCTTCTGCCCGGCGCTCGGCCTCCGCCGCGCCGGCTTCGTCCCCCAGCTGGCGCCGGGCACGGGCGATCAGGCGCCAGTTGCGCGTCTGCAGCAGGCGGTCATCGCCGGCGAGGCTGTTCGATTTGGCCGCCAGTTGTTCCGCCTGGCGGAACTGGCCCTGCTGCAGCCGGACCTCGGCCAGGCGGTTCCACAGGACCGGATTGCGCGGCTCGATGCGCAGACCGCGCTCCAGTGACACGGCCGCCGCCGACCAGTCACGCGCGCGGCTGGCCGCCTCGGCCTGACCGAGCAGACTGGCCACGGCCGGGCTGCCGGCCGGCGGGGCGGCACGCTCCAGCGGTATCACCTCCACGTTCGTCGGGGCCTGGCCCGCGCTGCGGGGTGAGGCTGGCACCGAGCCGTCAGTCCCCGACCCTGCCGGACTGCCGGCGTCGATCACCGGGGCACGCTCGCCCGGCGGCGTGGTGGCGCAGGCCGAGAGCAGCAGTGCGGTCAGCGGCAGAAAACGCAGCAGGATTTGTGTCAGTCGAACCATTGCCTGAACCAGTTGCCGGGGCCGGAGTTGTCGCCCTGCGCGCAGGGCGCCGGGGTTTCGGGCGCGGTGCCCTCGATGAAGGGCCATTGTACCCGATCCTCGCAGCCGCGGTCGGCCCGCAGTCCGCTGGTCGGGTCGATCTCGACCAGATTCACACCGGCCGCCGGGGTGTAGATCGAGGGCAGCACACCGCTGCGCGCCATGATCCCGCTCCACAGCTGCAGCGCGCCCTGGCTGCCGGTCAGCCCCATGCTGCGGTTGTCGTCGCGCCCGACCCAGACCACCATCAGGCGGTCGTCGTCGTAGCCGGCGAACCAGCTGTCGCGCAGATCATCGGTGGTACCGGTCTTGCCCGCCAGCCCCGCATCGGCGCCGAAGCGGGCACCCAGGGCCTTGGCCGTCCCGCGCCTGGCCACATCGCGCAGGGCGTATTGTACCAATGACACCGCGGCCGGATCGGCCACCCGTTGTACCTCCAGCGGATAGCGCTGCAGCGGCTGGCCCTCGGCATCGACCACTTCGCGGATCGCCTGCAGCGGCGAGCGGAAACCATTGGCCGCCAGCCCCTGGTACAGCTGAGTGACTTCCAGCGGGGTCAGTTCCAGTGCACCCAGCAGCAGCGAGGGCAGCGGCCGGATGTCATCCGGGTAGCCCATCCGCCGCAGGGTCTGGATCACCTGATCCAGCCCGATATCCAGCCCCATGCGGGCAGTGGGCACGTTCAGTGATTCCACCAGGGCGTCGATCAACAGCACCTCGCCGCGGAACTGCTTGTCATAGTTGCGCGGCTGCCAGGCATCGCCCACGGGCATGTCCAGGGTGAAGGGGGCATCCTGCAGCCGGCTGGCCAGGGTGTAGCTGCGCGAATCCAGCGCAGCCAGGAAGACGAAGGGTTTGATCAGGGAGCCCACCTGGCGCCGTGCCTCCAACGCCCGGTTGAAGCCGGCGGCATGCGGGTCGCGGTCGCCGAGCAGGGCCAGCACCTCGCCGTTCTGGTAGCGGGTCACGATCACTGCGGTCTGCAGGGCCCCGGTCTCGATCCGGTAGCCGCGCTCCAGCTGCTCCAGCCGGGCCTCGGCCTGGGCCTCGACCGTGCGCTGCAGCAGCGGATCCAGGGTGGTGAAGATGCGCAGACCCTCGGAACGCAGATCCTCCTCGCGGTAGTCGCGCTGCAGCTGGCGGCGCACCAGTTCCAGGAAGGCGGGATGGGCGTTGCTGGCCAGGCGGCGCCTGTCCACCACGCCGAGCGGCCGGGCCTTGAGCCGGGCGGCCTCGGCGGGTTCGAGCCGGCCCTGTTCGGCCAGCAGGTCCAGCACCAGGTTGCGCCGCTCGCGGGCGCGCTGCGGGTGGCGGCGCGGGTCGTAATAGGACGGCCCCTTGACCATCCCCACCAGCAACGCCATCTGCTCCGGGGCCAGCGCCGCCAGCGCGCGACCGAAATAGAAGCGGCTGGCCAGACCGAAGCCGTGGATGCTGCGCGCCCCGTCCTGGCCCAGGTAGACCTCGTTGAGATAGGCCTCGAGGATCTCGTCTTTGCCGTAATGCAACTCCAGCAGCAGCGCCATCAGGGCCTCGTTGCCCTTGCGCACCAGGGTGCGGTCGCGGGTCAGGAAGAAATTCTTCACCAGCTGCTGGGTCAGGGTGCTGCCGCCCTGCACCACTCCGCCGGCGCGGATATTGGCAAACAGGGCGCGCGCGATACCGCGCAGCGAGATGCCGCTGTGCTCGTGAAAACCGCGGTCCTCGGTCACGATCAGGGCGGTGGTGAGGAACTCCGGCACCGCGTCCAGGCCGACCAGGATACGGTCCTCGCCATGGGTGGGATAGATGCTCGCGATCTGCTCGGGTTCCAGGCGCACGATCGGCACCGCCCGGCCGCCGGCCAGTTCATTGATGGCACTGATGCGCCCGCCGTCGAAATCGATGCGCAGGCGCCGCGCCGGCTCCTCGGCATCCCAGAAGCGGAAGCGCTGGGTATGCAGGTGAAAGCGGCTGCGGTCGCGCGAGAACTCGCCCGGGTGGCGCAGGGTCGGCACCTGCTGATAACCCACGCGTTCCAGCGCAGCGGCGAACCCTGCCGGGCTCAACTCCAGACCGGCATACAGTTCCAGTGGCTGGGCGTAGACACGCGCCGGCAGCGCCCAGCGCTGGCCCTCGAACTTGGCCCGGATGGTGGCATCCAGATAGACGCCATACCCCGCCAGCAACACCAGCACTGCCAGCAGAAGCCGGAACCAGGGGAAACTGCGCTGCGGGCGCTTCTTGCGGGATCGGGATGCGGAACCTTTGCGGGAGGATGTCTTCTTGCGGCGGCTGGCCATGCCTGCTGATCCGTCTTGCAACAGCGGGCAAGGGTACGTCAGGCGCAATCCGATTGCCAGATTGACACGCCGAGGCTGAGACTCAGTTCTGTTTCCGGCCCGACAGCAGGGCGTCGATGTCCTCGTCGCTCAGGGTCGCGTCCCCGTCGCTGTCGAGATCGATGTCCTTCAGGGTGTTGATGCCGGCGTGGTCGGCATCCTCGTCGGATGCGCCGGGGTCGCCCGCCGTAGCGCTCTCCGTGCCCTGCGCCGGCGCTCGTTCCGGCGGCGGTTCGTCTGCTGCGGGTGCACTGGCTTCCAGCAGGGCGTCGATATCCTCGACCGCTGCCGTTTCGGTCTCTGCCTGCGGTTCGTTGTCGGCGCCCACAGCAGTGGTTTCGGGTTCAGCATCGATGGCATTCAGTGCCGCATCAGGATCGGCGATCTCGATCCCGTCCCCGGCCGCCATCGCCGCGGGATCGGGATCCGCGTTCGCCTGCGTTTGTGCTGCATCGACGGGTTCGGGGTCGGGGCTCGCTTCGCTTACTGCCGCTGCCGCCTCCGACGCTGCATTCAGCGCGTCTTCCTCCCGCGCCGCCTCGACGCCGGCTCCGGTATGCGGTTCACGCTCGGCGTCGGCGCTCGTGTCCTGCTCACCCAGGAAATCATCCAGCTGCGACTGCAGCGACTGAATCTGGTCACGCAGCATGCTGTTCTCGTCCTCGAGCACCATGACGCAGGTACCCAGTTCCTGGTTCGAGCGCTGGATCTTTTCCATGGCGTCACGCAGTTCCACCGAGGTTTCCTTCTCGCCGACGGACTGCTTGAGCATGGTCTGCAGCCGGCTGATGGTCTGCTGCTGGCTGCCGACCAGATTACGCAGCATATCGGAATCCGGACTGGACTCATAACCGCCCGCCTGAGTTCCCGATGCTGTCGGCTTGCCCATCATCTCGAGCGAGCGTTCGAGTTCGAGACTGCTGGCCTCGGCGTCCTGGAGCCTGGCGATGATTTCGCGCATCTCCTCGGACTCGCCCATTTCCTTTTCCAGCAGTTGACGCAGTTCACGCATCACGTCCTGCTGATTGCCGACCACGGTGCGTAGGTGCGACAGCTGGCTTTCCAACTGCTGTTCGCGCGCCAGCGCCTCGCTGTCCGCATCCGGCTCGCCGGCCGGTTCCGCTTCCGCCGCCCCGGCTGCGACCGGGGTGAAGGTCGCCAGCAGGTTCTGCATCTGCTCCACAATATGCCGGCGGCGTGCCTGCGGATCCTGGTGCATGTCCTGGGCATCGAGTTCCAGCTGCAGGAACTGGTGGCGCGCGGCCAGCATCTGGCGCACCTGCGCCTGCCCGCCGGCGGTATCGGGATCGGCTTCGGGATCGGCTTCGGTGCCGGACTCAGACGCCGCATCCGAACCCAGCATGACGCTGGAGGCCTCCAACTCCTCGCGCAGGAAATCGGAAAAGCTCCGGCCCGGGTCTTCGGCCGTGGCCTGTGTGGACACTGCGTCTGCGGCCGGCGGCTCGGACGCGCCAGCCGGTTCGCCGCGTTGCTGCAGCGAGGCAGTGAGGCGGGCAATGGTGCGGCTGTTCCGGCGGTTGCGCACATACAGCCAGCCGGCCGTCACGGAGACCAGCAGGAGGACCTCCAGGATGGCGAGCATGCCGTATATGTGCAGTTCAATCATGGCATCGGCCTGTCGCGATCAGTCAGTCCTTTGCGGGACCCTCGCCCTGTTCGTCCGCGTCGGCCTCGGTATCCGCCTGGCTCCGGGCGGCGGCCTTGCGGCGACGGCGTCGGCGCCACCAGATGAAGCCGCCGACCGCCCCGCCAATGATGACATTGGCCAGGACGAACAGGCCCAGAATCAGGCCCAGGCCGGGCCCGGTCTCCGTCTCCGCCTGGTCCTCCGCTTCGGGTGCCGGATCGATGATCTCCTCCTGCATGGCCGGCGGGATTTCGGTCTCCGGCTCGGGCTCGGGTTCGGCCTGAGCTTCCGGCTCGGTCTCGGAGGCAGGCTCGGGGTCGGGCTCGGTTGGGGCTTCCGGTTCAGACGGGGATGCGGCGGGCGCCTCACTGACCGGAGCTGGTGCCGGTGGCGTTGCCCCTGCCGGCAGCGGCGGCACCTCCACGAACAGGGATTTCTCCCGCTTGAACGTCTGGCCACTGGCAACCAGCCGGATGCGATGCGAGCCCGGCCGGGTGAATTCGAACTCCTGCAGGAAACGGCCCGGATCGGCTGCTGCATCGGCAGCGAGCGACAGATGCCGCGACTCGCCTTCGGGCGGGATGATCTCCATCCGGAAGGCGGTGTGCTCGAGGATCTCGGCCGCCGTGATCGGCTCGCCGCCCTGCTCCAGCCAGGCCAGTGCCTGCATCTGTTCGCCGATGACGGGCTCGGTGACATCGAGCCGGCCTTCCAGACGCATGTCGGTCACCACGTAGGCGCGGTTGTCCGCGCCATCGGAGACCAGCCGCCAGGTCCCGGCCGGGGGCTTGTCGATGGTGATCATGTCGAAGCCGTCGGATTCGTGCCAGCGCACGGCCGGCCCCGCAACCTCGGGCCGGATGATGCGCGCATCGGGCATCACCAGCTTGATCTCGGAGCCCGGCGTGTGCTTGGAGGCCACCACCGTGACCTCCTCGATGGCGTCGTCGACCAGGAATTCGCCGCCCTCGATCGGCAGCATGTCGGGTTTTTTCGCACTCTCGAACAGGGTGCTGAAGACGCGGTGCAGTTCGCGGTCATTCGAGGCCAGACGTGAAATGCCGCCGGTGCCGCTGGCGATGGTGCGCAGCAGCGGCATGTCCGAGGCCTCGGTGAAGGCCAGGGTGTAGACCTCGATGCCGGCTACGCGCAATTCGCCGATCATGTCCTCTTCGATGGCACGGGTGAGCGCCTGATCCTGGTCGAAGTCGCCCGTGTCCATCCTGCCGTCGGACAGCAGCAGCAGCAGGCGCCGCCGGCCCTCACCGTCCGCCTCGTCCAGCATCTGCCGGCCGGTTTTCAGGGCGGCATGCAGATTGGTATAGGCGCCGAGGGCGGAGACCTTGTCGACGGCCGCGAACAGCTGCCGGTGGTTGGCCTCGGTGGCCGGTGTGAGGTGGGCGACCGGGTAGCCATTGTCGCTGAAGCTGATCACCCCCACCCGGTCGTCGCCGCCCAGCAGGGAGATGAACATGCGCGCCGCGGGAACCCGCATGCGCCTGGGATCGGTCTCCTTCATGCTGCCGGAACTGTCGATGATCAACACTGCATCGACGCCGGCGCTCGAGTCGGCGGCCACGAAATCGCTGTCGGCGGCGGTGGCCGTCAGCGCCAGCAGCCACAGGCCGGCCGCCAGCAGCAGGGCGCCGGCGCGGCGGCAGAACGGGGACGGGACAGCGGCCGGACGGCCGCTCAGGCTGCGCTCCATAATCTCGGTCCTTTCTCTATCCCTGACATAACACCATGTTTTATAAGCTATTCGACCGTTTCCGGCGGCGGCCGGATCCAGCCGGCCATCGCTGCGGACGGGACTAAAGCCTATAACGGCCGTTGGCTGTCAGAACTTAGCAGAAAGGCAATACAACGGGCTGTTTTCGTGAGAAAAGCGCAGAAGCGGCTGTCAGGCGAGGGGCGCCAGTCGATAGACCCGTTCCTGCAACCGGGTCAGGCCGCGTTCGCGGAAACGGGCGTTTTCGGCCAGCACATCCAGCACTTCCAGCGGACTGATCCGGTGGCTGGCACCGTAGAGTTGCTCGACCTCCCCGGCACTGACGGCGAAGGGCGGTCCGTCCATTTCCTCCTGGTCATAGTCCAGTGTGACCAGCAGCACGGGACAGGTCGGGGCCAGTCGCTGCAGCTGTCGGGCATAGCCCGGACGCATGGCCGGCGGCAGGGCAATGAGCGAAGCACGGTCGAACACGGCATCCACCGGGCCGAGCTCATCCGGCATCAGATCGAAATAGTCGCCTTGCATGAGGGTGATCTCGCCGGCCTGCCACAGGCGGAAGCCGTCCGTGTCACGGACCTGCGGCGTCAGGTCGTTCTCGTCGAAGAAGGCGCGCACGGCCCGCTCGCTGATCTCGACCCCGGTCACCCGGTGACCCTGGGCGGCCAGCCACAGCAGGTCCAGCGTCTTGCCGGCCAGCGGCACGAACACATGACTGTCCGGCGCCAGGCCGAGTTGCGGCCAGAAACGCTGCAGATGCGTGTTGATCTCGTCCTGGTGAAAACCGATCTGGTTGTTGTCCCAGCGTTCGAGCCAGAATTGGGGGTCCATTTGACATCCTGCGACTGTTCTACGGAATGCTGCATTGTCCGGTGCCGGGCATGCCGGGGCAAGCCTGCGGGACAGGAATAACCCGAACCGGCGAAGGTTAATCTCCCGGGCATAAATGTTAAAGTTGTCAGCACCCGAATCCGGATCACCAGAGCCGATGTCCACAGCCACCGCTCCAGCCACGCGTCCTTCCCGCGCCCGTATCATCGCCGACCTGCAGGCGCTGCTGGGGGATGCCGGTCTGCTGCACCTGCCCGAGGACCTGCATCCCTACGAGTGCGACGGCCTGTCGGCCTATCGGCAACTGCCGCTGGCGGTGGCGTTGCCGGAGACGGTCGAACAGGTCCGGGCCGTGCTCGGCTATGCCAGCAGACATGCCCTCCCGGTGGTGGCGCGCGGCGCCGGCACCGGCCTGTCGGGCGG
>PABG01000039.1 GCA_002699185.1 Gammaproteobacteria bacterium | reverse complement strand
GAAATGGCGCCACTTGAAATCCGTCATCGTTCCGTCCGTCCAATCTCCGCCAAGCATGCTCAAGCTTCACGATTTTTGCAACAGAGCCCTGGAGGATAACCGCATGGATGCGGAACGACTGCGCGCCTGGCTGGCGCTGTGGCACATACCCGGTCTGGGCGCGCAGACCTTCAACCGCCTGTGTGAGGCCACGGCAGACCGGCCCGAGGCGGCGCTGCAGGATCCGCCCGCCTGGCTCAACGAAGGGCTGCGCGAGTGCCTGCGCCTGCCCGACTGGGCCGCCGTGGATCAGGATCTCGCCTGGCACGAGTCCGACCCGGGCAACCATATCATCACCCGCGCGGACGCCGCCTATCCGCAGTTGCTGGCCGCCATCCCGGACCCGCCGCCGCTGCTGTATGTGCACGGCGACCCCGCGCGTCTCAATGACCCCCAGCTGGCCCTGGTCGGCAGCCGCAACCCGACCCGCCCGGGCCGCGACAACGCCTTCGAGTTCGCCCGCTATCTGGCCGGCGCCGGCCTGACCCTGACCAGCGGCCTGGCCCTGGGGGTCGACGCGGCCGGCCATGAGGGTGCGCTGAAGGCCGGCGGCTACACCCTGGCCGTGATGGGGACGGGACTGGACCGGGTCTATCCGGCCCGTCACCGCGAACTGGCCCATGCCATCGTGGCGGCCGGCGGGGCGCTGGTCTCGGAGCTGCCCGTCGGCAGCCCGCCGCGGGCCGAGCACTTTCCCCGCCGCAACCGCATCATCAGCGGGTTGAGCCTGGGCGTGCTGGTGGTCGAGGCCGCGCTGCGCTCGGGCTCGCTGATCACTGCCCGTCAGGCCCTGGACCAGGGCCGTGAAGTGTTCGCCATTCCCGGCTCCATCCACAACCCGCTCGCCCGCGGTTGTCATGCCCTGATCCGCCAGGGCGCCAAACTGGTGGAGACCGGCGCCGATGTGCTCGAGGAACTGCATGCCCTGGCCAGCATTGCATTGTCGCAGCCGGATCCCCCGGCGCCGGCGACGGCCGCCGGCGGCGCCGTCCGGCTGTCACCGGAGCAGCGTAAGTTGCTGGAACTGATGGGTTATGAGCCCGTCACAGTGGATCAACTGATTACAGCCAGTGGATTGACGCCAGAGGCGGTTTCCTCCATGCTCCTGATCCTGGAATTGGAGGGGCGGGTGGCCAGCCAGGCCGGCGGCGCCTATCTCCGGCTCAATGACGAGGTCTGAAATGAAGGAAAGCATGTTCGACGTGCTGATGTATCTGTTTGAAAACTATTACATGGACGACGATCCTGAATGGCATCCCGACCGTGAATCGCTGCATGTCGAACTGATCGAGGCCGGTTTCACCCCCGGCGAGATCAACAAGGCCTTCGAATGGCTGGACGGTCTGGCCCAGTACCGCGACGTCAGTCTGCCCAACCCGCAGCCCCGGCGGGCGCTGCGCGTGTACACCGATGCCGAGTGCCAGCGCCTGGATCTCGAGTGCCGTGGCTTCATCCTGTTCCTGGAACAGATGGACATTCTCACTCCCGCCAGCCGTGAGCTGATCATCGACCGGGTGATGGCGCTGGATGCCGAGGAAGTGGATATCGATCAACTCAAGTGGATCATCCTCATGGTGCTGTTCAACCAGCCGGGGCAAGAGGCCGCCTACGCCTGGATGGAAGACCTGGTGTTCGACGAATACGCCGGGAAGCTGCATTGACATAAACGCCGGCCCGGCTCCGCCCGCACCGCGGCATCTGACTCCTTCCATCCGGATCCGCTGGCTGTCCCAGGACAGGTCCGGCCCGCCCCCTGACTGATAATCCACCACACAGGTTCGCTGACGTCGTATGGGTAAGCATCTGGTGATCGTGGAATCGCCTGCCAAGGCGAAGACGATCAAGAAATATCTCGGCAAGGACTATGAGGTCATGGCCTCCTACGGCCATGTGCGCGATCTCGTGCCCAAGGGCGGCGCGGTCGATCCCGAACACGACTTCGCCATGAAGTACGACATCATCGATCGCAATGCCAAGCACGTCGACGCCATCGCCAAGGCCATGAACAAGGCCGACGACCTGATTCTGGCCACTGACCCGGATCGCGAGGGCGAGGCCATCTCCTGGCATCTCTACGAACTGCTCAAGAACAGGAAGGCGGTCAAGGACAAGCCGGTGCACCGGGTCGTGTTTCACGAGATCACCAAGCGCGCCATCCAGGAGGCCATCGAGCACCCGCGCGGGCTGTCCATGGACCTGGTCAATGCCCAGCAGGCGCGCCGGGCGCTGGATTACCTGGTCGGCTTCAATCTCTCGCCGCTGTTGTGGAAGAAGGTCCGCCGGGGGCTTTCCGCCGGTCGGGTGCAGAGCCCGGCCCTGCGCCTGATCGTCGAGCGCGAGGAGGAGATCGAGAAGTTCAAGCCGCGCGAATACTGGACGGTGGAAGCCGACCTGGAAAAGGACGATCAGGCCTTCGTCGCCAAACTCAATGTGCTGCATGGCAAGAAGCTCGGCCAGTTCACGCTGAACAACGAGGACAAGACCCGCAAGGTCGAGCAGGAACTGATCGAGGCCGCCGGCGGTGAACTGACCGTCGGCAAGGTCGAGAAGAAGCAGCGCAAGCGCAATCCGGCGGCGCCCTTCATCACCTCGACCCTGCAGCAGGAGGCCTCGCGCAAGCTGGGCTTCACCGCCAGCCGTACCATGCGCGTGGCCCAGCAGCTGTATGAAGGCATCGACATCGGCGAGGGCGCAGTCGGTCTCATCACCTACATGCGTACCGACTCGGTCACCCTTGCCAATGAGGCGCTGGATGAGATCCGCGAGTTGATCAGCCAGCGCTACGGCGCCGACAATCTTCCCGACAAGCCCCGCACCTTCAAGACCAAGGCCAAGAACGCCCAGGAGGCGCACGAGGCCATCCGTCCGACCTCGGCCATGCGGGTGCCGGAAGAGATCAAGTCGCATCTCAGCCAGGAGCAGTTCAGGCTCTACGATCTGATCTGGAAGCGCACCGTGGCCTGCCAGATGATTCACGCCACCATCGACACCGTGGGCGTGGACTTCCCCTGCGGCGAGGGCAACGTGCTGCGCGCCACCGGCTCGACCATCGCCATCCCCGGCTTCATCAGCGTCTATCAGGAGAGCCGGGATGACGCCAGGGCCGAGACGGACGAGAACATGCTGCCGCGGCTGGAGGAGGGCGACAGGGTCAGGCTGGTCAAACTGCGCCCCGAACAGCACTTCACCGAGCCGCCGCCGCGCTACACCGAGGCCAGCCTGGTCAAGACGCTGGAGGAGCACGGCATCGGCCGGCCCTCGACCTATGCCTCCATCATCTCCACCCTGCAGCAGCGCGAATACGTCACCCTGGAGAAGAAGCGCTTCCAGCCCACCGACGTGGGCCGGGTGGTGAGCCGGTTCCTCACCCAGCATTTCGACCAGTACGTGGACTACGACTTCACCGCCAAGCTCGAGGACGATCTGGACGAGGTCGCCCGCGGCGAGCGCGAGTGGATACCGTTGCTGCACCAGTTCTGGGATCCCTTCCAGCAGCGCATCAAGACCAAGGAAGAGGGGGTCTCGCGCAAGGAGGTCACCACCGAGGAACTGGACGAGAAATGCCCCAAATGCGGCAAGCCGCTGCAGATCAAGCTGGGCCGGCGCGGGCGCTTCATCGGCTGCTCCGGCTACCCGGAGTGCGACTACACCCGCAACGTCGGCGAGGACAAGGAAGACGCCGAGCCCGAGTATATCGAGGGCCGCAGCTGTCCCGAGTGCGGCTCGCAGCTGCTGATCCGCAGCGGCCGTTACGGCAAGTTCATCGGCTGCTCCGGCTACCCCGATTGCAAGTACATCGAGCCGCTGGAAAAGCCCGAGGATACCGGGGTGACCTGCCCCGAGTGCAAGCAGGGCAGCATGCTCAAGCGCAAGGCGCGTTCCGGCAAGATCTTCTATTCCTGCTCGCGCTATCCCGACTGCAAGTACGCCGTGTGGAACGAGCCCATCGACGAGCCCTGCCCCGAGTGCGGCTGGCCCATGCTCACGCTCAAGACCACCAAGCGCCGCGGCACCGAGAAGGTCTGCCCGCAGAAGGAGTGCAAGTTCAGCGAACCGGTGGAGCCGGCGGAGTCGGCCGACGGAGAGTAGGTCGTCCTGCTACGCTGGATCCGTCATTGCGAGGCGCGTAGCGCCGCGGCAATCCCCTGGCGACTGCTGCCACGTTGGGAGATTGCCACGCTTCGCCCATAGAATCCCTCCGGGCTTCATTATGGGTACCCCACCCTCCGGGTCTGGGCATCGCAATGACGAAGAACGTAGGCCGGGATAAGCGCAGCGTTCCCGGCGATCCCGGCCGATGCCGGAAACGGGCCGTGCGCCCTTATTCCGGCCTACAGGATGTAGGTTGGGTTAGGTGCATGGCACCGTAACCCAACATGCCGGGCACTGTCGGGTTACGCCGCGCTTACCCGACCTACCTGTTGTTCCGGCTTTTTGACGAGAATTCTTTGCGCCTCCGCGTCTTTGCGCACTCTGCGTTATATACCGCCCCTGTTCGATCACCCCGCCTTCAGGTTGATCTGCCCCGCCAGGCCCGGCTCGCCGAACAGGTAGCCCTGCAGCAGATCGCAGCCCATGTCGCGCAGCATGCCGGCCTGCTCTTCGGTCTCCACTCCCACGGCCACCACCCGCTTGCCCAGCTTGTGGGCGATGTCGATCATGCCGGCGGCCAGCACCCGGGCCTCGGGCAGGACCTGCAGCTTGGCGATGAAGCGGCGGCTGAGCTTGATCTCGTCGTAGGGGAACCTGATCAGGGCGGGGATGGAGGAGTAGCCGGCACCGAACTCGTCAATGGCCAGCTGCACCCCAAGTGATTTCAGTTTCTGCAGTGGACTGCGCGCTGCACGGGCGTGCTCGACCAGGCACTGTTCCGGGATTTCCAGTTTCAGGGCACCGGCCGGCAGGCCCTCGATGGCGGCCTCGACCTGCTCGACCAGATCGACGTCGAGCAGCTGCACCGGGGCCAGGTTGACCGCCACGACGACGGTCGAAGACGACAGCCGGTTCCACAGCCGGGCCTGGCGGCAGGCCTCGCGCAGGATCCAGTCCCCGATCAGTACGATCAGCCCGGTGTCCTCGGCAAAGGGCAGGAACTCGCCCGGTTGGATGATCCTGTCCTCGCTCTTGTCGTACCAGCGCACCAGCGCCTCGAAGCCGGCCAGGCGGCGCCTGTCCGCGTCCACCAGGGTCTGGAAGTGCAGCCGGAACTCATCCTCCTGCCAGGCCCGGTACAGGCGGGTGTACATGTAATGAAGCCGGTGGTTTTCGTGCAGCATGCGGGGCGGTCTCGCTCGGGATTGCGCAGCGGGGACGAACTGTCAGGTAATCGGGCGCGGGGCGGAAATATTGAGCGGGACAGGCGGCCCCGCTCCCGGCTTGAGGATCAGCCGCGAATACACGCGAATAAATGCTCATCCAGGTTGGCTGAATGGAATAAAGCCCAGCATTGTCACGGTCCTTGGCCGGGCTTCGCCCTGCTCAGCCCGACCTGCATTGTTCATGCTGGTTTATTTGCGTTAATTCGCGGCTTATGCAAACCGGGTCACTCGTACACCACCCCGGGCAGCCAGGTGGCAATGGCCGGCCAGGTGGCGAGCAGGGCCAGCATCAGCAGCTGGATCAGGATGAAGGGCGCCACGCCCCGGTAGATCTGGCCGGTTTTCACCTCGGCCGGGGCCACGCCGCGCAGATAGAACAGGGCGAAGCCGAACGGCGGAGTGAGGAAGGAGGTCTGCAGGTTGATGGCGATCATCACCCCCAGCCAGACCGGGTCCAGGCCCATGGCCAGCAGGATGGGGCCGACGATCGGCACCACCACGAAGGTGATCTCGATGAAGTCCAGCACGAAACCGAGCAGGAACATCACCAGCATCACCACCAGTACGGCCCCGAACACACCGCCGGGCAGGCCGGTGAGCAGTTCGGCCACCAGCTCGTCGCCGCCGTAGCCGCGGAACACCAGCGAGAACACCGAGGCTCCGATCAGGATCAGGAACACCATGCTGGTGACCCGGGTGGTGCTGCGGGCCACGTCGCGCAGGACGGCGAGGCTGAACTGGCGCTGTGAAACGGCAAGCAGGATGGCGCCCATTGCGCCGACCGAGGCGGCCTCGGTCGGTGTGGCCAGCCCGCCCATGATCGAGCCCAGTACGGCGACGATCAGCGCCAGCGGCGGCAGCAGGGCGCCGGCCACGCGCCGGACCACCCCCGGCCCCCGGAGGGCGGCGACCTCGGCGGCATCCATCGCCGGCATGCTGGCCGGTTTCAGCCAGGCGACCAGCAGCAGATAGATCAGGTACAGCCCGACCAGGATCAGGCCCGGGATCAGGGCGCCGGTGAACAGATCGCCCACCGAGACCGTTTCCGGGGCAAAGATGCCCATGTCCAGCTGGGCCTGCTGGTAGGCGGAGGACAGCACATCGCCCAGCAGCACCAGGATGATCGACGGCGGGATGATCTGGCCCAGGGTGCCGGCCGCACAGATGGTGCCGCTGGCCAGCGCCGGGCTGTAGCCGCGGCGCAGCATGGTGGGCAGGGACAGCAGTCCCATGGTGACCACGGTCGCACCGACGATGCCGGTACTGGCCGCCAGCAGCATGCCGACCAGGGTGACCGAGATGCCGAGCCCGCCGCGCAGCGAGCCGAACAGGGCGGACATGGTATCGAGCAGGTTCTCGGCGACCTTGGAGCGTTCCAGCATCACGCCCATGAACACGAACAGCGGCACCGCGATCAGGGTTTCGTTGGTCATGATGCCGAACAGCCGGTTGGGCAGGGCCGCAAGAAAGGCCGGGTCGAACAGGCCGGCGGCCTGCCCGAGCATGGCGAAGATCAGCGCGGTGCCGGCCAGGGTGAGGGCCACGGGGTAGCCCAGCAGCAGGACCAGCGCCACGGTGAGGAACATCCACAGCGGCATCCATTCGGCCAGGTGTTCGATCACCGGTGCCGCTCCATCGGGTCGGGTCCGGCAGATACGCCCAGGAGCGTGGCCAGACGCAGCAGGAGCATGGCCAGGCCCTGGATCAGCAGCAGGGCGGGCATGGCCAGCAGTGCGCTCTTGAGCAGGTAGACCGCAGGCAGGCCGCCGGTCTGCAACGAGCCCTCGCGCATGGACCAGCTGTCGGCGACATAATCCCAGCCGGTCCACAGCAGGTACAGGGTGACGGGCAGCAGCAGCAGCAGGGTACCGAGCAGATCCACCCAGGCGCGGGTGCGGGGAGAGAAACGCCGGTAGAAGATGTCCACCCGTACATGGCCCTCGTGGCGCAGGGTATAGGCGGCACCGAGCATGAATACAGCGGCGTGCATCCAGGTCACGCTTTCCTGGATCCAGATGCGGCCGAAGTCGAAGGCGTAGCGCATCACCACCACGGCGAACATGACCAGCACCATCGCAACCGTCAGCCAGGCGACCAGCCGGCCGACGGCCTCGGCGAGGGTTTCCAGGGCGCGTGCGCCGGTTTCGAGGGGATGAGCCATGATGGCCGGGATTATACGGGTTTTTATGGGGTTAGAGGGAGGTGTCGGCCGGCGACATTGCGATGCCCGGTAGAGTGGGATGGGTGAAGCGAAGCGCAACCCATCATGGATTCCGCGGCATTGATGGGTTACGGCGCAAGCGCCTTCACCCATCCTACGGTGCTCAAAGGTACGGCGATGCCGGGATTCACCAGCTGAAGATGATCCAGCTCGGCACCAGCAGGTGCGGGTCGAGTTCGTTGCGACGGGTCTCCAGCGAGCCATCGCCGTCGCTGTCCATCAGGTAGTAGGGCACGCCCTTGCGCGGCGTGACCTTGATCATGTAGAGCTGATTGTTGATCCGGTATTCCTCCACCGTGCGGTCCTGGCGGCGGATGATGGTGACCTCGGGCTCGATCGCTTCCTGATCCTGGGGGCCGGCGGTGGGCAGGTCGGGCTCGGGGAGCCCGGGCGGGGCGATCTCCTCGGTCTGCGGCTGGCCGTGGGCCGTGACGCTGAACAGGAGGGCGCTGGTGAGCAGGGCGGTGCATCGCATGGCGGTTCCTTGGATCTATCGGCGGTCGGTTGGCGGTTGTGTCGGCAGGCCCTAGAGCTCCAGCAGGATTTCGCGTTCCTGCGCAGAGGGTTCGAAGCCGCGGTTTTCATAATAGTCGAAAATGGCATTCACGACTTCGTCCGGGCTGTCCAGCACCTGAAACAGATCCAGATCCTCGGGCGAGATGGTGCCGGAAGTGACCAGGGTGGTGCGGAACCACTCGATCAGCCCGTCCCAGAACTCGTGGCAGACCAGGATGATGGGGATGCGCCGCGTCTTGCCGGTCTGGACCAGGGTCAGGATCTCGGCCAGCTCATCCAGGGTGCCGAAGCCGCCGGGCAGGACCACGTAGGCCGAGGCGTATTTCACGAACATGACCTTGCGCGAGAAGAAATGCCGGAAGTTGAGCGCGATGTCCTGGTAGGGGTTGCCGGCCTGTTCGTGCGGCAGCTGGATGTTCAGCCCGATGCTGGGCGAGCGGCCCGCCTGGGCGCCCTTGTTGGCCGCCTCCATGATGCCGGGGCCGCCGCCGCTGACCACCGAGAAGCCGGCGTCGGACAGGGCGCGGGCGATGTCCTCGGCCAGTTTGTATTCACCGCTCTCGGGGTCGGTG
>PABG01000038.1 GCA_002699185.1 Gammaproteobacteria bacterium | reverse complement strand
GCCAGGGCCGGGACGAGGCCGCCCGCCAGCAGCAACGCCAGCACAGCGGCGGCCCGGCGGGCAAGGGAGGGGATGCGGGAACTGTTCACGGCGTCTCCGTTCGGCATGGTGGCGACATTGTACAGTCCCTGAAGCTGACAAGGCCACCACGCCGGGCGGCCGCCGTCAGTCCAGATCGGCGGCCAGCGACTGGGCCACGGCCGACGGCAGTTCCACCTGGTGCGGAAACTCGGGATGGTCGATACCCGCACTCACCCCGGCGCCATTCCTGATGGCGTCAACCATGTCAGGGGTGAGTTCGAAGCGCAGGAAATGCACCGAAGAGGTCTTCTCCTCGGTCTCGCGCTCCATGTCCTCATCGGCAACGGCAAAGACCGGCGGATGCTCGCCCACGCGCACCCAGACCCTGTCCTCGACCCCGACCAGCTTCGCGAGCAGCTGTTTGCGTTCCTCGGGGTCCGGCACCTCGATCATGAAGGTGGCCTTCCAGTTGCTGCCGTCGGGGATGAGCGGGTTGTAGGCGGCCAGCTCGTCCTCGATGCCTTCGGCCTCGAAGATGCGCTCGGCCCGCAGCATTTCCTGGATCTGGTACTGCATGGTCAACCGATCCTCGAAATACAGAGTGGCGTTGGGACCCAGTGGCAGCTTGCGGTTCTTCTTGTGCGCCAGCACCTTGCTGCGGAACTCGGGGCGGACCTCGGCGTATTGTTCCAGTGAATAGAGATCGTCTCGGGTCAGCTTTTCCATCATGGTTACCTTCCGGTTGCGCTTCATTCGAACTTTTGTGGAATTTCAGCCACGGATGAACACAGATAAATTCACCGTCATTGCGAGTACCCAGAGGGCATAAACGAAGCGTGGCAATCTCGTAATGCAGAATCAATCGGCTGGAGATTGCCGCGTCGCTACGCTCCTCGCAATGACACAACAACTATAAATCCCTCGGCCGCGTCTCAGTCCGGCAGCCCGTAGGCCTTGCGCAACAGAGTGAGCGGATGCTCCGGCCCCTGCCCCGACCGCAGGCCGTTCTCGATCTGATGGCCGGCCATGGGACAATCGCTACTGTAGTGGTCGGCCTCGGCCTGCTTCACCCGGTTGACCACGGGCTTGACGATCTTCATCGAGATCTCGTGAAACTCGGACTTGACCGCGTAGGTGCCGTCGTGGCCGGAGCAGCGTTCGATGGCCTGCACCTCGGTATCGGGCACCAGTTGCAGCACATCGCGCGTCTTCAGGCCGATGTTCTGCACCCGCAGGTGGCAGGGCACCTGATAGGCGATCCTGCCCAGCGGCTGCTTGAAGTCGGTATCGAGCTTGTCGTGCTTGTGGCGCAGGTAGAGGTATTCGAACGGGTCGTAGATGGCGTCGCGCACCTTGGCCACATCGGCATCGTCCGGGAACATCAGGGGCAGTTCCTGCTTGAACATCAGCACGCAGGAGGGCACCGGCGCAACGATGTCCCAGCCCTCGTCGATCAGTTTGACCAGCTGCGGAATGTTGGCGTCCTTGGCCTTCTCCACCGCCTCCAGGTCGCCCAGCTCCAGCTTGGGCATGCCGCAGCACTGCTCCTTCTCCACCAGCCGCACCGGGATGCGATTGTGCTCGAACACAGCAATCAGATCCTCGCCCACATGCGGCTCGTTGTAGTTGCCGTAGCAGGTGACGAACAGGGCCACTTTGCCGCGGGTCGGGCCGGCGGCCTCGGCCTCGTTGTGTTGCGACTGATGACCCTTCGCCCGCTTGCGCAGGGTTTTGCTGTGATACTCGGGCAGCAGGGCATCGGGATGCACGCCCAGGGTCTTGTCCAGCAGCTTGCGCGCCGCCGGCATCCGGTTGGCCTTGTTGACCACACCCGAGACCACCGGGATGCCGGCCAGACGACCGACCAGGTCGGTGGAGGTGAGCAGCTTGTCGCGCGAGCGGGTCCTGCCCTGCCTGTACTTGACCGCCTTGGCCCGCAGCATCAGGTGGGGAAAATCCACGTTCCACTCATGCGGCGGCACATAGGGGCACTTGGTCATGAAGCACATGTCGCACAGGTAGCAGTGATCGACCACGTCCCAGTAGACCTGCTTCGGCACCCCGTCGAGTTCCATGGTGTCGGACTCGTCGATGGCGTCGAACAGGGTGGGAAAGGCATTGCACAGGCTGAAGCAGCGCCGGCAGCCGTGACAGATGTCGAACACCCGCTCCAGTTCGCTGAACAGGGCGGACTCGTCGTAGAAGGATTCGTCTTTCCAGCCCAGGGGATGGCGCTGCGGCGCTTCCAGGCTGCCTTCGCGTGGTGTGCTCATGCGTGTCTCCTAGAAACTCCGGGGGATTTCTTCCCCCCCTCTCCCCAACCCTCTCCCGTAAGCGGGCGAGGGAGCAACCGTATCGCTTCGCGATACCTGTATATAACTGGGGCCGGTCAGACCGGCCCCGGATCGTGCTTCAGCCGAGGCTGGCCGGCTCAGTCTTCGAGGTTGTCCAGCGCCTTCTGGAAGCGGTTGGCGTGGGAACGCTCGGCCTTGGCCAGGGTCTCGAACCAGTCGGCGATCTCGTCGAAGCCTTCGTCGCGCGCGTCCTTGGCCATGCCCGGATACATGTCGGTGTACTCGTGGGTCTCGCCGGCAATGGCGGCCTTGAGGTTCTCGGCGGTACCGCCGATGGGCAGGCCGGTAGCCGGGTCGCCGACGGCTTCCAGGTACTCCAGGTGGCCGTGCGCGTGGCCGGTCTCGCCCTCAGCGGTGGAGCGGAACACGGCGGCGACGTCGTTGTAGCCCTCGACGTCGGCCTTGGCCGCGAAGTACAGGTAACGGCGGTTGGCCTGGGACTCTCCGGAGAAGGCGTCCTTCAGTGCCTGTTCGGTCTTGCTGCCTTTCAGTTCCATAGTGACTTCCTCCTGTTCAGGTGTATGAGCAGTTGCCCTGAGTTTAGACTCTGTCTAAGTAACGGGTGACTCTAGTCCAACTCCCGTTGCGAAGTCAAGCGGACGGTCCGCCCGGCTTGCAGTGACGCTGGAGACCGGGCGGCCTCCAGCGCAGGAGCGGTATCGATCACATATCGAAGCGGTCCAGGGTCATGACCTTGGCCCAGGCGGCAACGAAGTCCTCTACGAACTTCTCCCTGCCATCGTTGGCGGCATAGACCTCGGCCACCGCGCGCAGTTCGGAGTTCGAACCGAAGATCAGGTCGACCGGCGTGGCGGTCCACTTCACTTCACCACTGGCGCGGTCACGGCCCTCATAGATGCCCGCGTCACCGGACTGCGACCACTTCGTCTCCATGCTCAGCAGGTTGACGAAGAAATCATTGTTCAGCGTACCGGGTCGGTCGGTGAACACGCCATGGTCGGCACCGCCGGTATTGGCGTCCAGGGCACGCATGCCGCCGACCAGGACGGTCATCTCCGGCACCGTCAGCGTCAGTAGATCGGCGCGCTCGACCAGCATCTCGGCCGGCGAACCGTAGGCACCTTCAGTGTAGTAGTTGCGGAAGCCATCGGCCTTCGGCTCCAGCACGGCGAAGGACTCGACGTCGGTCATCGCCTGCGTGGCATCGGCACGTCCGGGCGTGAACGGTACCTCGATGTCATAACCGACATCCGCCGCCGCCTTTTCGATCGCAGCCGCGCCGCCGAGCACAATCACGTCGGCCAGCGAGATGCGCTTGCCACCGGACTGGGCGTCATTGAACTCGCTCTGGATGCCTTCCAGCGTTTCCAGCACCCGGCCCAGTTCGTCCGGGTTGTTCACTTCCCAGCCCTTCTGCGGCTCGAGGCGGATGCGCGCGCCATTGGCGCCGCCGCGCATGTCGCTGCCGCGATAGCTGGCCGCCGAGGCCCAGGCCGTGCGCACCAGTTCGGGAACGGTCAGGCCGGAATCGAGAATGGTGGCCTTCAGCCGTTTGATGTCGGCGGCATCGACCAGCGCGTGATCGACTTCCGGCAACGGATCCTGCCACAGCAGCTTTTCTTCAGGAACGTCGGAGCCGATGTAGCGCGCCCGTGGCCCCATGTCGCGGTGCGTGAGCTTGAACCAGGCGCGGGCAAAGGCGTCCTCGAACTCCTTCGGGTTCTCGAGGAAGCGCTTGGAGATCTTGCGATAGGCCGGATCCTCCTTCAGCGACAGGTCGGTCGTGAGCATGATGACGGACTGCGTCCTGCCCTCGACGTGGGGGTCCGGCGCCATGGCGGAGGCCGGGTTGCCCTTCGGCACCCACTGGATGGCACCCGCGGGGCTGCGGGTCTGTTCCCATTCGAAGTTGAACAGGTTCTGCAGGTACATCATGGTCCAGCGTGTGGGAGCTGCGGTCCAGGGACCTTCCAGGCCGCTGGTGATGGTGTCTTCGGCATTGCCCTTGCCGCACTTGTTGATCCAGCCCAGGCCCTGATGCTCGATCGCCGCTGCGGCAGGTTCCGGACCAACGCAGTCCTCCGGGCTGCGCGCGCCGTGCACCTTGCCGAAGGTATGGCCCCCGGCGATCAGGGCGACGGTCTCTTCATCGTTCATGGCCATGCGACCGAAGCTGGCGCGGATCTGCTTGGCGGCCGCGATCGGGTCCGGGTTGCCGCCGGGGCCTTCCGGGTTGACGTAGATCAGACCCATCTGGGTGGCCGCCAACGGGTTCTGCAACTCACCCTTGTCGTCGAAGCGCTCGCGCCCGAGCATTTCGGTTTCCGGCCCCCAGTAGACCAGATCCGGCTCCCAGTCGTCGGCGCGCCCGCCGGCGAAGCCGAAGGTCTTGAAGCCCATGTCCTCCATCGCCACGGTACCAGCCAGCACCATCAGGTCAGCCCAGGAGATACTGCGGCCGTACTTCTGCTTGATCGGCCACAACAGACGCCGCGCCTTGTCCAGGTTGGCATTGTCCGGCCAGCTGTTGAGCGGGTCGAAGCGCTGCTGGCCGCCGTCGGCACCGCCACGGCCGTCAGCCACGCGATAGGTACCGGCGCTGTGCCAGGCCATGCGGATGAACAAGGGGCCGTAATGCCCCCAGTCCGCCGGCCACCAGTCCTGCGACGTCTTCATCAACGTCTTGAGATCGGCCTTGACGGCATCCAGGTCCAAACCGGCAAAGGCCTCGGCATAATCGAAATCCTCGCCGTAGGGATTGGACTGCGGCGAATGGGCGCGCAGCTGCGACAGGTCGAGCTGCTCCGGCCACCAGAACTGGTTGGATCTCGGCTCGGCCTGAGCGAGCACGGGGCCTGACAGTACCGCAGTTGAAGTCGCGATCGCGGCCGCGATCGCAAGGGCGGTGACCCTGGGAGCCGTGGTAACAGGCATGACTTTACTCCTCGATCTCTTAGTGGACATGGCTCTTCTCCTTCTCTTATGTATGTTATTGGGTTAAAGATAAATTTAGAATTTTTCTAAATTTAGAATGAATCTAATTCAGGTGCAGGGCCAAGTCAAGCAGAACTCGCGGAGTGGGCGTAAAGTTTCGTTCACAAACGGATGAAGCCACAGGGTCGGAATCGCACATCGCTCCGGGAAAGAACGAACATCGGGTCGATATCAGGAAAAACCATGAACAATCATAAGAGTAGAAGGATACGTGGCGGGGCCTAGCAAGGAATGAGGGGGGCCATCCGCCATGCCGGCATCTCCCCCGACATGACGGATGGAATACTCAAAGAATTCTGCCCCCGGTCAACTCCAAGCCGCCGCCAGCGCCGGCTCCAGCTGGCCCTGGAGTTGCGGTGAAAGCTCAAGCTCGCCGGATGGCGGGGGAGTGAAAGCCGCCATGGCCTGGACCAGTTGGTCCACTTGGTCATTGAGCAGTACCTGGCCGTCACCAGCCACGACCTGATCGATCTGATAAGTCTCCCCCTGGTACCAGCCCTGGACTCCGATCTGATCTGCAGTGCCAACGATGGATATCAACAGATCCTGCTCCTCGCGAGTGAACCAGAGCTGATCGTGGGAGATATCATTTCCGAACTCAAGACTGTCTGTCGTCACCCCATGGGTATCAGGATCGGCATCCTGGGAATTGTAATCGCTGATGCGATCGATTCCATCGTCACGATTGAAGACATAGCGGTCACTGCCAGCACCACCGAATAGGGAATCATTACCCGCCCCACCGTCGAGGATGTCATCATCAACTCCGCCATTGAGGCTGTCATTACCGTCTGCGCCAGTCAACCGGTCATTACCGCTATCACCGATAAGCGTATTCCACTGATCACTGATCGCAGTCAGAGTGTCGTCCCCTGCACCACCGAGCAGATAGTTGAACTGACCTGTCCCGCCGGTCAACTGATCATCGCCCTCGCCGCCGAACAGGATCGTCGCCTTGCTGCCGGCGGCGATAACATCATCGCCGGCTTCGCCATAAAGGTAATCGACCCCGCCGGCGAAATCGCCTGAATTGATCGAGGGACCGCCCACAAGGGTATCATTACCGTCCCCGCCATAAAGATAGTCATTACCCTGACCGGCAATCAGAATATCCTTACCGGCATCACCATGTAACACATCATCACCAGCACCGCCAAACAGAGAATCATCTCCGTCAGCCCCCATCAGGGTATCATCCGCCACAGAACCTGCGAGAAGATCCGAATAAACAGTGCCACTCATCACGCCATCGGCGTCAGGATCAATCTTCAACCTGGATGCGTCGATCTGCACATCATTCCCAAAGCCGAAGCTTTCAATTACGTAATCACCGCTCCAATGAAACCAATTCTCGATCGTGATGCTGTCCGCCGTAAAATCACCGTGCTGACCCAGCACCGATATCACCAAGTCATCCTCGACGCGCAGAAGATCCATATCAGACAGTGACACCCCTTCCCCGAACAGCAACGCATCATCTCGAAAATACGATGAAGAATATTGAAAATGGTCGGAAAAGTCGTTGATTACATCCTGGCCATCGCCCCGATTGAAGATATAAGTATCACCCGCCGCCCCACCTTCCAGGCGGTCGTTACCCACCCCCCCTATAAAGGTCGATGACTGATTGCTACGGGCGCTCATGAAGGGATCCGACCTGTCAGCACGAATCAGATCATCGCCCGACCCGCCATCGAGGCGATTACCTCGGGAATATACATCGACTTCAATCGTATCGTTTCCTGACTCACCGTAAACGATGTTTGCCCGGTTCGACCTGTAGGAAGTCCCATTCAGGAAAATTCTATCATCTCCGGCACCGCCATAGACCGTGTCAGCTCCACCCGCATCGGTGATCTCATCATGGCCATCGCCACCATGAATCGTATCGTCGAAGACACCCCCGGAGATGACATCGTCTCCCCCCCGACCCTCGAATACAAGCGGGTCATTCCACCCCTGGAGCACATCATCCGCATCAGTGCCCTGCATCGCCAATGCATGAACAACATCAATACCGAACACCGTTCCATCAGCGAACCTCACACGCTCAATTGCATAATCCCGACTGGAGGTGATCCAGTTCTCGATAGTAATCTGGTCACCGGCCATAGGATTATCCGGGTTGGCAATATCAATCACCATATCATTGCCCGAACGCGAGGCAGTGATATCCGAGACCTGGATGCCAGCACCGAACAAAAGGGTGTCTTCACGAAAATATGATGCGCTGTATTGGTAATGATCCGCGAAATCACTGATCACATCACGGCCATCGCCGCGGTTGAAGATATAGGTATCGCCAGCCGCCCCGCCCTCCATGCGGTCGTTACCCAGACCGCCGACAAAGATCGACGCAAGATCGTAACGAGCACTCTTGAAGGGCTCGGAACGATCAACGTGGATCGTGTCATCACCTGCACCACCATCAAGATGATTCCCAGAGGAAAAGGCCGTCACATCAATCGTATCGCTCCCGGCTTGACCATAGACGGTATTGGTTCGGCTGAGAGTTGATGAAGTCCCGTTCAGGGTTATCCGATCGTTTCCGTCACCACCATATACCGTATCCGAGCCTGTCTCATCAATAATCACGTCATGCCCACTTCCACCATAGACCATGTCATTGTGGACACCGGTTGTAATAGTGTCGTCACCTTCGTCGCCCAATATGATATTATTGCCGTCCCCGCCATTGATGACATCATCACCCGCCCCGGCACGTATCGCATCAGCCCCTGAAGTTCCGGCCATGGTATCATTCATGTCTGAGCCCTCCGCCTTCAACATACCATGCGCTTCGACATGCCAGGCAAAGAACTCATGACGGCGGAGAGGCTCGAATGACAAATCCGGTACCGCCTGAACACCCTCAACCGAGCGCACGAATTCCCGCAACACCACATCCATTCCAATTACATTCTGCTCAAAACGCGCTTCAAACTCTCCTGCCAGAATCCCGAGGTCCCCTTTTATGGATTTTGCCTCTGAATCCCATGTATAGGTAATCAGACCGTACAATTCATCAAGATGCGTCTGCCTCATCAGATTGGAATACATCAACTCGAACATTCCATTGTATGATTCCATGAGCCGCTCAGCCGCCCTTTCAGGAGGATTTGCCCCGCCGGCAAATTCCTGCCCAAAGAATTGCTCAAGAACCACAAGCTTACGCGCATCGATTTCACTGCCACGGCTGTCTGATACAATACTTTCCGCCCCCGTCCATCGGAACAATATCTGCTCGAAGAGCGTATTGCGGGTTTGAGGATCTGTCTCCACCACAAAGCTTTCAACCAACCCCTTCAAATCACCTTCCGCATCCCGCACAATCGCCTGGTGGAGATCGCGAACATTGCCGAAGCCTTTCAAGTCTGGTAATACGGAAGCATCGCCAGGAACATCCAGATCTTCGATCGCGACTGTAAAGGTCTCATCCGTCTGAAACCAGACATCTGACGCCGCACCAATGGCGCCATCACTATTCGCAAAGCTACCGACCTGCTTGTGCTGATTACCTTCAGCATCCACCAGACTTGATTCAGAGTAGTCGGTATGGATCGCAGTGATTTGCAGAGCATCAAGATCAATCAATTCATCAGATGTTGATTTTCCGTCCCCGTCGGCGTCCCGCCACACCTGGAGTTCCTGCCATACGGAATCATTGATATCGATTTCCCCATCTGCATTCTCATCCAGAACCGCCAACGCCTCGAAACCATTGGATGCAAGGCCACCGCCTCCAAGGCGACTTTGATTTCCAAATAATTCACCCCCGTCACTGATGCGGCCATCACCATTTCGATCCAGAACCAGGAAACCATCGTCCGGGCCCACCCAACCTGTCTGCTCGGCGAACCCATTCCCGTCGTGGTCGAAATTCACACCATTCTCGATACTTATGGTCTCCACACCGTCACCGTCAAGATCCAGAATAATGGGGGAGCCCAATGTCTGCGCAGAGGTAAACAGATTGCGCAGCTGCTCAACCACGGGATTGAAGAAGTCGCCGACCCCACGGGCAATATCATTCACGGCATCCGAAACATCTTCACCCACATCAGCGATTACATTTCCGAATTTTTCAATCCCATCCTCAAAATTGTTGCCAACAGCCTCGAAGAAATCGGTAAATTCATCTCCCGCCTGCCTGACGACATCCTGGACCTGTTCGATCAACTGAGCTGCGGCCTTGGCGATATCGTCATCACTGCCTGACTCCGCCAAGGCAGCAATGCCGAGCGCTGCCGAGGCTATGACGCCTGTTGCCGCGACGGCAACCCCACCTACCGTGGCGCCGGCAGCGACTGCACCGGCAATCCCAACCAGAGCCAAAGCATCACTTGCCAGTGATAACCAGGTACGGTCTGTAACGTATCCAGTGTCCTCAATCTGATTACTTGCCTGGCGAATATTATTTGCTGCAGATGCAAACGCGAGACCTGGTGCAGCACCCTTAAAGGTTTTGCCCACAACTGCCACAAAGGACTCGATAGCGCTCAATCCACCAATTGCCGCGCCCGAATACTCGCCCTCAACAGCACTTTTCACGCTATTAGCCACATCCACAGGACTGGATTTCATCGAAATAATATCTTTAATTGTTTCAATTGTTTTAGCATCAATTTTGGCTGCCATGCCTTACCCTCCTCTCCATCCTTTTCCAAGTCATTTCACTCGATCTTCAGGCACATGCTTTCTGTTTACCCACCAAATCCTCAGCAACGGAAACAGTGCCAGCGTAGAGAGCATGCCGAAAATCCATGGATTACCATCTCTTGCATTTTCACGGTGAACCTTTATTTCTCGATAGTCTTTTACAAAATGATTATCCAGCTTGATTTGATAAATATAATCAGATGGACCAAACACTGAAATATTACGCTGACTCCAGACTGTTACTTTCTTTCCTGTCAGGCTTTCCTCTTCCTCTGTGTATATCGTCCAGTCGTATTTTTTCAGTTCACCATCATTGGTACGCAGATACAATTTGTCGCAACATCCACGCCTTACATCCCCGACCTTCTCGACCACACCGGATGCCACATCCATCTGATCGATGTCCAGCACTGGATTCGTGGCTTCTATGCCCCAGGTCAGTGCTAGTGTCGCGAACCAGCCGGATATCAAGTACCAGGCAATCGAGGTCCTGCGTCGCAAGGCTCTCACTACGAAAACCTGATACAGGTGCGTACCACGCACCGCTGCAGAGACTCTCTTCCAGTATTCTCCTGATCTATCATTCATACGATTATCTCTTTACTCATGATGAGTCAGCGTTCCCTCAACCCTTCATCGGCATATCTCAGCAACGGAGAAAGCAGGTATTCGATCAGCCGCCGGGTACCGGTCCTGACTTCCACTGTGACTGCCATGCCGGGACTTAGACTTACCCGCCTACCGTTGACAGGGATTGTTGTTTGCTTCATCAGCACCCGCGTGGCGTAGATAAGGCCGCGCCGCTCATCCTCGACGGCGTCGCCGGAGACATCCAGGATCTCGGCGTCGATGACGCCGTATTTGGTGAAGGGGAAGGTCTCGATCTTGATCTCGGCTGGCTGGCCTTCATGGACGAAGCCGACATCCCGGTTCGCGATCCAGGCCTCGACCTCCATGGGGTCATCCCGCGGAACAATTCTCATCAATTCCTGTGCTGGCGTGACAACCCCGCCCAGGGTATGGACGGCAAGCTGCTGGACCACACCGTCGACAGGTGAGCGCAGTTGCTGGCGGCGATTGCGGCTGGCAGCTTTGTTCAACTCCTGGCGCAACCGTGCCACCTGGGTTGACCTCTCTTCACGGCGGGTCATGATCTCGGTTTCGAACTCCGCCCGCCCGCTCTGTGACCGCTGTTCAAGTTCCTCGATGACCGCAAGCCGGCTGCGGCGCTGTTCGCGCAGGGCAGCCAGATCCTGGCGCTGCTCGATGCGTTGCTGTTCCAGCTCCAGCCAGTTCGTCTCGGCGGCCAGGCTGCGGTCGACCAGGCTTTTCATCGCAGCGGCGCGCTTTGCGATCAGCGGCAGGATGGATTCCAGCTTGGCGATGTTCTGGTCAATGGCCGCGACTTCCGCGCTGCGGCTGTGACGGGCGCTGGCCAGGGCAGATTGCCTAGCCTGGTGGGCATTCCATTCACTGCGCAGACGCGCCCTGTCCTCCAGGTCGGTGAGATTCGCCTCGGCCCGAACCAGATCCAGGCGGCCTTCGAGCACTGCCAGGAGCGCACCCAGACGCGCCTGTTCCCGCTCCGCCGCGACCAGTTCCGCTTCCAGCCGGGTCAGGTCGGCACGGGTACTGGTGGGGTCCAGTTCGATCAACAGGTCGCCGGCCTTGACCTCCTGGCCTTCGCGCACATGGATGGCCTCGATCCGGCCCAGTTCCTGCGGTTGGATGACCTTGACCCGTCCGCTGGGCACGATCTTGCCCTGGGCGGTGGTGACGATATCCACCCGGCCGATGATTGCCCAGGCAATGGCGAGGATGAAGAAGATCATCAATGTCCAGACAATGGCGCGGCCCAGGGGCGAGGGCGGACGCTCCTGGATCTCCAGGACAGCGGGAAGGAAATCGATTTCATGTCGCGGCCTATTCATGAGAATTCACCGCCTTCTTGGAGATGCCATGTTGAAGGGCATGGAGTCGGGCATACACCCCCTCGCCCTGCAGCAGTTGATCGTGGGTGCCCTGTTCGGTGATCCGGCCCTGTTCCATGACGATGATGCGGTCGGCCTGACGCACGGCGGACAGCCGATGGGCGATGATGATGACGGTGCGACCCCGGCAGATGCGGCGCATATTGCACTGAATGACACGTTCGGATTCGTAGTCCAGGGCGCTGGTGGCCTCGTCGAAAATCAGGATACGGGGGTTGGTGACCAGGGCGCGGGCGATGGCGATGCGCTGGCGCTGACCGCCGGAGAGGTTCGCGCCCTGCTCCTCGATGCGGGTGTCGTAGCCCTCGGGCAGCTCCAGAATGAACTCATGGGCGCCGGCGAGCTTGGCGGCCTCGACCACGCGCTGCATCGGCATGCCGGGGTCACTGAGGGCGATGTTCTCGCGCACGCTGAGGTTGAACAGCACATTCTCCTGCAACACCACGCCGACATGCCGGCGCAGCCAGGCGGTGTCCACCAGGGCGAGGTCCACACCATCGACCAGCACCCGGCCCTGCCCGGGGATGTGCATCCGCTGCACCAGGCGGGCGAGTGTGCTCTTGCCCGAGCCGGACCGGCCCACCACGCCCAGCACTTCACCGGCGGGGATGTCCAGGCAGACATCGTGCAGCACCTCGGCGCCGTCGGGACGATAGCGGAAGGAGACATGATCGAAGCGGATATGGCCTTCCAGGCGTGGCAGCGAGGAGCGTTGCTGGTCATAGCCGGGCTCGGTCGGGGTGTTGAGGATATCGCCCAGGCGCTGGATGGAAACGCCGGCCTGCTGGAAATCCTGCCAGACCTGGACCAGCCGCAGGATGGGGCCGCTCACCCGCGCGGCCAGCATGTTGAAGGCGATCAGCTGGCCCACGCTCAGATCGCCGTTGATCACGGCGCGGGCGCCGATCCACAGGATCAGCACGATCACGACCTTGTTGATGAATCCGGCCACCTGGCTGGCGATATTGCCCAGGTTGGTCGCCCGGAAGCTGGCATTCACATAGCCGGCCAGCTGCTCCTCCCAGCGCCGCTGCATCTGCGGCTCCACCGCCATGGCCTTGAGCGTCTCCACCCCGGTGATCGACTCCACCAGAAACGCCTGGTTCTCCGCACCGCGATTGAATTTCTCGTTCACCCGCGCCCTCAGCAGCGGGGTGACGACCAGTGACAGCAGTACATAGAAGGGGATGGAACCCAGCACGATCCAGGTCAGCAGCGGGCTGTAGTAATACATCACCGTCAGGAACACCAGGGTGAAGAACAGATCGATCACCAGCGTCAGCGCCGAGCCGGTGATGAAGTTGCGGATATTCTCCAACTCCCGCACCCGTGCCACCGAGTCGCCGACCCGCCGGGCACGGAAATAGCTCATGGGCAACGCCAGCAGGTGGCGGTAGAGTTTCGCGCCCAGCGCCACGTCGAGGCGGTTGGTGGTATGCGAGAACACATAGGTACGCAGGCCGGTGAGCACCATCTCGAACAACGATACCGTAAGTAGCCCCACGGCCAGCACATCCAGGGTGGTCAGGCCCTTGTGCACCAGTACCTTGTCGATCACCACCTGGAAGAACAGCGGCGTGACCAGGGCGAACAGCTGGATGAAGAAGGACGCGGCCAACACCTCGATGAACAGGCGCCGGTGCTTGCGGATGGCGGGCAGGAACCACTTGAATCCGAAACGGGTATGCGCGTCGAATACCCTGGCGCGCCGGGTAAGCAGCAGCAGCCGGCCGGACCAGGCCTGTTCGAACAGTTCGCGTGGCAGACTCTGGGGGCGTTGCTCCAGCGGATCCTGGATCAGGACCCGGTCCTGCTCCAGGCGGGCGATCACGAGCCAGTGGCCGTCCCGATGTTGGGCAATGGCAGGGAATGCGGTCCGGCCCAAGCGCTGCCAATTGCTGTCCACACCCCGCGCCTTCAGACCCAGGAAACGCGCCGCCCGCAACAGATCGCCTTCTGCCATCAGCTGTTCCGAGCGGCCATAGCGATGACGCAATTGCTCTGGCTCCGCAGCCAGGCCCAATATGCGCGCGGCCAAGGCCAGACACACTGCCCCGGTATCCGGATGTTCGGCTTCGTTGACCTTATGCGGCATTTTATTGTTCTGTGCTCGGTGGACCATCCCTGTCCCGGCCGTATTGCGGCCTCCGCTCGACTATACCCTGCTTACCCGGCCGGGAATCAAGCTGCCAAGCCCTTAATAAGGCTGAAAATCCTGTAAGCCAATGCTGACAGAGGCGGTTGCCTGATACAGGCGACCTTGCAGTGTTATTGCGCTACCATCCTGCCATAGCCCCCTGTCTTGTTTGATGTGTGAATGCCAAGCCTGCCCCTGTGTTGTGATTGAAATACACACCATAAAGGTATATTTTATATACCATGCTGGAATTTGAGTTCGATGAGCGGAAAAGTCGGGCCAACCAGGAGAAACACGGGATCGATTTCATCCAGGCCCAGGAACTCTGGCGTGATCCCGACCTGCTCGAAATTCCGGCGCGCACGGAAGACGAACCGAGATCCCTGGTCATAGCCCGACTGCAGGGTAAACACTGGTCTGCGGTCATCACCTACCGCAGCAAGCACATCCGGATAATTTCCGTGCGTCGCTCACGGCCTGAAGAGGTGGCCCTGTATGAAAGCTAAGAAATTTGATGCGGATTTTGATAACGGCAAGGACGTGACGGCGGCGCTGGACAAAAGCAAGGCGCGCCGCCCGCAGCAGAAGCAGCGTCGGGTGAATGTGGATTTCCCGGACTGGATGATCGAATCCCTGGACAGGGAGGCCAGTCGGCTGGGCGTGACACGCCAATCCATCATCAAGGTCTGGCTCGCCGAACGTCTCGAGCAACAGACGTCCAAGTAAAAAAGGCTGGCAATTGAGTTCGTCGCGCACGGCAGGCCCGCATTGACCGCCCCGCCCCGTCACGCTACCGTAGCCGGCTCCCGGATAAGGACACCAACACCGCCGTGGCACGCAAGAAGACACAACCCGATTTCGAGAAGACCCTGGCCGAACTGGAGGGCCTGGTCGAGAAGATGGAACAGGGCGATCTGTCCCTGGAGGCCTCGCTGGCCTCGTTCGAGCGCGGCATCGAACTGATCCGCACCTGTCAGCAGGCGCTTTCCGAGGCCGAACTGAAGGTCGAACAGCTCCTGGACAAGGACGGCGAGCCCGTCCCGCTGGAACGTGACGAAGACTGACGGCGACTTCCCGGCCTTCCTCGCGGACAGCCAGCGGCGGATTGAGGCGGCGCTGGACGCCCGCCTGCCCGGGGAGGACATTCACCCGCAATCCCTGCATCGGGCCATGCGCTACGCCACCCTCAATGGCGGCAAGCGCATCCGCCCGGTGCTGGTCTACGCGGCGGGCCAGGCGGTCGGCGCCGAACCGGCGGCGCTCGACGCCCCGGCCTGCGCGGTGGAGTTCATCCACGCCTATTCCCTGGTCCACGACGACCTGCCGGCCATGGACGACGACGACCTGCGCCGCGGCAATCCCACCTGCCACAAGGTCTATGGCGAGGCCGAGGCCATCCTGGCCGGGGATGCGCTGCAGGCGCTGGCCTTCCACACCCTGGCCCACGACCCGGACCTGGCGGTCGACGCCGCCACCCGGCTGCGCATGGTCGAGCAGCTGGCCCTGGCCGCCGGCTCGCGCGGCATGGTCGGCGGCCAGTCGATCGATCTGGCCGCGGTGGGCCGGGAGCTCAGCCTGCTGGAGCTGGAGGACATGCACATCCACAAGACCGGGGCCCTGATCCGGGTCAGCGTCCTGCTGGGCGCGCTCAGCCGCCCGGACTGCCCGGAATCGCAGCTGCAGGCGCTGGACCGCTACGCCAAGTGCCTGGGACTGGCCTTCCAGATCCAGGACGACGTGCTCGACGTCGAGGGCGACACCGCCGTACTGGGCAAGACCGCCGGCAGCGACCAGGACCGGAACAAACCCACCTACCCCGCCCTGCTGGGCCTGGCCGAGGCCAAACAGCGGGCCCGGGAGCTGATCGACGAGGCCCGCGAGGCGCTGGCCGGGTTCGGCCCCGGGGCCGCCCCGCTGCACGGCCTGGCCGACCACCTGCTGCGCCGCAGCCACTGATCTCCCCACCCGCGGTATTCTTGAATCACCCCGGCGGAGCCCGGATAATGCAACGTTTATATTGGTAGCTGCCTGATGCCCTACTCCAAGCCCTATCCCCTGCTCGAGCGCATCGATTCCCCGGCCGACCTGCGCCAGCTGCCGGAGGCCGAACTGACGGCGCTCGCGGACGAGTTGCGCCGGTTCCTGATCGCTTCGGTCAGCCAGACCGGCGGGCATCTGGCCGCGGGCCTGGGCACGGTGGAGCTGACTCTGGCCCTGCACTATGTCTACAACACCCCGGACGACCGGCTGGTGTGGGACGTGGGCCATCAGAGCTATCCGCACAAGATCCTCACCGGCCGGCGCGAGCGCATGGCCAGCCTGCGCCAGCGCCACGGCCTGGCCGGCTTCCCCAAGCGCGACGAGAGCCCCTACGACAGTTTCGGCGTCGGGCATTCGAGCACCTCCATCAGCGCGGCCACCGGCATGGCCATCGCCGCCGCCCACAGCGGTTCGGACCGGCGCGTGGTCGCCATCATCGGCGACGGCGCCATGACTGCCGGCCAGGCCTTCGAGGCGCTCAACCACGCCGGCGACCTGGGCGCCAACCTGCTGGTCATCCTCAACGACAACGACATGTCCATCTCGCCCAACGTGGGCGCGCTGTCCAACTACTTCGCCCGGCTGCTGTCCGGGCGCATGTACTCCAGCATGCGTGAAGGCGGCAAGAAGGTGCTGCGCAACCTGCCCCCGGTGGCCGAACTGGCCCGACGCGCCGAGGAACACATGAAGGGCATGGTGGTGCCCGGCACCCTGTTCGAGGAGATGGGGTTCAACTACATCGGCCCGGTCGACGGCCACGACGTCACCGGCCTGGTCAAGACACTGCACAACGTCCGCGCCCTGAAAGGGCCGCAACTGCTGCACATCGTCACCCGCAAGGGCAAGGGCTACAGCCCGGCCGAAGACAACCCCTGCGCCTATCACGGCGTGGGCAAATTCGATCCGCACACCGGCACCGACAGCGGCGGCGGCAAACCCGGCGCGCCGACCTACACCCAGGTGTTCGGCGACTGGCTGTGCGACATGGCCGCGGCCGACCCGGAACTGGTCGCCATCACCCCGGCCATGCGCGAGGGCTCCGGCCTGGTGGAGTTCTCGGAGCGCTTCCCGCAGCGTTACTTCGATGTCGGCATCGCCGAGCAGCATGCGGTGACGCTGGCCGGCGGCATGGCCTGCGACGGCCTGCACCCGGTGGTGGCCATCTACTCCACCTTCCTGCAGCGGGCCTACGATCAGACCATCCACGACATCGCCCTGCAGAACCTGCCGGTGACCTTCGCCATCGACCGCGCCGGACTGGTCGGCCCGGACGGGCCCACCCATGCCGGCGCCTTCGATCTCAGCTATCTGCGCTGCATCCCCAACCTGGTGGTCATGACCCCGGCCGACGAGGCCGAGTGCCGGCGCATGCTCAGCACCGCCCACCGTCACGACGGGCCGGCCGCGGTGCGCTACCCGCGCGGCCGCGGCCCGGGCGTGGCGGTCGACCCCGGGCTGGAGACGCTGCCGCTGGGCCGCGCCGAGCCCCGGCGCCAGGGCCGCGGCATTGCCCTGCTTGCCTTCGGCAGCCTGTTGCACCCCGCCCTGGAGGCCGCCGAGAAGCTGGACGCCACCGTGATCAACATGCGCTTCGTCAAGCCGCTGGACGAGAACAGCGTGCTCGAAGCCGCCACCGGTCATGACCGGCTGGTGACCCTGGAAGAGAACGCCGCGGCCGGCGGCGCCGGCTCGGCGGTCCTGGAATGCCTGCAGACGCATGGCATCCAGCGGCCGCTGCTCCAGCTCGGCCTGCCCGACCGCTTCGTCGAGCACGGCACCCGCGAGGAGTTGCTGGCCGAGTGCGGGCTCGACACCGCCGGCATCCTGGAGGCAATAAACCGTTGGCTGGCTGATGAAAATTGCGCCGGTAAGGCGGATCGCTTAGTCTGCTGAAGGCTCGAGCCCGGCAATTTCCACACTGTTCAGGTATCTCATCCCGTGCCAGCCCGTTATACACTCAAGGTTCTGACCGAATTCGCCTCGGCGCATACGCTGCGGGAGTATCCCGGCGCCTGCGCGCGCATGCATGGTCATAACTGGAAGGTCGAAACCGAGGTCGATGCCAGCGCCCTGGACGCGGTGGGCATGGGCGTTGACTTCAAGGTGATCAAGGACGCGGCCCGCCGCATCGGCGAGCGCCTGGACCACCGCTACCTGAACGACATCGAGCCCTTCACCGAGGTCAACCCGACCGCGGAGAACATCGCCGCCTACTTCTACCGGGAGCTGGCTGCGGAACTGAACAATGACAGGATACGTGTCCGTTCGGTCACGCTGTGGGAGACCGACCGTGCCTGTGTGCGATATACAGAGGACCAGTGAAACAATGAGCCAGATGAAACCCGCCTCCGCCAAGGTCAGCAAAGAGATCGAGGACGTCCAGAGCTCCCCGGACACCCGCCATATCGCCATCGACAAGGTCGGTATCAAGGATATCCGCCACCCGGTGCGGGTGCGTGACCGCTCCGACGGCGAGCAGCACACCATCGCCAACTTCAACATGTACGTCAGCCTGCCGCACAACTTCAAGGGCACGCACATGTCGCGCTTCGTGGACATCCTCAACCGCCACGAGAAGGAGATCACGGTCAAGTCCTTCAAGGACATGCTGGGTGAGATGACCGAGCTTCTGGACGCCGAATCCGGCCATATCGAGATGAACTTCCCCTACTTCGTCATGAAGGCCGCGCCGGTGTCCGGCGTGGAGAGCCTGATGGATTATGACGTCAGCTTCATCGGCGAGATCCATGACGGCCAGCCGCAGATGAACATCAAGGTGGTGGTGCCGGTCACCAGCCTGTGCCCCTGCTCCAAGAAGATCTCCGACTACGGCGCGCATAACCAGCGCTCGCACGTCACCGTCAGCGTGCGCACCACGGGCTTCATCTGGATCGAGGAACTGATCGAACTGGTCGAGCAGGAAGCCTCCTGCGAACTCTACGGCCTGCTCAAGCGCCCGGACGAGAAGGCCGTCACCGAACGCGCCTACGACAACCCGAAGTTCGTCGAGGACATGGTGCGCGACGTCGCCGCCCGTCTCAACGCCGACGAGCGGGTCAGTTCCTACGTGGTGGAATCGGAGAACTTCGAGTCCATCCACAACCACTCGGCCTACGCCATGATCATCAAGGACGAGGAAAGCGAGCAGGCCTGATTATTCGTGCCGATTCCGGCGGGTAGACACGCAACTCGGAAAGTCTGCCTTCCGACAGGTTCTGCTTCCTACCCTGTCACGCATCAGCGGGACGGAAGCATATGCAGTATTCTTTTCCGTCTGCACTCCGTATCAGATCGTTTCCATCCCCTGCTGACCTGCAGGACACAGGCCAACTCATATATATAATAAAGTTTTCATATAATTATAAAAGGATCATGTAGGCAAACACTTACATGGGGCGCTGACCGACGTGCTAGTATCTGTACAAATGATACTTTTCAAGAGCCACGGTCAAGCAGTCCAGTCTCAAGGGCTGACCGAGACCCACAGTATCGCCCAATAAATAAGAAATAAACAAAAAGACCCGGGAGGAGATCACAATGTATTGCCGCAACCTATGCCTTGCAACGCTGCTGAGTGGCGCCTTCATTGCAACACCGGCCGCCGCCGCAATCTACGAATTCCATTTCACCGGCCAATACACGCTGCTTGACCCCATTGGCGGCTTTATGGATCAGAAGCCGATCAGTTCGACCCTGACCTACAACGACCAGTCCGGCTCCGGGTTTTCGGCAGGCATGACGATCGAGGATTTTGAAACCGTCGGCGCCACTGCCACCATCCATGACATTTCGCTGCAGCGCCACGAAGACAGCAATTACATTATTGGCAATATGCTGGCGGACTGGAACAACAACTACGGCGTTCCTGTCTCCATGGTCTGGGATGCCAGCGGGCTGTTCAATGCCATCGCTCTCGGTCTCCAGGAAGGCGATGTAATAAGTGGCACATATCTTAAACGCGGCGGTTCCACAATTGCCAACGTCGGCAGCGCCATCCCCGCGTCGGACGGAACCCTTGACTATAACGGTATCCCCCTTGATCAGGGTCCGGCGCCATTAGCCGTTACGACCCTGAATACCTCTCTCACATGCACCCCGGGTACTGACTGCATGGGAAATGCCCTGTCAGGTACAGCACCTTTTACTGATGACGGGATCGCCGGATCACCCTTGATCGATGGCCCATTCGTGGGGCTGAATGTCAATTTCGACATCGGCAGCGGCAACAGTCTGACCGTGCAGAGCATCAGTTCCGTTCCCTTACCCGGCACAGCCTGGTTGTTTGCCACCGGGCTCCTGGGTCTTATTACAGCGGCAAAACGCAGAAAGACCGCCTGACTCTCTGACCGGCTGGGCGGGAATAACGCCCAGCCTCCCCCTCCATCTCAATTTTCCTGATTCTGCATCTGCTCGAACACATAGCCATGCAGCAGGATGGTATCCATGTGCTCGATGAGCTGGAATTCGACTCCGTACTGATAACGTCCTGAGCCTTCTGCCGTCTCCGCGGCTTTCGCGGAGCGGATGATGGCGGGCATCTTCAGGTACTTCTCGGCGCCGGCGATGGGCACGCGCGCGGTCATGCTGATCAGATCGCCGGCCCCGCCCAGCGGACTATCGCTGGCCACGAAGGCACCGGCTGTGCTGATGTCCAGAATCGTACCCCGACTGTCCAGGCTCTGGGTGGGGTCTTCGGGTGAAGGGTGGGAGACGATAACCGGCAGTTGCGTCTGTACCCGCACGGCCTTGCGCACCACGATGCGCTCCAACTCATCCGGGTAGGCCAGATGCAGATGCGGATAGGGTCGCATGCTGTTGTGGATGATGCGGCTGTTGAAGCCGTAACAGGTATTGCCGGAGAGCATGCGCACCACCAGTGGCTGGCCTTCGCGTACCAGCATCACCTTGCCGTCGATGCGCGGGGTGGTGATCACCAGGCTGGCGTTGGGCAGGTAGCCGATCACCTTGGCAGCGTACTTGCGCTGCTCCTGGCTGACGAACTGCACCTGCAGCACATCGCCGACGCCGAGCTTGAGATCCACGACCTGATCTGCTTCCGCCTTTGCCATGAGCGACTGTCCTTTGCCACGCTTGCCCGCCCCCGGGCCTGCTGCCGGGCAATATCAGTACAGTATCGGCAGGCCGACGGCTTTTCCTGAGGCCGGCAGCCAGCCGGCGACGGCCGCAAGCCACAGGCACAGGCCGGCGAACACCCCCGCCAGCACATCGTCGAGCATGATGCCCAGCCCGCCCTGCACATGGCGGTCGAGCCAGCGGATCGGCCAGGGTTTGAGGATGTCGAACAGGCGGAACAGGGCAAAACCCAGAAGCAGTGCCGGCCAGCTCGGGGCCACGGCCGCCAGGGTGATCCACAGCCCCACCACCTCGTCCCAGACGATGGCGGAATGATCATGCACCCCGAGCGCCCGGGCGGTATATCCGCATACCCGGACTCCGAGCAGGAAGGCCGCGCCCACCAGCAGCAGATAGACCGGCAGTCCCAGCCCGGCAATGAGCGGATACAGCACCGCACCGGCCAGGGTCCCGAAGGTGCCGGGGGCGATCGGCGCCAGGCCGCTGCCGAAACCCAGCGCCAGCAGATGGCGGGGGTCCTTGAGCCAGTGGAGGGTGGGTTGTTTCATAGGCGATCCGTTGCTCCAGGGGCAGCAAGTAGCTCGGGTTAGCGCAGCGTAACCCGACAGGTGCCGCGGTGGTGTCGGGTTACACCCATTCGGGCTAACCCGACCTACGGGCTGATATGCAGCAGGATGGGTGGAGGCAGTGTGTGTCGTGACCCATCAACATGCCGTACAGCGATGGATTGCGCTGCGCTTCACCCATCCTACGACTGCCTGACAAAATGCTGGTAGCCGCCAGCGCCGGGGCGGAAGGCAGAACCGTCGGCATGGCGGCACACCAGGCCTTCCCCCGGGGTGATTTCGCCGAACCGGGTCAGCGGGATACCGGTTGACTCCGCCACTGCCTCGACCCGCGATTGCGCCGCCGCCGGTGCGGTGAAACAGAGTTCGTAGTCGTCCCCGCCGGCCAGCGGCCAGTCGTACCAGGCCGCGTCATCACGCGCCACCAGCTGTGCCAGTGCCGGATGCCGGGGCACGGCATCGACATCGATTCCGGCGCCCACACCGCCGGCCCGGCACAGATGGCCGAGATCGGCCAGCAGACCGTCGGAGATATCGATGGCCGCGCTGGCCAGTCCGCGCAGCGCGCGGCCCAGCGCCAGCCTCGGCTCGGGATAATCCAGCCGCTGCCGGCAGGCCTGCAAGGCATCCCGGGCGACATCGGCCTCGCGCAGCGCCAGCGCCGCTGCGGCCGCACCCAGGCCACCGCTCACATAGATCGCATCGCCCGGTTGCGCACCGGCCCGGGTCAGCGCCTGCCCTGCCGGCACCCGGCCGTGCACCGTCACTGTAATGGTCAGCGGCCCCTGAGTGGTGTCACCGCCGATCAGCGCGATCCCGGACTCGCGTGCCAGCCGGCCGAAGCCCGCGGCGAAGGCCGCGAGCCAGGCCTCATCGGCCTCGGGCAGGGTCAGGGCCAGCAGCGCCCAGGTCGGTTCGGCCCCCATGGCGGCAAGATCGCTGAGGTTGACCGCGAGCGCCTTGTGGCCGATGGCCTGGGGATCGGTGTCGACAGGGAAGTGTACGCCCGCGACCATCGTATCGACAGCGATGGCCAGGTCGTGCCCGGGCGGGACACTGACCAGCGCGGCATCATCGCCGATGCCCAGGCGGAGGTCGTCACGCACGGGGGACAGGTGGGCGAAGTAACGCTCGATCAGGTCGAATTCACCGGCCATGAGCCGGACTCAGGCGCCGCCCGCCCCCGGCAGACCACCGCCGGGCTCGCCGTGCGGATGCTCGACGCCGCGCAGACGCCGCGCGACCTGATCGAGCACGCCGTTGACGAAGGAATGGCCCTGCTCGGCGCCGAATTTGCGCGTCAGGGCGACGGCCTCGTTGATCACCACCTTGTAGGGGATGTCGATGCGATGCATGAGTTCGTAGGTGGCGATGCGCAGGATGGCACGCTCGACCGGATTGACCTCCTCGAGCGGCCGGTTCAGCGCCGGTGCATAGCAGGCATCCAGTTCCGTGGCCCGGGCGATGACGCGCTCGACCAGTTCCCGGAAGTAGCCACGGTCGGCATTGCGCAACTCGGCCTCGTCCTGTTCGAACTGGGCCAGAATGTCATGGGCATCCATGGCCGTGAACTGCCATTGATACAGGGCCTGCATGGCCAGCCGCCGGGCCCGGCTGCGGGCGGCGTTGGGATGGGACTTGCCGGTCGCCGGGTGTGCGGCCATCTCAGGTCTCCAGGTTGCGCAGCAGGCTGATCATCTCGATGGCCGACATGGCCGCCTCCACGCCCTTGTT
>PABG01000037.1 GCA_002699185.1 Gammaproteobacteria bacterium | reverse complement strand
TTGCAAACCTGGGTTTCCATGTCCAGTTCCAGGCTCTGGAAGCGATCGCTGAGTTGGTTGATGTCGTGCATCAGATCCGTGAACAGGCCCTGAGTCGGGACCGGAATCCGGCTGGAGAGCTGGTTGTTCAGCATCATCGTCGCCCAGGAGCGGATTTCCTGTAACGGCTGCAGGAGTTCATGCCGGATCAGGATGATGCCTGTGATTACAAGCACCAGGCCCAGCACGGCCAGAAGTGACTGGAGGATGTAAAAGCCGCTGCCGGGTTCCGCCAGCCACAGATGGGCCAGCAAGAGCAGGAAGGTCAGCCCCAGCCCGAGCATGGGCATGAGCAGGGGATTGAGCAGCCGGTTGCGCAGTGAGACCACGGCACCGGAGGGCTCCGTGTGCGGCTCCCGCTCGCGCCGGGCTTCAGTCTGTTCGAGGGATTCCTGGCTCATCCGACCTCAGTGACGTACTGCCTCTAAAATCAATGCCATGGTGCTGGAAGGCGGGTCGAAAACAACGGATTTCGATCAACCACTATACCACCTTCACCGCCGGCAGACATCCGCCGGGAACCCTCAGCCCCGGTTCCGCAATCGGGCGCCGGGCGATCTCAGCCGGCGTCTTCCGGCGGCTTGTAATTGGCGTCATTGGGATTCATGAAAATGAATTCGAACTGGCCGGGTTCTATCTCGACGAAGTCCACCACGGTGCCGTCCAGCAGGGCGCGGCTGGTGGGGGCGATGACCAGCTCGATGCCTTCCGAGGTATAGCGGGTGTCGTCATCCCGATTCAGGTCATCGAAACCCATGCCGTAGTGGATGCTGCCATCAGACTGGCGGTCGGCGGCGATGCGCAGGGCCATGCCCTCCATGCGCGACTGCTTGGCCGATTCTCTGATCTGTTTGGCGGCGGCGGGGGTAATGGTGATCATGGGTGACACCTCGTGATGATTAAAGCGTGAATTTCACAATCTATTTTATGACAGCTGCCGGGGCGGCGTCGCCATCACCTGTGTTACGTGGGGTTTTTGCAGCGGCGGACAAAGTCCACGAAACGTGCGGCCCAGTGATACTGACCGGTATCCCTCAGGTGGGCATAGCAGGCCAGCAGGTTCTTGTAGACATAGCCGTCGTGGAGACCGTCGATGCCGCTGCCGCGCAGTACGCGGTAGGCGAAGGTCGCGCTGTCGGTGTTGAAATTTTCCAGCCTTGAATAGTGGAATTCGTGGGCGGCGATAGCCCCGGAGGGGGTCTGCCCCTGCCAGGGATGTGCATTGTGTTTTTCTTCCAGCACGATGTAGCCGCGGCCCTGTGGCCGGGGATGCATGACGGTGTCGGCCGGGATGATGCCGACCATTTCCGCCTGCCGCTCGTTCCAGTGCAGGCTGCGTGTCAGGTACATCAGGCCGCCGCACTCTGCATAGGCAGGCAGCCCCCCCTCGATGGCGGCATGGATGGCGTGGCGCAGTTCCGTGTTGGCCGCGAGCCGGTCCATGCAGGTCTCCGGGAAGCCGCCGCCGATGAACAGACCGTCGATGGCAGGCAGTGCGGTGTCGCTGAGGGTATCGATCGGGATCAGGGTGGCGCCGGCTGCTTCCAGTGCCTCCAGGTCATCGGGGTAATAGAAGCCGAAGGCGGCGTCGCGGGCAATGCCGATGCGGACCTTCAGCCGGGGCGGTGCAGCCGCCGGTTGGATCGAGGGGGGCGGCAGTGCGGGTGCTGCGGCCGCAATCCCGCGCAGCAGGGTGAGGTCGACTTCGTCCCGGATCCGGGCAGCGATGCCGTCGATCAGGACGCGGGCGCCGGAGGCCTCGTTGCTCGGTACCAGCCCCAGGTGACGCTCATCGATGCGCAGTGCCGGGTTGCGGTGCACGGCACCGACCACCGGGATATCGGTGTAGTGCTCGACGGTCTCGCGGAGCTTGGTTTCGTGACGACTGCCGGCCACCTTGTTCAGGATCACGCCGCCGATGCGCAACTGCGGATCGAACTGCTGGTAACCCAGCAACAGGGGGGCGATGCCGCGGGTCATGCCCTGGACGTCGATCACCAGAACGACCGGGGTTTGCAGCAGACGCGCCAGCGCGGCATTGCTGTTGCTCAGGTCCAGCGCCATGCCGTCGAACAGACCCTTGTTGCCCTCGATCAGACCGATGTCCGCACCCTGCAGATGGGTACCCACCAGCGCCTGGATCTCGTCAGGCTGCATGGTATTGAAGTCTAGGTTGTAACAGGGACGGGCGCTCGCCTCGCGCAGCCACATGGGGTCGATGTAGTCCGGGCCCTTCTTGAAGGTCTGAACCTTCAACCCCTGTTGCGTCAGCGCCGCCGCCAGGCCCAGGGACAGGGTGGTCTTGCCCGAGGATTTGTGTGCGGCGCTGATATAGAAACGGGACATGGATTCAGAAAGGCAGAACGCGCGCAACCGGCAACGGTTGCGCGCGTTCTGTCAGCATGGAGATGGAGATCCGGCGATCAGGCCGCTTTGCCAGCCGCGGCCTCGGCGGCACCTCCGGCATGGTGCGGATCGGCGCTGGCGTCGTCCAGCTTCTGCGGCATGAAAGGCAGGACCTTGACGGCCAGTGCCACGGCGATCAGGGCGATGCCGAAGCCGCCGATGCCGAGCAGAAACTCGGGCAGGGCGGGGCTGTACTCGGCCACCACGCCGTCGTAGAAACTGCTGCTCACCTCCATCCCGGGGAACAGGACCAGCGGGTAGGCCTGGCCGCCGATGATGATGGTGTACATCTGCGCCAGACCACCGAGAATGATCAGGACGCAGGCCCAGCCGATGGCGGCGCGTGACTTGCCAAGACTCGGGTGATACAGCATGGCCAGCGGAATCAGGCTGCCGATCAGGATCTGCCCGATCCAGAACAGCTGGGTGTAGATGCCACCGCCGAGCAGGAGGAAATGCTCGTAGCCGTGATGCTCGGTGGCGTAGAGGTTGGTCAGGTGGTAAGCCAGCACGAAATACAGCACACCGGCGACGAATACGCCGAGCAGGTTCTTCAGGCGGCGCACCAGGGCATCGCCGAGGGGACGATCGGTCCACCTCATCGCCGCCATCAGCACCAGCAGGTAGATGGCCAGGCCGAAGGAGAAGGACATGACCACGAACAGCGGTGCCATGATGGCGGCATCATAGGCCTGACGGGCAACGATGAAACCGAAGATCGAGCCGGTACCGGTGGTGAGGATCAGGCGCCACAGGAAGGCGAACAGGCCGACCGTGGATGAGTATTGCTTCTTGGACGGGTCCATCAGCATCCACAGGTAGACCGCCACGATGGCGATGAAACCATTGTAGAGGATGATGTTCCAGGCGAAGATCGATTTGAAGTTGTAATAGGTCATGGCGACGATCAGCCGATCCGGGCGGCCGAGATCGAGCACCAGAATGGCCAGACCACCGATGAGCAGGGCGATGGCAAGCAGGCCGGAGAGGGGGGCCAGCGGTTTGTAGGGCGCCTTGCCGAATACAGAGCCGATGGAGGCGACATTCAGGGCGCCGGAGGCGGCGACAATGAGGAAAACAGCGAAGACGTGCGGGGTTCCCCACACGATCTGGTTGTTCATGCCCGTGACATAATGGCCATGGTGTTCCATGTAGTAGGCTGCGCCGAGGCCGATGGCCACGATCAGGCCGAGGATGCCGATCAGGCCCCAGTAGCCCGTTCCATTGTTCGTCACTTCTCTGAAATGGATTGTCTTCTTCATGGATCCTGGCTCTTATGCTTGTGCGTCTTGGAGGAGGGTTCAGATGCCGCGATAGCGTACACCCAGGTCGAGTCCCAGGTCGGCGCGGATCTGGGTGCCGCCGTGCAGCGCCAGTTGACGCGATATCTCGCTGTTGGGATCGTTCAGATCCCCGAAGACGAAGGCGTCATGGCCCTCGGCGGCACAGGCCTCGGCACAGGCGGGCACGGCGTCGGCCCCGTCCTTGTCGACGCGATGAACGCACAGGGTGCAGCTTTCCACCGTGCCCTTGCCGCGCGGAGCGACGACCAGTTGATCCTGCAGGTCCTCGTGGATGAAGGAACGCGCCTTGTAGGGGCAGGCCATCATGCAGTAACGGCAGCCGATGCAGATATGCTTGTCGACCAGCACGATGCCATCGGCGCGCTTCATGGAGGCACCGGTGGGGCAGACGTCCACGCAGGGCGGATGTTTGCAGTGCTGGCACATCAGTGGCAGCTGATGGGCATAGCCCGTGCTGGTGTCACGCAGCTCGACGATGCGGATCCACTGCGCCTTCTGCTCGGGTGAGGAATGCGGCTCGCTGTTGTGGATATCGCCCCAGCCGTTTTCCTCCATGCAGCCGCGCACGCACGCATCGCAACCGTCGCCGCACTTGTTGGTATCGATCAGCATGCCCCAGCGATTGTCACTGGAGACGGGCTGGTCGGCGGGTTTGGCCTGGGCGACCTGGTTGAGAAACACGCCCGGGGCAATGCTGATGCCGGCGGCGGCACCGGCAGTCCCGCCGAGGAAGCGGCGGCGTGAGGTGTCTACATGCTCGCTCATTGCAGTCCTTCCTCCGTTACTGCCCGCAGAGCATCCGCGGTCAGCTCGGCTTCTGTCCCGGTGAAGTGATGGGCCTTGCCGCTGCCCAGTCGATGCATGGTGGTATCGGCATCCGGCATCGGTGTATCCCGATGACATGAGAAGCAGTCGATCTTCACCGCAGCATAGCTGTGACAGCTGCTGCAGAAATGCTCCTTGCTGTCGCTGCGCACAACCTTGCCCGACTCGGGTTTCGGGACATGGCAGTTGATGCATTCCTCCAGGCTGTACTGCCTGGTGCGTACGCCCCGGCGCATGGTCTCGTCGCGCTGGTGGAGAATGTACTCCATGTGGTTCTTGCGCATCTCCTCGGTCGGCTCGACACAGCCCTGGGCCTCGCTGTAGCGGGCATTGGCCTCGGGGATGTCCGGCCGGGGTACCTCGGCGCTGGCAAGCAGCGGGATGGCCAGAAAGGCCATCCCGGCTGCGAGAGCCAGTGACTGCAGGGATTGAAACAACCGCGTCATGTCCGCTCCTAAACTGCTGCTGTAGGGATCGACTTACTCACCCATCGCCATGTCGATGTAGCCGGTGGGGCAGACATCAGAGCAGATGTGGCAGCCGATGCAGCGGCTGTAGTCGGTGGCGACATAGCGACCGGTCGTCGACTCGTCCTTCTTGACGCGATAGACGGCATCCTGCGGGCAGTAGATGACGCAGTTGTCGCACTCGAAGCACATGCCGCAGCTCATGCAGCGGTCGGCCTCGGCCTTGGCCTCTTCATCGGTGTAGCAGTCGTAGCGCTCCTCGAAGTGACCCAGCACTTCCTCGGCGCCAGGGCCGTGCTCCTTGCGCTTGATGCGCGGGGTGTAGGAGAAATGGCCCAGGAACAGCTTGTCGTGCGGGATGATTTCGGAGCTGGCGCGGTCCTCGTAGTTGTGTACCGCGTAATTGGCGCTGGAGGTGCCGCGCATGTCGCCCTCGGGATGGAACTCGATCGGCGACAGGTTGGCCTCGCTCAGCTTGGCCAGCAGGTTGAAGTGGTGCTTGTCGACCTTCGGGCGCTTGACCTGCGACTCGTTCTTCAGGTAGTGCTCGATGCTCTCGGCGGCGATGGAGGCCTGGCCGATGGCGGTGGTCAGCAGGTGGGGGCGAATGATGTCACCGGCGACGAAGTGACCCGGACGGTTCGGGATCTGGTAGAACTGATCCGAATCCATCAGGCCGCGGCCATTGTCGAAGTCCTCCAGGCCGGCCAGGTCACCGCCCTGACCGATGGCGGACACGATCAGGTCGGCCTCGATGTCGAATTCGGTGCCTTCGACCGGGGTCGGACGGCCATCCTTGATCTCGCACTTGGCCATGCGCAGTGCGGTGGCGCGGCCGCTGTCGTCCTTGACCAGGGCGATGGGCATGACCTCGTTGAGAATGGTGACACCCTCGTGCAGGGCATCACGCACCTCGTGCTCGGTGGCGGTCATCTCTTCCTTCGGGAACAGCGCGGTCAGAGTGACCTCGGCACCTTCGCGCGCCGCGGTCAGGGCGGCGTCGTGAGCGGTGTAGCCGTGGATGACCTCTTCCGGACGCTCCTTCTCGTTGATGGTGGAGATCTTGCCCAGGCGGCGGGCCACGGAGACCACGTCAATGGAGGTGTCACCACCACCCACGCAGACCACCTTGTCGGCGGTGACCTGCAGGTCGCCCTTGTTGTAGGCCTCGAGGAAGGCCACACCGGAGACGCAGTTCGGGGTGCCTTCCCAGCCCTCGACGGGCAGGCCGCGGCCGGTCTTGCAGCCGATGGCCCACAGGATGGCGTCGAATTCCTTCTCCAGTTCCTCGACGGTCACGTCCTTGCCCACGCGGGTGTTGGTGCGGACCTCGATGTCGCCCATCTCGACGATGCGGTTGATCTCGTGGGTCAGGTGGGTGCGCGGGATACGGTAACCGGGGATGCCGTACTCCATCATGCCGCCGAGCTTGTCGTGATCATCGAATATGCAGCTGGCGATACCGCGGCGGCGCAGGTGATAGGCCGCGGACATGCCGGCCGGGCCGCCGCCGATGATGGCGACCTTCTTGTCGGTCTGCAGGGCCGGAGACTCGAACTTGAAACCGCCCTCGTAGGCGCTGTCGCCGATGAACTGCTCGACGGCGTTGATGCCGACAAAGTCCTCGACCTCATTGCGGTTGCAGCCGTCCTCGCACGGCGCCGGGCAGACGCGGCCCATCATGGCGGGGAAGGGGTTGGCATCGGTGGAGCGACGGAAGGCATATTCCTGCCAGCTGACGTCTTTGGGCGGCTTCTCGATGCCGCGCACGATCTGCAGCCAGCCGCGGATGTCTTCACCCGACGGACAGCTTCCCTGGCAGGGCGGCGTACGGTGGACGTAAACAGGGCACTTGTGAGATTCGTCGGCGACGAAAATCTTGTCGTGCATGCTGCTCCAGGTGTGTTCGCCGTCCTCGAACTTGCGGAAAGTGAGTTTCATATCGTCTTGGGAAGTTGCCATGCCTGTTCTCCTGATCTAGGTGAACCCGGTATGCCGGTATTCGTATCTAGAGATTAAAAATTATACGTCCGAATTACTGCAAGCAAATCAATCCTCGTCACCTTCGTCCTCGTCATCGTCCGACTTCTGGCCGGTCAGGATCAACGCGTTGCTGACCAGCTGATGGACACTGACGATCTGATCGAGGGTGAAGCCGTAGTACGGCATTACCTTCGCGAACTGGCTCTTGCAGATGGCGCAGATCGCGGCCATATGCGTGACGCCGTGTTCGTCCACAACTTTCTTGAGCGCTTCCATGCGGGGCAGCGCGCCCTTGACGCGCAACTCCATCAAATCGTCCGTCAGCAGGCCGCCGCCGCCACCGCAGCAGTAGGTGCTGTCGTAGACGGTATCGGCCGACATGTCGTAGAAATTGTTGCAGCTTGCCTTGATGATATCGCGCGGGATCGTGAACTGACCGCCCGGCGTGTCGCCCATGCGCGAGGCGCGGGCCACGTTGCAGGAATCGTGATAGGTCAGGGTCATGTCGTCGTTGCGCGACTTGTCCAGGTTCAGCTTGCCCTGTTTGATCAGATCATGCGTGAATTCGCAGATATGCTGCGGTACCGGATAGTTCGGATCCAGGAAATCGAACGGTCCGGCCAGGGTGTTGAGGAAGCTGTAGGCCACGCGCCAGGCATGGCCGCACTCGCCGAAGATGATGCGTTTCACCCCCAGATCCAGCGCAGCCTCGCGGATACGCATGGATACGCGCTTCATGTTCTCGTAGGAGCCGATGAACATGCCGAAGTTGGCCGCTTCGGAGGCGTGGGAGCTCAGGGTCCAGCTGATGCCGGCCTCGTGGAACACCTTGCCGTAGCCGATGAGGCCGTCCACATGGGGTTCGGCAAAGAAGTCCGCAGACGGCGTGACCAGCAGGACCTCGGCGCCTTTCTCATCCAGCGGGTAGCGCACCTTGACGCCGGTTTCCTCCTCGACGTCTTCCTCGATGCCTTCCAGGGTGTCTTCCAGCGCCGGCTGGGGCAGGCCGAGGTTGTTGCCGACCTTGAATACCTTGCCGATGATCTCGTTGCAGTACTTCTGGCCCTTGCCGACCGCGTCCATGATTTCGCGCGCGGCCATGGAGATTTCGGCGGTGTCGATGCCATAGGGACAGAACACCGAGCAGCGCCGGCACTGCGAGCACTGATGGAAATAGCTGTACCAGTCGTCCAGCACTTCCTCGGTCAGGTCCTGGGCGCCGACCAGTTTGGGAAAATACTTGCCCGCGAAGGTGAAGTAGCGACGGTAGACCTTGCGCAGCAGGTCCTGGCGGCCGACCGGCATGTTCTTGGGGTCGGTCGTGCCGAGGTAATAGTGGCATTTGTCGGTGCAGGCGCCGCACTTGACGCAGGCGTCCAGAAACACCTGGAAGGAACGGTATTTGCCGAGCAGTTCGCCCATCTTGTCGATGGCAACTTCCTTCCAGTTGTCCAGCAGTTCGCCGGGATAGCCAAGCGGCTGCTGGAAGTCTGCCTTGGCGACATACGGCTTGCTGTGCTCCATCGTCCCTTCCTGCAGCTTCGGGATGATGGGGATTTCTCTGAATTTGGGTACGTCAAAATCAGCCACGGTTCGCTCCTAAGTCTACTGCCGCAAAGGTGTCACAGTCTCTGCGATTATTTTTCCAGCTCGGCGGCCCAGGGGGCCAGGTGCCGCTTTTCGCGCGGGTTGTCGACCTGATTTCGGGTCGGGCTGAAGAATACACCGGGTGCGTGCAGCAGTTTGCTGATGGGGAACACGATCAGCAGCAATGCCACCAGGAACAGATGAATCAGCAGGGCCGGATCGGTCGGCAGTTCCTGCGGCGAGAAACGCATCATGCCCAGGAAGAACGCCTTCACTGACACGATGTCGGTGTGCGAGACGAAGGTCATCATCATGCCGCTGAGGCCGATACCGATCAGCAGGGCCAGCATCAGGTGGTCGGACGGGGCGCTGATGTAGCGCACACGGTCAACCAGAATGCGCCGTGCCCACAGGCCGAGCAGACCGATGATCATGCCGAAGGCGGCGTATTTGCCGAAGGGCTGGATCAGGGTGACCCAGAGCCAGACCTGATCCTGGAAATAGCGGATGTGGCGCAGAAGCACCAGTAACAGTGAGAAGTGAAAAATCCAGCCGAAGATCCAGATCCACTTGTTGGAGCGGAACAGGCTCTGGAAGAAAACGACTTCGCGGAACATGCGCAGAACAACGCCGCCCGTGGTCGTGGGTGCCGGCGTGGTGGGGATCTTCAGCGGCGCCGGTGTCTTGGCGTAGCGGTAAATCCGCGCGCCCACCCCAACCAGAAAAACTATCGCTGCGGCATAAAACAGCGCGGTGTAAGCGATACTCACAAACGACACCGTCGTCTCCTCACTGTTGCAATTCTGTAGTAATGATGGGGGAGGGGATACCTCCCCCGGCAATCACGAGAGTTTCGTGATCAGACGCAGCCGGTCGGCTTCGGCAGGCCGGCGTACTTGCAGGCCTGCTTGGCCGGGCCGTACGGGAACAGCTCGTAGAGGTACTTGCTGTTGCCCTTTTCCTTGCCCAGCTTCTTGCCGATGGCCTTGGTCAGAACGCGCACTGCAGGAGCGATCTGGTACTCTTCATAGTACTCGCGCAGGAAGTTGATCACTTCCCAGTGGTTCTCGGTCAGGTCGGTACCGTCTTCCTTGGCCATGGCGGTTGCCACTTCGGGCTCCCAGTCATTCAGGTTGGCCAGGTAACCCTCTTCATCGGTCTCAAAAGTCTTGCCGTTTACTTCGATTGCCATGATCGATCTCCTCGTGCTGTTGGAGCAAAAATGAAAAAAAGACGTTAGAGCCAGGCCTGAACATTGTCATGTTCAGTGACCAGGTCAACGAATCCGCCGTAATCGACGACGTTGATACCGTCCAGGACCTGATCCTCACTCATACCACGTGCCCTGAGATCAGGACCTAACACGTAGACTTTGCTCTTCTCCATTGCGGACTGAACCTTGCCCGCAACGGCGGTGCCTTTCATCGCGCCATAGACCGCGTCCTCGAACAGCAGCACGGCGGCGCCGTCCTTGATGCGGCCGAGGCAGGAATCCAGGGAGCGATTCTCGAAAGGTGATTTGTTGACTGTATGCAGCATTGCCATCACTGAATCTCCCTTGGTTAGAAACTGAGAACGACGTCCTGCTCATCCATCAGGTCGCGCAGCTCGTCGGCGCTGACCACGCGAATGGAGGGCTTTTCTTCCCAGTCATCATCCTCGTCCTCGTACGTGATTTCCTGCAGGTCGTCGAGGGTGAGACCGCGGGCTTCCAGTGATTCCTTTTCGACATACAGCTTGTTGATGTCGTAATCCCCGAGGACCTTGTAGATCGGCGAGAAATTCTTCATGCCGATGTCCTTGGTGTCCTGGCCCTTGGTCAGCTGATAGACACCGTCGTCCAGGAATGCCAGGCTGACATCCTGATCGAAGGCCGCGCCGATCAGGACCACCTCCAGGGATTCGAGTGCGTAAATGGTCCCGTAAGGTGCCTTACGGTTCACATACATGAACTTCTTGATATCGCCCTCGTTTTCCATAGTTCTGAAACCTTCTAGTCAGTAACTCTCAATCACCGAATACGACCAGACGGTCGCACTGGATGCCGGCCTCGATCAGCTGACCCAGACCCGAAATCCGGAAGCCGTTGGCGATGTTGTCGCCGTCCTTGCCGTGACGTTTGGCTTCGTTTTCGTCGAGGATGCCGCGGCGCTGGGCTGCAGCCACACACACGACCAGGTCGATGTTGTGTTTCTCGGCCAGTTCGGACCACTGCACGGTGATATTGCGATCGTCCTGGGGCGGTACGCCGAACCGTGTGCCGTTGTTCACACCGTCGTGGTAGAAGAACACACGAAACACTTCATGGCCCTTTTCCAGCGCAGCCTTGGTGAACTGCAGGGCGCTGTCTGCGCTCTGATGCTGATAGGGACCTTCGTTTACCATTACCGCGAGTTTCATCTACTTCTGTCCTTCGCTTCTCGTTGCACATCCAATTCGGTCAGCTGATTAAAGTGGTGCGGTTAGCGCCGTGCACTAACCGCACCCTGACCGACTGGAACAGCCTG
>PABG01000036.1 GCA_002699185.1 Gammaproteobacteria bacterium | reverse complement strand
TCAAAGATTAAGGAGCAACATGGAAGCCATCAACGAGTTCACCTTCTGGTCACTACTGCTGATCGCGCTGCTGCTCGGCCTGGTCAGCGGCTTTCTGGTGAGTTACCTGTGGCTGAATCAGGACTCCCGGGCCCGCAACCTGCAGGCCGAGCTGGAGCGCAGCCGCGAGGAACTCGACCAGTACAAGCAGAAGGTCAACCAGCATTTCCAGAAGACCGCGGAACTGTTCGAGGACATGACCGAGCGCTACCGCGAGGTCTATCGGCACCTGGCCGCCAGTTCACAGGAACTGTGCGGCGAGCAGCCGCCCGCGCTGCAGAACCCCGAGACACGACCGCAGCTGGCGGAACGGCGCGATGAGAACAGTCCGCAGGAGGGAGCGGAATCGGCGGCGCAGGCATCAACCGGGGCCGCGGCCGACAACAAGCGCGAGGACGATGAGAACGCCATGTTCGGCGACTCACCCTACCTGTCGGAAGCCGACCGCGCGGAACTGGACCGGCAGCAGCGCGAACGCGGCTGAGCCCCGCACCCGCCCGTTCAGGGCCGGGTCGCAGGAGGTGAATGGTCGAAAATCCGGGCTGGCGGCTAAAGCTGATATCCGACTTGACCGCTACAGTTCATGACGCCACCATGAAAGTGTGCGTGTACTTGCCGTTTCGACCCAGCAACCGGGGAGGACGCCATGAGCCCGAAACGTCATACCACCTCCGTTTCATCGACTGCACCGGCCAGGAAACACAAGGGCAAGGTGAGTTCCAACGCACTGCGTCAGGCCGTTGCCCGGCGTCGCCTGGAAGAACGCCGCGAGGCCGAACTGCTGCGCCAGCATCTGTTCGACGTCTTCGCTGACGAATAGGGCCGCCGCGCCCTGTTCCCGTTCCCGCCCGCGGGGCTGCAGCCGGCCCCGTCCTCGTTTATTATCCTGATGACAGGGTCCGCGGAGAATTGCGGACAACCCGCACTGACGAGGACGTCGCCATGCCCCGCTGCCGCTCCCATCGCTGTTCGCTGCCGGCTCTCGCCCTGCTGCTGCTCCTTGCCGGCTGCAGTCATCTTCTCACGCGGCCCGAGGCGCCCAGTGTCAGCCTGAACAACCTGCAGCTGGTCGAGGCCACCCTGTTCGAGCAGCGCTATCTCCTGCACCTGCGTATCCAGAACCCGAACAGCTTCGACCTGCCCATCAGCGGGATGAGCTACCGGCTGCTGCTCAACGGTCGCGAGTTCGCCACCGGCGTGAGCCGCGATCTGGAAACGCTGCCCGCCTACGGCGAGCAGGTAATCACGGTGAGCGTGGTCAGCAACCTGCTGCGCATCTACGAACAGCTGCGCAGCCCCGGCGACCGCGAGGCCTTCAGTTATGCCCTGGAAGGCAGCATCAGCCTGCAGGGCCTGCGCGCCCCGCTGCCGTTCAGCCAGCGCGGCGAAATCCCCCTGCGGCAGTAGCATTCCGTCCGGATCATGCGCGTCGCCCTGCTCGCCGACACCCATGGTTACCTGGACCCGCGCATCGCGGAACGGGTCGCGCGCTGCGATGTGGCCGTGCATGCCGGGGACATCGGCAATGCGCAGGTCCTGGAACAGCTGCGTCCCCGCAGCGGCGAGGTGCTGGCCATCCGGGGCAACAACGATGTGCCGGCCAAATGGCCGGAGCGCGATCGCGCACTGCTCGAGACGCTGCCCTGGGAAATCGGGCTGAACCTGCCCGGCGGCCGGCTGGTGAGCGTGCATGGCCACCGTTGCCGCAGCGTCGCCCGGCGGCATCAGGTGCTGCGCGCTCAGCATGCGCAGGCACGCGCGATCCTGTACGGCCACAGCCATCGCCTGGTCTGCGACGACGCGGCCGAACCCTGGGTAATCAATCCCGGGGCAGCGGGCCGCAGCCGCACCTACGGCGGACCGTCCTTCATCGTGCTGATCGCCGGGCCACGGCGCTGGCGGCTGGAGCCGCAGCGCCTGCCGCCGCTGACGCGGCAGGGAGAATGATCCGGCGCAGAATGCCGGTCAGGCCGCCAGCTGCCGCGCCATTGCATCCAGTCCCTGGCGCTCATGGAGACAGGCTTCGACCAGTTCATCGAGCTGCTCCAGTTCCAGCCCCAGACGTGTCAGTACCGCTGTGGGCGGCTCGCCCTCGGCGCCATCACCCAGCCCCTCGCGCCGCAGCAGCCAGTCCACCAGATAGACCAGCCCGGCATAGGCATCATGGGCGCCGCTGTACATCTCGTTGTGATGCTCACGCAGGGCAGTCACCACCGGCTCCGGCATCGCCCATTCCTGCATCAGGCGAGCGCCCAACTCGGTGTGGCTCGCACCGATGAGTCGGCGCTCTATCAGCACCACCGGGATGTGGGGATTGGCCGCCACCACCTTGTTGAGCAGGAAGAACTCGGACCGGTACAGGTGCCCGAGCAGCAGGAAACCGAAGTTGTGCAGCAGTCCGGCCAGGTAGGCCACCCCCGGCTTGAGATCGAGCCCGTGTCCGTGGCGGCTGGCAATACCCTGGGCCAGGGCCGCACCGTAGGCGGCATGGCGCCAGAAGGCCTGCAGCCCCAGCGGGCCGTCGGCGGGATTGCGGAAGGTCTTGCTGGCGGCCAGCCCCAGCGCCATGTTGAGCACCGTCTCGAACCCCAGCACCCGGGTGATGGCCTGATCCAGCGTATCCACCCGGCCGGCGTAGTTGAAGAAACCCGTCCGGGCATAGCGCAGGATCTGAGCGGTGAGACTCGGGTCCCCCGAGACGACCTCGACCAGATCCTGCACATCGGCTGCCGGATCATTGCGCAGCCGCAGCAGCCGGCGCGCCATGGCCGGCATGGCCGGCAGGCGATCGATGGCGGTGATGCGCTCGCGAATGTCATCGACCGGATGCAGCCCCTGCAGGGCGGGCATGCGCTCCCACTGACCCGGCAGGGTGAACTCACGCACGTCCCGGCTCTCCAGCACCGACAGGGGACGGGCGATTTCGGCACGCTGGCTGTCGCGGTGCAGTTCGGTGAAAGCCTCGCCCGTCATGCATACCAGGCGGTCGTGCAGCCCCGGCTCGAAGCAGACCGTGGGCTGCGCGAACACCGCTGTATGCACCAGGGTCGTCAGGCCATAGGGGGCGCCGATCGGCGGCACTGAACCGCTTTCGCAGTCGGCGAAGGTGCTGGCCGCGACCGGTCGGTCGACCGGCTGCAGATCACGCCCCAGGCATTCACGGATGGCATGAAAATCCAGCAGGTGATTGGCCGGGAGCACGGCCAGCACCAGCCCCCGGGCATCGCTCAGCAGCACCGCACGCACCAGGCATTGCAGTCCCAGCTGACTGCGTTCGGCCGCCTCGGCCAGGGTTTCGGTCGGGGAATGGGCATGCAGCCGGTAGGCAATGCCCCGGGTTTCCAGATAGGTCTGGATGCGGTTGGCCAGTTCCGGATTCATACCGCCCTCGCCGGCAATGGGATATACCGGGCTTAAGATAGCAGGAAACGCGGCGGGAAACCGCGTCGGGATCACAGAATTCCCGCAAGGAGCGAGGAGGAGGCAACCCCATCCTCACGCCTCACTCCTCACGCCTCACCCCTCAATCTCCACCCACACCGGACAGTGATCCGACGGCTTGTCCATGGCGCGGATGTCATAGTCGATACCGGCGTCCACACAGCGTTCCATCAATGGCGGGGTGGCGAGCACGAGGTCGATGCGCAGACCGCGCCGGGGATCACGCTCGAAGCCACGGCTGCGGTAGTCGAACCAGCTGAACAGATCGTCGGTATCCGGGTGGCAGTGACGGAAGCTGTCCACCAGCCCCCAGTCAATGAGTTTCTGATACCACTCGCGCTCCTCGGGCAGGAAACTGGTCTTGCCCTCGCGCAGCCAGCGTTTGGCGTTGTCGGGACCGATGCCGATGTCCAGATCCAGCGGCGCGACATTCATGTCCCCCATCAGCACCAGGTTCTGCCCGGGGGAGTATTCCTGCTCCAGATACTTGAGCATGTCGGCATAGAAACGGCGCTTGGCCGGGAACTTCACGGCGTGGTCGCGGTTCTCGCCCTGCGGGAAATAGGCATTGATGACCGTGATCTCGTCGCCGCCGGGCAGTGCATAGGTGCCACTGACCACCCGGCGCTGGGCGTCCTCACCGTCGAAGGGATAGCCGCAACGGGCGGCTTTTACCGGCAGGCGCGACAGCAGGGCCACGCCATAGTGACTCTTCTGACCGTGATAATGGGCCTCATAGCCCAGTTCGCTCACGGCATCGACGGGGAAGTCGGGATCCTGGACCTTGGTCTCCTGCAGTCCGATGACAGCCGGGGCATGGGTCTCGCGCAATGCCTGCAACTGGTGCATCCGCGCCCGGATGCCGTTGACATTGAAGGAAACCAGCTTGAGTTTGGCCATGAGCTTCGCCTGTTGCCTGCCGTCGGGAGCGGTCATTCTACCTGCGCCGGACCGGGGGATACCAATCCCCGGCGTCCCCGGCGTAGAATGCCGGGCCGCGTCAGGAGTGAGGAGTGAGGAGTGAGGAGTGAGGAGTGAGGAGTGAGGAGTGAGGAGTGAGGAGATACTGGAGCGGCTGCTGCAGCTGGCCGCCAGGTTGTATGCGGAAACCGAAGGATTCGAACACCGCAGCGAGGATGCCCAGCTGTGGTACAACCGGGGCTACGCCAACGGCATGCTGGCCGGACTGAGCGAACGCGGTCACGGTGACGCCATCCGGGCCGCCGGCATCAGCCCCGACCCCGGAGATCTGATCACCGACCAGGCCCTGCTGCCCTGGGGCAAGGCCTATACCCACGGTTACGAGGTGGGCTACCGGGAAACGCAGGAGGTAATGGGGACGGGGGCGTAGGATGGGTGGAGGCGCCGGGCGCCGCAACCCATCGCAGAGAGGCTCAATGATGGGTTGCGCTGCGCTCCACCCATCCTACCCGGACCCACCCTGCCCGACGGGCAGTGCCAGCGAGGCCCCGCGCCCGGCATCGATCTCGATCCGGGCCATCCCGGCATAGGGCACCTTGATGCGCTGCAGGGCGGCGGGCGGCAGCGCCAGCACCCGAGCGATCACGGCACGAATGGTGCCGGCATGGGCGACGATCAGTACCGATTCGCCGCGACAGCCTTCGACGCAATCGCCCCAGCCCGCATCGATGCGGGCAATGAACTCCGCCAGCGGCTCCGCACCCGGCGGCCGGCCCCCGACCGGGTCGGCGCGAAAGCGCGCCAGTTGTTCCGGGACCTCGCGCTCCAGTTCGGCGGTGGTCCGGCCTTCCCAGCTGCCGAAGCCGATCTCCTTGAAGCGAGCCTCGTAGTCGAGCGGCAGTGCGAACCGTTCGGCCAGGGCCTCGGCAAAAGCCGCACAACGTACCAGCGGCGAACTGATGATGCGGGTCCAGGGCGGCGCCGCGCCGACCGCGGCCCACATCTGCCGCCAGCCGGTCTCGCTCAGGGGATCGTCGCGCTGACCGCGGTAACGCCTGCCGCCCACCGGTTCGCCATGGCGCAGCAGATCAAAGCGCGCGCCGGGTTCAGCGCCTGCGCTCACGCCAGCCAGTCCGCCAGGGTCAACAGCGCCAGCAGCGCCAGCCAGGCCACACCAGCGCGGACCAGATAGCCACGGGCGCGTTCCAGGGCCGTCGCCGGCCCGGTACCGGGCTCCAGTTCCATGCTCTCCAGCGCCACCTCGGCGGCAAATTCCCGCGAATCGTCGAAGGGGTCGGCCGGAGCGCACTCACGCCAGGCGGCCAGGGTCGCATCGAAGTTGCCGATCAGCGCCCCGGTAGCGGCGAGCAGCCGCGCCGGCAACCAGTCGAGCAGGGCCTGCAGCTGCCACACCGCCAGACCGAAGTCGTCCTCCTCGCCGGCCTCGCGTGCCGCCAGCAGCTGGGTGAGACGATAGAGCAGCGCCCCGACCGGGCCCAGCAGGGCAAACCAGAACACCACCCCGAACAGTCGCACCAGGGCTTCCCGGATCAGGGCGCCGGCCAGGGTCTCGCCGGTCGGCGTACCGGTCAGGCCGAAGGCTGCCAGCGACTCCGATCCGGCGCCGCCGATACCCAGGTCCGCGCGCAACCGCCGCAGGTCAGCCATCAGATCCCGCGGCCCCAGGCACAGCAGCAGGACCGCCAGGCCGATCAGCCAGTCCAGGGGTTCCAGCAGTTCCAACAGCAGCCAGGTGCCCAGCAACCAGGGCGCAAGCAACACCAGCAGTCCGCCCCGGCCCAGCAGCCAGGGCTGGGTGAAACGGCTGCGGAAGGCGTCCGTGTAGGCATGGAAACGCTCCACGGGTCGCCACTGCGGCAGCTGTGGCCACAGACGCTCAAGCCCCAGTGCCAGCAGGATAACGAGAAATTTCATGACGCATCTCCCTGGGCCAGGGTGGGTGCGAGCAGACCGGCCAGGTGCGGCCAGTCGAAGGCCGGGCCGGGGTCGGTCTTGCGCCCCGGCGCCACGTCGCAGTGGCCGACGATACGCGCCGGGGTAATGGCCGGCCAGGCCGCCCGCAGGACGGCGATCACTTCGGCCAGGCGCGTATATTGCGACGGCGTGTAGGGCTGTTCGTCGGTGCCTTCCAGCTCGATGCCGATGGAATAGTCGTTGCAGGCCTCACGCCCGCTGAAACAGCTGCTGCCGGCATGCCAGGCCCGACGGGTGAAGGGAACGAACTGGATCAGCTCGCCGTCGCGGCGCAGCAGCAGATGGGCCGAGACCCGCAGGTGGGCGATCTCGCGGAAATAAGGGTGGACATCGGCGTCCAGTCGGTTGCAGAACAGCCGTTCGATCCAGGGTCCGCCGAAATCGCCCGGCGGCAGACTGATACCATGGATGACCAGCAGCGAAATATCCTCCGGATCGGGGCGCGCGTCCTGGTTGGGGGATTCCACCCGCCGCACGCCTTCCAGCCACTGTCTGTCCGCCTGTAATCGCAAGTCCGTCCCTCATGCCGACCGGAGGCCGGCGCAGAATTTTCATTACGGTCCTGATATCCTACCGCAAACGTCGGGCCGTGAAAGGGTTCAAGTTCCCGCATCCCCCGCATCGCCTACAATCTGCCCGGACCACCACCGGATTCAAGGGAGCCAACGTGAAAGCCTTTGTATGGACATTGCTGATCGGCATGCTCGCCAGTCCCGCCCTGGCCGAGACCCGCTACGTGAGCGACCAGCTGGAGATCTCCCTGCGCTCGGGCACCAGCACCCAGCACCGCATCATCCGCATGCTGGACAGCGGTACGCCGCTGGAGGTGCTGGAGGTGGATGCCGAGTCGGGCTACAGCCGGGTACGCGCCCCCAGCGGCGCCGAGGGCTGGGTGCTGAGCCGGTTGTTGATGGACGTCCCCTCGGCCCGCGACCGCCTGGCCCGGGCCGAGAAGGAACTGGCCGAACTCAAGGCCGCCGAACGCGAGCGACTGGCGAATCTGGACAACCTGAAGAGCGAAAAGGGCAGCCTGGAAGACAAGCTCAGCGCCCTGCTGGAGGAGAACAGCCAGCTCAAGCAGCAACTGGCCGAGATCCGCCGCACCGCCTCCAGCAGTCTGGCCATCGCCGAGGAGAACAAGGAACTCAAGAACCGGATGCTGCAGATGGAACGCGAGCAGCAGCGGCTGGCGCAGGAGAACGAGGCCCTGAGCGACCGCACCAAGCGCGACTGGTTCATGGTCGGCGCCGGCGTGATCATCGTCGGCATCATCCTCGGCCTGATCCTGCCGCGGATCCGGGTGAAGAAGCGCTCCAGCTGGGATACGTTGTAATAGCTGCTCCGGTGGCAGGGAACGCAGAGGGCGCAGAGGCGCGGAGACGCAAAGGGGAATTAATAGGTAGGTTGGGCTGAGCGAAGCGAATCCCAACATCAACCATCGCGGCCTGGTTTTGGACTTCGCTTGCTCAGCCCAACCTACGTGCTCCGGTCACAACCCGCCGATAATTCTCTTTGCGTCTCCGCGCCTTCGCGTCCTCTGCGTTGATGTCACACTGCCAAAAAGGACTACTCATCCGTCACGCAGCCGTGTGAGGCGTCCTTGACCACCTTGATGTACTTGTAGAGGGTGCCGCGCGTGGCCTTGTAGGGCGGCATGGTCCATTCGGCCCGGCGCCGGTCCATCTCCGCATCGCTCACATCCACACTCAGGGTGTTGGTCTCGGCATCGATGGTGATCACATCCCCGTCGCGGATCAGGCCCAGCGGACCGCCCTCCTGGGCCTCGGGCACGATGTGGCCGATGATGAAGCCGTGCGAGCCGCCGGAGAAGCGGCCGTCGGTGAGCAGGGCCACGTCCTTGCCCAGCCCCGCACCCATGATGGCCGAGGTCGGGGTGAGCATCTCCGGCATGCCGGGGCCGCCCTTCGGGCCCTCGTAGCGGATCACCACCACGTCGCCCTTGTCGATCTCGTTGTTCTCCAGCCCCTTGAGCATGTCCTCCTCGCAGTCGTAGACCCGGGCCGGCCCGGAGAAGTGCAGCCCCTCCTTGCCGGTGATCTTGGCCACCGAGCCGCCCGGGGCCAGGTTGCCCTTGAGGATGCGGATGTGGCCGGATTCCTTGATCGGGTTGTCCAGGCTGTGCACCACCTGCTGGCCCGGCTCCAGGTCGGGCAGTTCGGCCAGGTTCTCGGCGATGGTTTTGCCGGTGACGGTCAGGCAGCTGCCGTCGATCAGGCCGTTGGCCAGCAGGTATTTCATCACCGCCGGGATGCCGCCGGCATTGTGCAGATCCTCCATCACGTACTGGCCCGAGGGCTTGAGGTCGGCGATGAAGGGGATGCGGTCGGAGACCTTCTGGAAATCGTCGATGCTCAGATCCACATCCACCGCACGGGCCATCGCGAGCAGGTGCAGCACGGCATTGGTCGAGCCGCCCAAGGCCATCAGGATGACCATGGCGTTCTCGAACGCGGCCCGGGTCATGATGTCACGCGGCTTGATATCGCGCTCCAGCAGCCGCCGCATGGCCGCGCCGGCGCGTTTGCACTCCTCGATCTTGCCGGGATCCACCGCCGGGGTGCAGGAGCTGTAGGGCAGCGACATGCCCATGGCCTCGATGGCCGAGGCCATGGTGTTGGCGGTGTACATGCCGCCGCAGGCGCCCGGGCCGGGGCAGGCGTGCTGGACGATGTCCCTGCGCTCCTCCTCCTCGATTTTGTGAGCGAGAAAGGCGCCGTAGCTCTGGAAGGCGGAGACGATGTCCAGGGTCTCACCGTGGCTGTGGCCGGGCTTGATGGTGCCGCCGTAGACCATGATCGAGGGCCGGTTGAGCCGGCCCATGGCGATGAGGGCGCCGGGCATGTTCTTGTCGCAGCCGGGCAGCACGATCAGGCCGTCGTACCACTGGGCGCTGACCACGGTCTCGATGGAGTCGGCAATGATGTCGCGCGACTGCAGCGAGTAGCTCATGCCCTCGGTGCCCATGGAGATGCCATCGGACACCCCGATGGTGTTGAAGCGCATGCCGACCATATCCGCGCCGATCACGCCCTCCTTGACGTGCGCAGCCAGGTCGTTGAGATGCATGTTGCAGGTGTTGCCCTCCCACCAGACGCTGGCGATCCCGACCTGGGCCTTGTCCATGTCGGCCTCGCTCAGGCCGGTGCCGTAGAGCATGGCCTGGGAGGCGCCCTGGGACTTGGGCTGGGTGATGCGGGAACTGTAGCGGTTGAGCCTGGTGCTGGTCATCGGGGTCTCCGGTTCCTGGGACTGGGAATCCGGCTATTGTACGAAACCCGGGTCGGGAGCACACCCGGGCAGAGCAAAAGCGTTCCAGATTGAAACGAATTCCCGGAAATTCAATTTTCATCCGCACTGAACGCTATCTGCATCGAACACAGGCACGAAGCTTGCCTGATACCAAGGCGAAGACAGCCGCATGCCGCCGGCACCCGTCCTCCCGAACCATTGCGGGCGCCGTCGGTTCCTGGCGACACTTGACTGGAAGGCACCCATGCGAAAAAACCTGCCTGTGACCCGGACAGAGGTCAGCTTTTCCCCCGACGCCCGGATCGTCTCCACTACCGATCTGAAGGGCCAGATCACCCACATCAACCCGACTTTCACCGAAGTCTCGGGCTTCACCGAGGCAGACACCCTGGGGCAGCCCCACAACCTGGTGCGCCACCCGGACATGCCGCCGGCGGCCTTCGAGAACCTCTGGGGCCACCTCAAGTCCGCCACGCCCTGGCTGGGGATGGTGAAAAACCGTACCAAAAACGGTGACTTCTACTGGGTCAGCGCCTATGTTACCCCGATCTACGACCAGGGCCGGGTGGTCGGCTACCAGTCGGTGCGCACCCTGCCCCGGGCGGCAGACCGCGACCGGGCCGAGCGTCTCTATGCCCGGCTCAACCGGGGCGGCAAGCCCTTTCCGGCCTGGCGGCGGATCGGCGCCCGGGGGCGCACCTTTGCCGGCATCGCTGCCCTCCAGGGCCTGACCACCCTGACCCTGGCCGGCCTGAGCGACGCAGGCATCCTCGCCACCACCGCCCTGCTGGCCGCGGGCCTGGGCGGCGGCCTCGTTCTGGCGCACGGCCTGACCCGGCGCCTGCGCCGGCTTGCCGCCGACTCGCGCCACGTCAGCGACAATCCGCTGGCCAACCGGGTCTACGGTGGCGACCTGGACGAGGTGGCCCAGCTCGCCACGGCGCTTGAGACCCAGCAGGCGAAGGTCAACACCATCCTCGGCCGGATCGGAGAGAATGCCGCCGGCCTGTCACAGACCGCGGCCTCGACCGCCGCGGCCTCCGATCAGACCCTGAACGGCGCCCAGGCCCAACAGACCGAGGTCGAGCAGGTCGCCTCGGCAGTCAATGAAATGGCCGCCACCGTGCAGGAGGTGGCGCAGAACACCTCGGTGACAGCGGAGGCCGCGAAAACCGCCCAGCAGGAGGTCGCCACCGGCAAACAGGTGGTCAACGCCACCGCCGCCACCATCGAGCGTCTGACCGGCGAGGTCGGCCAGGCCGCCCAGACCATGGAATCCCTGCGCAGCCAGACCGATGACATCGGCACCGTGATCGATGTCATCAGCGGCATAGCCGAGCAGACCAACCTGCTGGCGCTCAACGCCGCCATCGAGGCGGCCCGCGCCGGCGAGCACGGCCGCGGCTTCGCCGTGGTGGCCGAGGAGGTGCGGGGGCTGGCCACCCGCACCCAGCAGTCCACCGGCGAGATCCAGTCC
>PABG01000035.1 GCA_002699185.1 Gammaproteobacteria bacterium | reverse complement strand
GTCTACGCCGGCGCGGTCGGTTATCTGGCCTGGAACGGCAACATGGACACGGCCATCGCCATCCGCACCGCCGTGATCAAGGATGCCACCCTGCACATTCAGGCCGGCGCCGGTATCGTGCACGACTCCGTGCCCCGCAGCGAATGGGACGAGACCATGAACAAGGGCCGCGCCATCTTCCGCGCCGTGGCCATGGCCGAGGCGGGGCTGGATGGAAGCCATAAATGATTTTTTAACGCAGAGACGCTAAGACGCAGAGAACGCAAAGGATTGCGTATGCATGAGAACAGGATCTCATCCGAGATTGTGGATGCGGCGATTGAGGTGCATCGTCATCTGGGACCGGGGCTGCTGGAAAAAATCTATCAGGAAGCTCTGGCGTATGAGCTTGATTTGAGAGGGCTCTCAGTAAAACGTGAGGTGAGTCTTCGCGCCAATTACAAAGGATTGGAGTTCGATAGCGTGTACCGGCTGGATATGCTGGTGCATGATAAGGTTGTGGTCGAACTCAAGGTGGTTGAAACGATACTTCCCGTACATGAAGCGCAGCTGTTGTCCTACCTACGGTTGTTGAATAAGCGCTTGGGGATGTTGATAAATTTTCATACTCCTTTGGTGAAACAGGGGATAAAGCGTGTGGCGAATAACTTGTAGTATTCTTTGCGTCCTCTGCGCCTTTGCGCCTCTGCGTTGAACGGGTTTTCCATGCTGGTAATGATCGACAACTACGACTCCTTCACCTACAACCTGGTCCAGTACCTGGGTGAGCTGGGCGAGGACGTGCGGGTGTTCCGCAACGACCAGGTCACGGTGGCGGAGATCGAGGCCATGCGGCCGGATCATCTGGTGATCTCGCCGGGCCCCTGTACCCCGACAGAGGCGGGAATATCGGTGGAGGCGATCCGGCATTTCGCCGGCAAGCTGCCCATTCTCGGGGTGTGCCTGGGCCATCAGAGCATCGGTCAGGCCTTCGGCGGACATATCGTCCACGCCGGCGCCATCATGCACGGCAAGACCTCGCAGGTGTATCACAAGGACGTCGGGGTGTTCCGCGACCTGCCCAGCCCGCTGGAAGCGACCCGTTATCACTCGCTGGTGATCGACAAGGACAGCCTGCCCGCGTGTCTGGAGGTCACGGCCTGGACCCTGAACGAACAGGGCGAACTGGATGAGATCATGGGCGTGCGTCACAGGGAACTGCCGATCGAGGGGGTGCAGTTCCATCCGGAGTCGATCCTGACCCAGCACGGCCATGCCATGCTGCGCAATTTTCTGAAGATGTCCTGATATGAGGATAGCCACGGAAAGCACGGAAAACACGGACAAGCGTATTGCAAGACTTTGTCATTGCCGGGTGCGAAGCACCTCGGCAATGACAATAAAAAAGATGTCCGTGCTTTCCGTGTTTTCCGTGGCGCTCTGAGTTTTTGTTTAGAACGATTGTGGAGATGAACTGATGGACATGCAGGCTGCCATCCGCGCCGTGACCGAACGACGCAATCTCGATCGCGATCAGATGACCGCGGTCATGCGCCTGATCATGACCGGCCAGGCCACGCCGGCCCAGATCGGCGGGTTTCTGGTCGGGCTGCGCATGAAGGGCGAGACGGTCGATGAGATCGTCGCCGCGGCGCAGGTCATGCGCGAGCTGGCCACCCGGGTCGAGGTCGAGGGGGCGCATCTGCTCGATACCTGCGGTACCGGCGGCGATGGTGCGGGCACCTTCAATATCTCCACTGCCACCGCCTTCGTCGCCGCGGCGGCCGGTGCCCGGGTGGCCAAGCACGGCAACCGGTCGGTTTCGAGCCGTTCCGGCAGCGCCGACGTGCTGGAGGCAGCCGGCATCAATCTTGATCTGACTCCGGCCCAGGTGGCGGAGTGCGTGGAACAGGTCGGGGTCGGCTTTCTGTTCGCGCCGCTCTATCACGGCGCCATGAAGCATGCCATCGGCCCGCGCAGGGAGATGGGGGTGCGCACCCTGTTCAATGTGCTGGGGCCGCTGACCAATCCGGCCGGCGCCCCGCACCAGGTGCTGGGCGTGTATGACCGCGCCTGGCTGCGGCCGCTGGCCGAGGTGTTGAAGGAACTGGGCAGTGCCCACGTCCTGGTGGTGCATGCCGAGGACGGCATGGATGAGATCAGCATCGGTTCGGCGACGCGTATCGCCGAACTGAAGGACAGCGTGATCGAGGAATACCTGATCGAACCGGAGCAGTTCGGACTGCCTCGCGGCGACGTGGCCGCGCTGGGCGTGGCGGACGCCGACCAGAGCCTGGCGATCATCCGCGGCGTGTTCGAGGGGCAGCCGGGCCCGGCCCGCGATATCGTCCTGCTCAATGCCGGCGCGGCCATCTATGCCGCCGATCTGGCCGATTCCCTGGAGGCCGGGGTGAAGCGGGCCGCCGAGGTCATCGATGCCGGCGGGGCCCGCGAACGGCTTGCCGCCCTGGCCGAGTTCAGCCGCAATATGAAGGGGGCCCCGGCATGACCCAGGAAGTGCCGGATATCCTGCGCCGGATCCTGGCGCGCAAGACCGAGGAGATCGCAGAGCGCCGGCAGCGCCTGCCCCTGGACGCGATCGAGGCCCGCTTGGCCGAGGCCTCGCCGTTGCGGGGCTTCGCCGCGGCACTGGACAGCCGTATCGCCGCCGGGCAGGCCGCCGTGATTGCCGAGATCAAGCGGGCCTCGCCCAGCCGGGGCGTACTGCGGGCCGATTTCGACCCCGCTGCCATCGCCGCGAGCTATGCCCGCGGCGGCGCGGCCTGCCTGTCGGTGCTCACCGACGTGGATTTCTTCCAGGGGGCGGATGCCTACCTGGAGCAGGCGCGCGCGGCCTGCGCCCTGCCGGTGCTGCGCAAGGACTTCATGCTCGATCCCTACCAGGTGGTCGAGGCGCGCCTGATCGGTGCTGACTGCATCCTGCTCATCGTCGCCGCGCTCGAGGATGCGCGGATGCAGGAACTGGCCGGGCTGGCCCAGGACCTGGGCATGGACGTGCTGGTGGAGGTGCATGACGCCGACGAACTGGAGCGCGCCCTGCGCCTGCCCTGCCGTCTGATCGGCATCAACAACCGCGACCTGCGCAGCTTCGAGGTGAGCCTGGATACCACCCTGGAACTGCTGGCCGAAATTCCCGGTGACCGGCTGGTGGTCACCGAGAGCGGCATCCACACCCCGGCCGATGTGGCGCTGATGCGCGAGCACGGCGTGCACGCCTTCCTGGTCGGCGAGGCCTTCATGCGGGCGCAGGAGCCGGGGGAGAAGCTGGCGGAGTTGTTTGGATGAAACCAGGGGTGGTGCAGTAGGCCGGAATGAGGCCCGAGGGCCGTTTCCGGCATCATGCTGAACTGCCGGGAACGCTGCGCTTATCCCGGCCTACGTCCTTGTTACAAAACCCCGGTCATTGCGAGTACCCAGAGGGCATAAACGAAGCGTGGCGATCTCGTGATGCAGAACCAATCGTTTGGAGATCATTCGCTACGCTCACCCCTTCGTACCCAGAGGGCGTAAAGGCGTTCTGAGCTCGCAGGCTCACTTGTGCCGCGTCGCTACGTTCCTCGCAATGACGTTATTAATCAGAGGTTCCCTTGTTTTTCTCTGCGTCTCCGCGCCTCTGCGTTCTCTGCGTTTACAGCACCAAGGTTTAAGTGGTCAGCGCGTCCCGAACACCACGATGGTCTTGCCCCGGGCCGTGATCAGGCCCTGTTCCTCCAGGCTCTTGAGTACCCGCCCGACCATTTCGCGCGAGCAGCCGACGATGCGGCCGATCTCCTGGCGGGTGACGCGGATCTGCATGCCGTCGGGGTGGGTCATGGCGTCCGGTTCCTTGCACAGGTCCAGCAGGGTGCGGGCCACGCGGCCGGTGACATCGAGGAAGGCCAGGTCGGTGACCTTGCGGCTGGTGGTGCGCAGGCGCGCCGCCATCTGGGTGGCGAGCGCGAACAGGATCTCGGCATCCTCCTGGGCGATCTGGCGGAACTTGGCGTAGCTGATCTCGGCCAGTTCGCACTCGGTGCGGGTGCGCACCCAGGCGCTGCGGGTGACGTTCTCGCCGAACAGGCCCATCTCGCCGAAGAAGTCCCCCTTGTTGAGGTAGGCGAGGATGATCTCGTGGCCGTTCTCGTCCTCGTTGAGTACGGTCACCGACCCGTCCACGATGTAGTAGAGGACGTCCGGGGCATCACCGGCGTAGATGATGACGCTCTTGGACGGGTAGCGCCGCCGGTGGCAATGCTCCAGGAACTTGTCGATGGACGCATTTCCGGTGGATTTGATTGGCTTGGTTTCCATGGTCATGCCGGCTTATCGGGCTTGCGCCCTATCTCCTTGAGCGGACTCAGACTATACAGTTTAGGACGGGTCCTGTGGGCTGTCGATCTGTGATAGGCTTCACGAAATTTTTACCATGATGCCCGGGAGGTGACATGAAGGCACGGGTCAAGTGGGTGGAGGCGGCGACCTTCATCGGCGAATCGGGCAGCGGCCATGCCGTGGTCATGGACGGGCCGCCGGACAGCGGCGGCCGCGATCTGGGCGTGCGGCCCATGGAGATGCTGCTGCTGGGCATGGGCGGCTGCACCGCCTTCGATGTGGTGCATATCCTGCGCCGGGCGCGCCAGCCCATCGAGGACTGTGTGGTCGAACTGCAGGCCGACCGGGCCGCCGAGCCGCCCAAGGTGTTCACTCACATCCATGTCCATTTCATCGTCTCCGGCCGGGGACTGGCCGAGCGCCAGGTGGCCCGTGCCGTGAGCCTGTCGGCGGACAAGTACTGCTCGGCCTCGATCATGCTGGGCAAGGCCGCTACCATTACCCATGATTATGAAATCATTGAACTTGGCGCCGCGGACGCGGAATGAGCCGCGCGCCGTCCTCCAACCCTGAGTGAGCCCCGACATGCAACGACCCCCGTCAACCCTGGGCCTGCGTCACGTGGCCCTGTATGCCAATGACCTGGATGCCTGCCTGCATTTCTATCGCGACCTGCTGGGCATGGAACTGGAATGGCAGCCGGATGCCGACAACGTCTATCTGAGCAGCGCCGGCCAGGACAACCTGGCCCTGCACCGGGAGGCCGGCAAGGGCGGCGGCGAGACCCGGCTGGACCACATCGGCTTCATCCTGCGCCGTGCCGAGGATGTCGATGCCTGGCACGATTTCCTGGTGGCGAACGGGGTTGTCATCAAGGCTGCGCCCCGCACCCATCGTGACGGAGCCCGCAGCTTCTACTGCGCCGACCCCGAGGGCAATATCGTCCAGATGATCTACCATCCCCCCATCGCCGGGAATGTGACATAATCCGCCGCTTTCAGCGGCACCCAACGGCACTGGCAAGGAGAGTGTGATCATGGTGAGAGGTTCGATGCGAAAACTGCGCCTGCACGGCTTCAACAATCTCACCAAGACCCTCAGTTTCAATATCTACGATATCTGCTATGCCAAGACCGCCCGGCATCGCAAGGAATACATCGAGTACATCGACGAGGCCTACAACGCCGAGCGCCTGACCCAGATCCTCACCGAGGTGTCCAACATCATCGGTGCCAATATCCTCAATATCGCCCACCAGGACTACGACCCTCAGGGGGCGAGCGTGACCATGCTGATCTCCGAGGAGCCGGTGTTGTCCGAGGAGGACCTGGCCAACGTCGAGCGTCCCGGCCCGCTGCCCGATGCCGTGGTGGCGCACCTGGACAAGAGCCACATCACGGTCCACACCTATCCGGAAAGCCACCCCGACGGCGGCATCAGCACCTTCCGCGCCGATATCGACGTCTCCACCTGCGGGCGCATCTCGCCGCTGCGGGCGCTGAACTTCCTGATTCACAGCTTCGAGTCGGATATTCTGACCATCGACTACCGGGTGCGCGGCTTCACCCGCGATGTGAAGGGCAAGAAGCATTTCATCGATCACAAGATCAACTCCATCCAGAACTTCATGTCGCGGGATACCCGCAACCGTTACCAGATGATCGACGTCAACGTCTATCAGGAGCACAGCTTCCACACCAAGATGATTCTCAAGGAATTCGACCTGGACAATTACCTGTTCGGGACCGGCGTGGAGGAGTTGAGCAGCAAGGAGGAGAAGGAGATCCGCAAGCGGCTGCAGAAGGAAATGATGGAGATCTTCTACGGGCGCAACATCACCAAGCTGTAGTGAGGAGCGAGGTAGGATGGGTGGAGCGAAGCGCAACCCATCGCAGTCCGTCGCGGCCAGAGGCGATGGGTTACGGCGCTGCATGCCTTCACACATCCTGCATGGCTGATTGATCCGTCATTGCGAGGCGCATAGCGCCGTGGCAATCTCCGGGCGGTTACCACAGCAGGTAGGCCGGGATAAGCGCAGCGTTCCCGGCGTGTTCTGCTGCTGCGGACAGATGCCGGAAACGGGCTTCCAGCCCTTATTCCGGCCTACGGTGCGGCAGCAGGAGGCCAGGATCAGACCCAGTAGGTCGTCCCCGTCATCACCTTCGAGGACAGCTTCATCGCCAGGCGGATCGGGCCGGGCAGGGGGGCGCCCCCGGCGGCCATGGCGGTGTGGCCGTGCTGGGCCTCGTCGACCCGCATCTGTTCCAGTACGGCGCGGCTCCTGTGGTCATTGGGGGAGAGCCGCTGCAGATGGCCGTCCAGGTGGGCGATGACCTGCTTCTCGGTCTCACCGACGAAGCCCAGGCTCCACTTGTCGCCCACCGCGCCGGCGGCGGCCCCGATGCTGAAGGCCCCGGCATAGAATAAGGGGTTGAGGTAGCTGGTATGCCCGCCCAGCTGTTCGATGCGGTGCTCGCACCAGACCAGGTGGTCGTTCTCCTCGCGCGCGGCCCGTTCCATGTTCTCCCGCACCGCCTCGAGTTTCGCGGTCAGCGCCTGCCCCTGGTACAGCGCCTGGGCGCAGACCTCGCCGGTGTGGTTGATGCGCATCAGCCGGGCCGATTCCACCCGGTCGGCCTCGGACAGTTCGCCTTCCGGCTCCGCCGCCGCGGGGTCCGGGCGCCCGGTGGTCTCGGGGCGGCCGAACAGTGTCCGCAGTGCCTGGTCGAAGTTGGCGATGAGGTGATCGAAGGGTGTGTAACTGCGCTCGCTGGCCATGTCTGCGATAATAGCACAGCAGATGCAGGTCGGATCAGCCCGCAGGGCGTAATCCGACACCCGGGAATGTCGGGTTACGCTACGCTGACCCGACCTACGATCTCGTATCAACAACGAGCTTTGCCATGAGCTACTATCGACATCACGTTTTCTTCTGCACCAACCTGCGCGAGGACGGTACGGCCTGTTGCCAGAAGTTCAACGCCCAGGCCATGCGCGATTACGCCAAACAGCGCACCAAGGAACTCGGCATCGCCGGTCCGGGGCAGTGCCGCATCAACACCGCCGGCTGCCTGGACCGCTGCGCCGAGGGCCCGGTGATCGTCGTCTATCCCGACGAGACCTGGTACACCTATGTGGACCAGGAGGACATCGACGAGATCATCGAGGAGCACCTGGTCAATGGCCGCCCGGTCGAACGCCTCAAGATCTGAAACTTTTCCTCCCGCGCCCTGTCCCACCCTGTAGGATGGGTGGAGCGCAGCGCAACCCATCGCAGTCAGCCGCAGGCAGCTGATGGGTTACGGCGCTGTGCGCCTTCACCCATCCTACGAGGGCCTGCCTGAAAAAATTTCACACCGGGGGTTGACAAGAGAATCGGCATATTAGAAACTACTCACATACTGAGTTGCCGGATCCCCCTCATTAGCCGGCGATTCAGTACTCCTCCATCCTCCTTTGGTGGTTATACTTCGGCGTGGCGCCCCTCCCTCTTGGCCACGCCTTTTTTTTGCCTGAAATTTCTGATAAATAGCCACGGACTACACGGAAAGCACGGACCTGTTCGTGTTTTACGCCGAGGCGCTTCGCGCCCGGCCCCGAAATTCAGGGGTTTTTCCGTGCTTTCCGTGCTTTCCGTGGCCATTTGGAAGGCTTGTATCCAGGGGCGGTTTTCTGTACTATTCCGCGTCTTTCCAACGCTGGTCCGTGGAGCAAGACTTACGATGAAGACTTATACTGCCAAGCCGGAAACGGTGAAGCGTGATTGGTATGTGGTTGATGCGGCAGGCAAAACCCTGGGGCGTCTGGCCACCGAGGTCGCCCGTCGCCTGCGCGGCAAGCACAAGCCGGAATATACCCCCCACGTGGATACCGGCGACTACATCATCGTGGTCAATGCCGACAAGGTCGCCGTGACCGGCAACAAGGAAACGGACAAGATGTACTATCACCACACCGGGTACATCGGTCACATGAAGTCCATCAGCCTGGACAAGCTGCGCGCCAAGGCGCCGCAGGAAATCATCGAGACCGCGGTCAAGGGCATGCTGCCCAAGAACCCGCTGGGCCGGGCCATGTACCGCAAGCTCAAGGTCTATGCCGGCCCCGAGCACAACCACGCTGCCCAGCAGCCCAAAGCACTGGAACTCTGAGACAGGAACGCGCCCATGCCGCAGGAACAACATTACGCCACCGGCCGCCGCAAGACCTCCACCGCCCGCGTCTATCTGCGCCCGGGCAGCGGCAACATCGTCGTCAACAAGCGTCCGCTGGATGAATACTTCGGCCGCGAGACCGCCCGCATGGTGGTCCGCCAGCCGCTGGACACCACCGGGACCGGCGAGCAGTTCGACATCTTCGTCAATGTCGAGGGCGGCGGCATGAGCGGCCAGGCCGGCGCCATCCGCCACGGCATCACCCGTGCGCTGATCAAGTACAACGAGGACAACCGCAGCCCGCTGCGCCGTGCCGGCTTCGTCACCCGCGACGCCCGCGAGGTCGAGCGCAAGAAGGTCGGGCTGCGGAAAGCGCGGCGCGCGACACAGTTCAGTAAGCGTTGATGCCTGTGGCTGGGCGCCGCGCAGATACAAGAGACAAGTAGCAGGATACAAGTCGTTAACAGAGGAGAGAGGGCATGGATGCCTTCGAGAACCTCGAAGTATGGAAACGCAGCTCCAGGTTGTGTGTAGAGCTTTACTCGGCTCTGGCCCTGTGCAGGGATGCGGGGTTCAAGGATCAGGTGACACGGGCCGCGCTGTCCGTACCTTCCAATATCGCCGAAGGCTATGAGCGCGACTCGAAGCGGGAACTCATGAGGTTTCTGCGCATTGCCAAGGGCTCCTGTGGGGAGCTGAGAACCCAGCTCTATATCGGCAGCCGGATCGGCTATATCCAGACGTCACATTGCAAACGTCTGATTGCAGAAGCCTGGGATCTGTCTCGCATGCTCCATGCCCTGATCCAGAGCATCGCCAGGGCGGATACTGAATCGGAAGCCTGATACTTGCCTCCTGTATCCTGAATCTTGTATCTTCATGCCGCGCGTAGCGCGCATGATTCTTGGGGGATCGTCTAGCGGCAGGACTGCGGACTCTGACTCCGCCAACCTAGGTTCGAATCCTAGTCCCCCAGCCAATAAACGCGAAACCCGCCTTCTGGCGGGTTTTGTGTTTATGGGGGACTGGGATGAGAACCTCAGGTTCGACCAACGCGCTTGCGCGTTGGAACGTCCGGAGCGAAGCGCAGGACGGCCCGAAGGGCGAGGGCCGCAGGCCCGAGTAATCCTAGTCCCCCAGCCAACAAAAATGCCCCGCCCTCGTGGCGGGGCTTTTTTGTTGGCTTGCGGTCGAGGGGTGAGAGCCTAGTCAGGTTCGACACCCGAGCAAAGCGAGGGTGAACGCCCGCAGCGAAGCGAGGACGGCCCTTTATGCCCTATGGGTGCGAAGGGGTGAGGCGCCTTGGCGCCGAATAATCCTAGTCCCCCAGCCAATAAGAAGCCCCGCCCCTGTGGCGGGGCTTTTTATTGGTTGGAGGTCGAGGGGTGAGAAGCTAGCCAGAACGTAGGCCGGGATAAGCGCATAGCGCATTCCCGGCGTTTCGTGCCGATGTCCCGATGCCGGAAACGGCCGTTGGCCTTATTCCGGCCTACCTCTTTTCCGACCGCGGTGTGAATGGCCGTTCCAATGCGGGTCCTGTTATTGAAGCGTAACCCGGCGCTGCATCGGCAGAATGTGTCAGTGAACGCCTGATCTGCCCCGGCGTTTGCCCCGTTGCTTCCGTATGCACCCTGGCGTACCGGCCGCGTTCAAAATTGCCCCAGATCAATAAAACCCCGCTCGTCCGCACCTCCCTGAGCCAACTGTTGATGTGCGTCATGGTTGCAAAGCAGGGCTGTGCCTAGTCTGCCGCCCATGCCCTGATGCACAGGCGCATAACATGTATTTTAAATATAGTTTAAAGGGGATGACTAATGTCCAGGACGATCAAGACAACGGTACTGACCGCGGCACTTGCCATGGCACTGGGTGCGGGTTCGGCGACTGCGTTGGAGCAGGGCGATATCCTGGTCCGCGGCGGATTGGGTTACGTTCAGCCGACCAGTGAAAGCGAGCCGACCGGCCTCGGCCTGAATGTGGAGGCAAATGACGACATGAGCTTCGCCTTCACCCTGACCTACATGGCCACCGACCATGTGGGTATCGAGTTGCTGGGTGCTGCCCCGTTCGAGCATGATATCAATGTCGCCGAAAACGGCCTCAATGTCGGTTCGACCAAGCACCTGCCGCCGACCCTGACCGCGCAGTACTATTTCCAGCCCAGCGCGAAGATCCGGCCCTATGTCGGCATCGGCGTCAACTACACCACCTTCTTCGACGAGGATCTGGATCCGGCGGTCCTGCCCAACAGCAACCTGGATCTGGATGACTCCATCGGCCTGGCCCTGCAGGCGGGCGTGGATATCGACCTGACCGAGAACTGGTTCCTCAACGGTGCGGTCTGGTATATGGATATCAACACCGATGCCAGCATCAGTGGTGCTGCGAATACCAATTTTGAGGTAGGCATCGATCCGGTGGTGTTGTTTGCGGGCATCGGCTACCGCTTCTGATCTGCTGGATTAAAAAGGCCGCAGAAGCTTAGGAAAGAACGCATAAAATGGTTGATTTATGCGCACTGTTCCAGGCGGCTGCGGCTTTTTTGTGCCGACCGGATTAGAAATATTTTATATCCATATAAATAATAAAAATAATTAAAACTCAATATTTTGTATCCCCTGCCGTTATTGACCCGACAACACACAGTATCTGGTGTTGTACTTTTGCGACAGAAAAACAACACTGTGGTTTTTTTGAGATAGACTGTTGCACAAGTGCGAAAACTGGAGTAAGTTTGCTCCGGATTCAATCAATCCTTCCGTACCATCTATAGATATGGATTAAGGGGAAACACCAATGGAAAAGAAGCTTCTTTCTACCGCAATCGTCGGCGCTCTGGCCGCCTCCATGAGCCTGGCCGCCAACGCTGACGTCACCGTCTTCGGTCACCTGGATACCAGCATGAATGCCACCGATGCCGATGGTGGCACCGATGACATCAACATGGACTGCACCACCTGCTCCGTGGGCTTCAAGGGCTCCGAGGACCTGGGCAACGGCCTGAAGGCCATCTTCAAGCTGGACTTCCAGTTTGACATGACCGAGCGCAATACTGCTAGCAGCGGTAATGCCGACGGCAATAATGCCAGCCAGATTCGTGATCGTGACCAGTGGCTCGGCATGGCCGGCAACTTCGGCAAGGTCCGCTTCGGTACCATCAGCACCGGCTACAAGAGCACCGGCGCCATGATCGACCCGCTGTACCGCACCGCCCTGCAGGCGCGTAGTCGGGGCCTCCAATCCGACATGCATAACGGTGCCGGCGAGAACGGTCAGGGCCGTATGGAGAACCATGTGCGCTATGACAGCATGAGCATGGGCGGTTTCAAGGCCATTGTCGACTACAGCTTCGATTCCACTGATAGCCCGACCAACCGCGACGACGATGCCTATGGCTTAACCGGTCTGTACGAGAACGGTCCGATCCTGGGTTATGCGTCCTATGTCACCAACGACCAAGGTGGTGAAGACAGCGCCTGGAAGCTCGGCGGTTCCTACGCCATGGGTGCCATCAAGGTGTTCGGTCAGTACGAAGTTGATGACGGCCTGATCTCCAGCTTCGGTAGCGAAACCCCAGGTGTCACCAACAACATTGATGGCGCCGATGTCTGGCACCTGGGCGGTACCTTCACCATGGGCAACAACATGCTGTATCTGGCCTATGGTCAGGGCGATGAGAGGAGCGACAATACTGGCGGCTACGACAGCTGGACCCTGGCTGCCACTCACAACATGAGCAAGCGCACCATGATCTACACTGGTTACACCACGACTGACTGCGATGACGCCACCGGTACTACTGTTACTTCCCTCTGCACGAATACTGCAAGCGGTGGTGATGTGGATCAGTTCTCGGTGGGTATCAAGCACAAGTTCTAATAACGGCGCAAGCCGACGCAAGACCAGTGACGGGGCCTTCGGGCCCCGTTTTTTTGTGTCATGAACCTTGCAGTATGGTAGTCAGGATGGGCGCAGTGTTCCCGACAGGCCCGGCCGCTGCCGGAAACGGGCCCTTCGGTCCTTGTTGAGGCCCAAATCCAGTTTACATATGTAATTTATAAATTACATTACATGTATGGTAGCGTGTAGGATGGGTGGAGCGAAGCGCAACCCATCGCGGGCCGCGATTACCGATGGGTTGCGGCGCAGGCGCCTCCACCCATCCTACGGGCCATGATCGCAGTTCCGTAAGTCGGGTTTAGCCCGACTTCTGTCCCCGGCATGTCGGGTTACGCTGCGCTAACCCGACCTACAGCACTGTCATGGTGAATAAAGACAAAACCCTTCCATTCGAAGCTGCGGATTACCTGGATTCGCCGGAAGCGATTGCGGAATACATCAATGCCGCCGTCGAAGCAGGAAATGAGCAACTGATGCTGGCCGTGATGCAGGATGTGGCGCGTGCCCTGATGGGGGTGTCAGAACTGGCCGAGCGAACCGGACTCTCTCGCGAGGCCCTGTACAGGACACTGTCGGAAACCGGCAACCCTCGTCTGTCCAGTCTGGTGGAGATTCTCCACGCGCTGGGGCTGGAGTTGTCCGTCAAACCACGCAGTCATGTGGCCTGAATGGGGCTTTGCCGGATTTGGAGGCTGTATGTTGCCGTTTGTCCCGAATAATTTTAGAGTTGAATGTAGTGCCTGAAATGTCAGGCGCCCGGGTCCGGGGAGGCCGTATGAACCGTCAATTGACTGCAATCATCGAGCGTGAAGGGAATGGCTACGTGGCTCTGTGCCCGGAAGTCGATATCGCCAGCCAGGGCGACACCATCGACGAGGCGCGCGCCAACCTCAAGGAGGCGCTGGATCTGTTTTTCGAATGCGCCTCTGCGGAAGAGATCAAGGCGCGGCTGCATGATGAGGTCTATGTAACCCAGGTGGAGGTCGCGGTTGGGTAAACTGCGCCCGATGTCCGGCCGCCAGGTCTGCAAGATCCTGGAGCGGCATGGGTTTCTGGAGGTGCGCCGGCGCGGTAGTCACGTCATCATGCAGAAGAAACTGGATGCGGGGTCGCTGACGATTCCGGTTCCGGATCATCCGGAACTGCGTATCGGTACACTGCAATCCATTATCCGCCAGTCAGGACTGGCTCGGGCCGAATTCGAGTAAGTCGGAGAGACAGGCGCAATGACCATGCTGGACTGGTTCATTATCGGCGTGTTCGTGGTTACGGCCCCTGTTTATCTGTGGTTCAAGCTCCGTAGGCCGGGATAAGCACAGCGTTCCCGGCGGTTCGGCCGCTGCCGGAAACGGGCCTACGGCCCTTATTCCGGCCTACACTACTGAAATACGTAAAATATTCCGTGCTTTCCGTGTATTCCGTGGCGTTTTGTGGTTTTCGCGGATTTCGTGGCGCATTAAAGGGTTTTGACCGCCCCACCTGAAACCCGCCCCGCCTCTTTGCTACAATAAGCGGCTTCCAATCTTCGCAACACCCGAGATTTCCCGGATTACCCATGACCCACACACCCGCTCGCATCCGCGAGATCCCCTACAACTACACCTCCTTCTCCGACCGCGAAATCGTCATCCGCTTTCTCGGCGAGGAGATGTGGGATGTGCTCAACGCCCTGCGCGGCGAGCGCCAGACCGGGCGCTCGGCACGCATGCTGTTCGAGGTGCTGGGGGACATGTGGGTGGTCTACCGCAACCCCTATATCCAGGACGACCTGCTGGACAACCGCCGCCGCTGGGGCTCGCTGACCCACGCGCTGCATCACCGGCTGGACCAGATCGAGGCGCGCGCCGACGGCAACGACAAGGCCCTGCGCCTGGCCGCTGCGGCCCGCGAGGCGGTGCACCGGTTCGAGGCCTGGTTCCCGCGCACCCGCGAGCTGCGCAAGCGCATCCGACGCCGACTGGGACGGGTGACCCGCCGGGACAACATCGACTTCGGCGGCCTGGCCCGGGTCTCGCACGCCACCGACGCCACCGACTGGCGCGTGGAGATGCCCTTCGTGGTGGTCAACCCTGACACCGAGGAGGAGGTCGGCCCCGTCATCCAGGCCTGCCTGGAGCTGGGCCTGGCCATCATTCCGCGCGGCGGCGGCACCGGCTACACCGGCAGCGCCGTGCCGCTGGTCGACGAGGCGGCGGTCATCAACCTGGAGAAGCTCGAGGCGCTGGGCGCGGTGGAGCAGATGGAGTTGGAAGGCGTGGAAGGCTCTGTTGCCACCATCCGCGCCGGCGCCGGCGTGGTCACCCGCCGGGTGGCCGAGGCCGCCGAGGCGGCCGGTTTCGTGTTCGCGGTCGACCCCACCTCGCAGGACGCCTCCACCATCGGCGGCAATGTCGCCATGAACGCCGGCGGCAAAAAGGCAGTGATGTGGGGCACCACGCTCGACAACCTGGTGTCCTGGCGCATGGTCACGCCGGATGCGAACTGGATGGAGGTCGAGCGGCTCAATCATAATCTGGGCAAGATCCACGATCAGGACACGGTCAGCTTCCGCATCCGGCGTTTTGCCGCCGATGGGAAAACCGAAATCGCCGAGCCCGAGTTGCTGGAGATGCCGGGCCGGAGTCTGCGCAAGGAAGGGCTGGGCAAGGACGTGACCGACAAGTTCCTGGGCGGCCTGCCCGGGGTGCAGAAGGAGGGCTGCGACGGCATCATCACCTCGGCGCGCTTCGTGCTGCATCGGATGCCGGCGCACACCCGGACCCTGTGCCTTGAGTTCTTCGGCAGCGATCTGCACAAGGCGGTCCCCGCCATCGTCGAGACCAAGGACTACCTGGACGCCCATCCGGACGTGACCCTGTCCGGCCTGGAACACCTGGACGAGCGCTATGTGAAGGCGGTCAACTACAGCACCAAGGCGCCGCGCCGCGAGCTGCCCAAGATGGTGCTGCTGGTGGACGTCTCCGGCGACGATGCCGATAAGGTCGCCGAGGCCGCCTCCCAGGTGGTGCGCATGGCCAATGCCCGCGGTGCCGAGGGCTTCATCGCCACCAGCCCGGAGGCGCGCCGCCGCTTCTGGCTCGACCGCAGCCGCACCGCCGCCATCGCCGCCCACACCAATGCCTTCAAGATCAACGAGGACGTGGTCATTCCGCTGGAGCGTCTGGCCGAGTACCAGGAGGGGATCGAGCGCATCAATATCGAGTACTCGACCCGCAACAAGCTGCGCATGATCGATGCCGTGCTGGAGTATCTCGCCGGCGAGCTGCAGGAACTGCGCAACGATCCCGACTTCGAGGACAGCGAGGAGAACCGCCAGATCGAGGCCGACAAGAAGGCCGCCGCGGGCGAGCATCTGCAAAGGGTACGCGATCGTTGGCTGGCCATCCTGGATCACATGGATGCCTCCGCCATCGAGCAGGATGCCCTGCTCGATGACGCCGCCCGCGCCGCACGTCAGCCTGCGGATACGCTGCTCAACCTGCTGCTGCGCCGTGACCTGCGTATCTCCTATCGCAATGAGGTGGCGGCCCCCTTGCGCGAGATCTTTGCCGGCCGCGAATGGGATGCGCTCATGCGCCGGCTGGATGCCATCCACAGCGACATCCGCTCCAGTCGCCTGTTCGTCGCCACCCATATGCATGCCGGCGACGGCAATGTGCACACCAACATCCCGGTCAATTCCAACGACTACCAGATGCTGCGCGAGGCGGATCAGATCGTCGACCGGGTGATGCAGCTGGCGCGCGCGCTCAATGGCGTGATCTCCGGCGAGCACGGCATCGGCCTGACCAAGATCCAGTACCTGGAGCCCGAAGCCGTCGAGGCCTTTGCGAAGTACAAGCACAAGGTCGACCCCGAGGGCCGCTTCAACACCGGCAAGCTGCTGGCCGGCTCGGGCCTGGCCAATGCCTACACCCCCTCGCTGCGTCTGGTGCAACAGGAGGCGCTGCTGCTGGAGGAAAGCGAGCTGGGGGTGCTGAACGATTCCATCAGCAACTGTTTGCGCTGCGGCAAGTGCAAGCCGGTGTGCAACACCCATGTGCCGCGCGCCAATCTGCTGTACTCGCCGCGCAACAAGATTCTCGGAACCGGGCTGATCATCGAGGCCTTCCTCTATGAGGAACAGACCCGGCGCGGCCTGTCGGTACAGCACTTCGACGAGATGAACGACGTCGCCGACCACTGCACCATCTGTCACAAGTGCCTCAATCCCTGCCCGGTGGACATCGACTTCGGCGATGTCAGCATTACCATGCGCAGCATTCTGCGCGACCGCGGCCAGAAGCGTTTCAGCCCGGCCACCTTCGCGGCCATGACCTATCTCAACGTCACCGATCCGCGCACCATCAAGCTGATCCGCAAGCTGATGATCGAGTGGGGCTACAAGGGGCAGCGCTGGGCCTACCAGCTGGCGAAGCGCCTGCCGCTGATGCAGCGCAAGGCGCCGCCGGCGGCGACCTCGAAGCCGATGACGATGACCGAGCAGGTGATCAACTTCATCCGCAAGCCGATGCCGGACGACATTCCGCACGAGACCATGCGCGCCCAGCTCGGCCTGGAGGACGACAAACTGGTGCCCATCCTGCGTGACCCGAAGAAGGTCGATGACGATTCAGATGCGGTGTTCTATTTCCCCGGCTGCGGTTCGGAGCGCCTGTTCAGCCAGATCGGCATGGCCACGCTGGCCATGCTCTATGAAACCGGCGCCCAGACGGTGCTGCCGCCCGGCTATCTGTGCTGCGGCTACCCGCAGAAGGCCGGCGGTCAGACCGAGAAGGGACGGAAGATCACCACCGACAACCGGGTGCTGTTCCATCGTGTGGCCAACACCCTGAACTACATGGACATCAAGACGGTGGTGGTCTCATGCGGTACCTGCATGGACCAGCTGATGGAATACCAGTTCGACCAGATCTTCCCCGGCTGCCGGCTGCTGGACATCCACGAGTACCTGATGGAGAAGGGCATCTCCACCGCGGGCGTGGAGGGCGTACAGTACCTGTACCACGATCCCTGCCACACCCCGATGAAGAAGCACCAGCCCACCCAGGTGGCGGAAAAGCTGCTGGGTCAGCCGGTGCAGCTTTCGGATCGCTGCTGCGGTGAGGCCGGCACCTTCGCCGTGTCGCGCCCGGACATCGCCACCCAGGTACGCTTCCGCAAGCAGGAGGAGATCGAGAAGGGGATCGAGCAGCTCACCGGCGAGAAGCAGGTGCGTGACGGCAACGTCAAGATGCTTACCTCCTGCCCGGCCTGCCAGCAGGGCCTGTCGCGCTACGCCGACGACACCGGCATCGAGACCGATTACATCGTCATGGAGCTGGCCAACCGCATGCTTGGCGAGGGCTGGCAGAAGCGCTTCATCGATGATGTGAAGGAAGGCGGCGTGGAGCGGGTGCTGTTGTGATGATGGCCACGGAAAACACGGAAAGCACGGACGTATAAAAATCTGTCATTAAGCCGTAGGTCGGATTAGCCCGTAGGGCGTAATCCGACAACATCCACGGAACCATCGGGTTACGCTGCGCTAACCCGACCTACACCTTCTTTATTTATGTCCGTGCTTTCCGTGTAGTCCGTGGCCATTCCGATATTCACTTCCGGAACAGCCAGAACAGCAGCGTCAGCACCAGGCTGACGATGATGGAAGTCATGAGCGGGAAATAGAATCTGAATCCCTCCCGCTCGACCATGATGTCCCCCGGCAGCCGTCCCAGCCCCAGCCGTGTCAGCAGCGGCCAGAGCAGGCCCAGGACCAGCAGGACGATACCGATTGTGATGAGCAGGCGTTGCATTTGAGTATGAATGCGCCACGGAAAACACGGAAAGCACGGACAAATACATCTGATTGATCCGTCATTGCGAGGAGCGCAGCGACGCGGCAATCTCAAACCGATTGATTCTGCTGTGTGAGATTGCTTCGCTCCTCCCATAGAATCCCTTCGGGCTTCATTATGGGTACCCCACCCTTCGGGTCTGGGCATCGCAATGACGAAAACAACCGAGTTGAACTGAGCTTCCCTGACGTTGCTTTTGTCCGTGCTTTCCGTGTAGTCCGTGGCGCTCTTGATCTTGATCCTTACGCCCCACCAATCGTCTGCACCCCTTCCGCCGTACCCAGCAGCAGCACGTCGGCCGGGCGCAGGGCGAAGATGCCGACCGTGACCACGCCGGCGAGGTTGTTGATCTGCGCCTCCAGCCTGGTGGGCTCCATGATCTGCAGGCCGTGCACGTCGAGGATGACGTTGCCGTTGTCGGTGGTGAAGCCGGCGCGCAGTTCCGGGCGCCCGCCCAGCTTGGTCAGTTCGCGGGCGACATAGCTGCGGGCCATGGGAATGACCTCGACCGGCAGCGGGAAGGCGCCGAGTACGTCCACCAGCTTGGAGCCGTCCGCGATGCAGACGAACTTCTTCGCCGCCGCCGCGACGATCTTCTCCCGGGTCAGCGCCCCGCCGCCGCCCTTGATCAGGTGCAGGTGCTTGGTGGCCTCGTCGGCGCCGTCGATATAGACCGAGACCTCGTCGACGTCGTTCAGCTCGTAGACCGGGATGCCGTGGCCCTTCAGCCGTTCGGCGCTGGCCACGGAACTGGCCACCGTGCCTTCGATCCGGCCCTTGATCTTCGCCAGTTCGTCGATGAACAGGTTGGCGGTCGAGCCGGTGCCGATGCCGATGACCGTGCCGGGCACGACGTATTCGATGGCGGCCTCGGCGACCTTTTGTTTGAGTTCGTCCTGGTTCATGTCCCGCTCCTGATGTGGCAATCCCCGAATCTTAACCCGCCGTGGGGTGGAACAAAAGCCGGGATGGCCACGGAAAACACGGAAAGCACGGACGTGAAAATATAGGGTAGGTCGGGTTAGCGAAGTGTAACCCGACATGTGCCGCGGAAAGAGTCGGATTATACCTTATACCCCGCGGGGCTAACCCGACCTACGAGTACATTATTCCTGTCCGTGCTTTCCGTGTTTTCCGTGGCTATCTCACTCTTTTCGTGCTCCCGTGGCGCCCTCGTCCTGATATCTGCTATCGTAGCGCCATGCCGGAACGCACCCTCAAGCTGATCCTCAACGCCCGCGTCTATGACGTGGCGCGCGAGACGCCGCTCGACCCGGCGCCGCGTCTGTCACGGCGGCTGGGCAACCGGGTCTGGATGAAGCGTGAGGACCTGCAGCCGGTGTTCTCCTTCAAGCTGCGCGGGGCCTACAACCGCATCGCCCATCTCGACGATGACGCCTGCGCCAAGGGCGTGATCGCGGCCTCAGCCGGCAACCACGCCCAGGGCGTGGCGCTGGGGGCGCAGCATCGGGGCATCAAGGCGCTGATCGTGATGCCCCGGACCACGCCCCAGATCAAGGTCGACGCGGTGCGCAGCTTCGGTGCGAAGATCGTGTTGCACGGCGACAGCTACGACGAGGCCTACACGCATGCCATGGAACTGGTGGACAGGCAAGGCCTGACCTTCATCCATCCCTTCGACGATCCGCTGGTGATCGCCGGGCAGGGCACGGTGGGCATGGAGATCCTGCGCCAGTTCTCGGGCGATCCGGACGTGGTGTTCGTGCCGGTCGGCGGCGGCGGCCTGATCGCCGGGGTCGCCGCCTACATCAAGACCCTGCGCCCGCACATCCGTATCGTCGGGGTGGAGCCGGAAGATGCCCCCAGCCTGTACACAGCCATGCAGCGCCAGCGCCGGGTGACGCTGAAGCAGGTCGGCATCTTCGCCGATGGCGCGGCCGTGCGCACCGTCGGCAAGGAGCCCTTCCGCATCGCCCGCAAGCTGGTCGACGAGGTGATCCTGGTCAGCACCGACGAGATCTGTGCGGCCATCAAGGACATCTACGACGACACCCGCTCCATCGTCGAGCCCGCCGGCGCCCTGTCGGTGGCGGGGATGAAACGTTATGTGGAGGCCAATGGCACCACGGACCGGGACCTGGTGACCATCAGCAGCGGGGCCAACATCAATTTCGACCGCCTGCGCCACGTGGCCGAGCGGGCCGAGCTGGGCGAGCGCCGCGAGGCGCTGCTGGCCGTGACCATCCCCGAGCGGCCCGGCAGCTTCCGCGCCTTCTGCAAGGCCATCGGCCAGCGCAGCATCACCGAGTTCAACTACCGCTATTCGGATGCGCGTGATGCCCATGTGTTCGCCGGGGTGGAGATGACCGGTGGCGAGGAGGAGCGCCGGGAGCTGGTCGAACGGCTGCAGGCCGAGGGCTACCCGGTACTGGACATGACCGACAACGAAATGGCCAAGCTGCACATCCGCCATCTGGTCGGCGGCCATGCCGGGGGGCTGGAGGACGAGATCCTCTATCGCTTCGAGTTCCCCGAGCGGCCGGGCGCGCTGCTCAGATTTCTCACCGCCATCGGCCAGCACTGGAACATCAGCCTGTTTCATTACCGCAATCACGGCGCGGCCTACGGCCGGGTGCTGGCCGGCATCCAGGTCCCGGCGAAGGATCGCAAGCGCTTCCGCGAATACCTCGACAAGGTCGGCTATCCCTACTGGGAGGAGGATGGCAACCCGGCCTATGAACTGTTCCTGGGGTGAAGATCAAGAGCGAAGAGCGCCACGGACTACACGGAAAGCACGGACGAAAAGACTATGATCGTAGGTCGGGTTAGCCCGAAGGGCGTAACCCGACATCATCCGTGGCGCCTGTCGGGTTACGCTGCGCTAACCCGACCTACTACTGCTATTACAGGGCCGGACCGGTCGGATGTTCAGCAGGACGTCACATCCGCATGCAGGCCCATGCGGTTGAGTTGGTTGATGATGGGCATGGGCATGCCGCGCTGCGGCTCATATTCCACCAGCAGGTCATGCGGCAGCCGGTTGTTGACCTCGACGTCGGTGACGAAGGACAGGCCGCCGATCGTCTCATGCAGTTCCCGCAACTGTTCCGGGGTGAGCTCCTCGTCGATATGGATATAAATGGTGTGCATCATAACGGCCTCCTGTGCCTTGCGGGCGCGATCACCGGCATCAACCGGGATGCCTTTACCTACCTATAGTAGAGGTCAGGGATCGGGTCAAGCGAAAGCGTCGACCTGAGATTGCATTATTCTTGTCCGTGCTTTCCGTGTATTCCGTGGCGCTCTTTCTTTGTGAGTTCATTCCAGGCCGAGGATGAAATCCCACTGCTGCTTCGTCACCGGCATGATGGACAGCCGGTTGCCCTTGCGCACCAGCGGCATGTCCTCCAGTTCCTTGTACTGCTTCAGTTCCGCCAGCGGGATGTTGCGCTTGAGTTTGCGCACGTACTGCACATCGACCATGTACCAGCGCGGATTGTCCGGGTCGCTCTTGGGGTCGTAGTACCTGGCCTCGGGATCGAAGGCGGTGTGGTCGGGGTAGCCTTCCTTCACGACCTTCATGATGCCGACGATGCCCGGCTCGTCGCAGTTGGAGTGATAGAAGAAGACCTGGTCGCCCTTCTTCATTTCATCGCGCATCATGTTGCGCGCCTGGTAGTTGCGCACCCCGTCCCAGTGCTCGGTCTTCTTCGGGGCATTCTTCAGATGGTCGATGCCGAAGACGTCGGGTTCCGATTTCATCAGCCAGTAGTTCATCGCTATCTCCTGTTTGGGCTGAGGCCTGTCTTTACTCTTGGTGGCTACAATGCAGAGGCCGCAAAGACGCAGAGGCGCAAAGGAATCAGAACAGAAAATCTCTGCGTCTCTGCGCCTTTGCGATCTCTGCGTTATTCTCGCCTGCGTCTGGAACTGGGATCAAAATCGAACAGGGATATGCCTGTCTCCGTCGCCACTCCGGCCAGCGGTACGTCCCAGGGCTGGTGGTCGAGCCGCGGCTGGCGCTGGAACTCGTAGGCCAGTCCCAGCAGCCTGGGCCGGCGGTAGCTGCGGTGGCGGGCGAGGTAGGCGAAGCTGCGGTCGTAGAAGCCGCCGCCCATGCCCAGGCGGTTGCCCTGGTCGTCGAAGGCGACCAGCGGGGCGAGCACCAGGTCGAGCCGGTGCGGCGAGACACGGGTGTGCGACGCGCGCGCCGGTTCCAGTATGCCGAAACGGTTGGGGATCAGCCTGTCTCCCGGCGCATAGGGGGCGAACCAGAGCCGGTTCTCTCCATAAGGCAGGAGGACAGGCAGATAAAGGGTCTTGCCCATGGCCCAGGCGCGCTGCATCAGCGGGGTGGCGTCGACTTCGCCGTCCACGGCCAGATAGGCAGCAATGTGGCGGCTGGCATAGAACAGTTTATGCCGGTGCAGGCGGCGGTCCACGGCCACGGCGAGTTGCTGCCGCTGGCGGGGGCTGAGGGCGCGCCGGGCCTGGCGCATGCGGCGGCGCAGCGTTCTGCGGTCGGTCATGTTTTAGTCAGAGATCAAAGGCGCCACGGAAAACACGGACAAGAACAATGTTATTCGTAGGTCGGGTTAGCCCGCAGGGCGTAACCCGACGATTTCGGCGGTACATGTCGGGTTACGCTACGCTAACCCGACCTACTACTAACCCGACCAACCAGATATTTTCACGTCCGTGCTTTCCGTGTTTTCCGTGGCTATGAAATAAGGCGGCACCCTCCGCCCGTACCGTCGCGGCCGTTGACCTTGAACCGTGAGTTCAAGTCGGGAACTTCGCAGCGTACCTTCAGGCTTACCGCACATGGCGGTCATGCACACCGGCCGCTGAAGCCTGTTCCCAAGGTCAAAGATTGTCGGCTCAAGAATTACCTGACCGCTGACCTGTAGCGCAGGGGGTGCCGTAGGGACAGTATAACGCATCCGGGGGCGGGGCTCTCAAGGGGCGATCAAGAGCGCCACGGAATACACGGAAGGCACGGAAATTCTTGTGTTTCATTGCCGGGTCGCTATGCGCCCGGCAAAGAATGAAATGTTTTCGCTTTGGTTTTTGTCCGTGTTTTTCCGTGTATTCCGTGGCGCTTTTTATTATTTCGGAAAAATCACAATTCCAGCTGATTGCCCTTGTTCAGGGCCAGCTCGATCTTTTCCTGCAGACTGCGGATGCGGTGGCTGATGTTCTGGTAGTAGTCCTGCTTGCGGTTCTGCTTCTCGAGCAGTTCATGCGCCAGGTTCAGCGCGGCCATGACGGCGATGCGGTCGGTGCCGATGATCTTGCTGTTGTCGCGGATCTCGCGCATTCTGGCACTGAGGTATTCAGCCGAGGCGATGAGGCCGTCGCGTTCCTCCTCGGGGCAGGAAATCCGGTAGTCCTTGTCCAGGATCTTGACAGTGATCGGCTTGGCATCCGTCCCCTGGCTCACGTGCTCTGCTCCATGGCCTTGAGTCGGCTGATCATGGCCTCGACCCGGCTGCGGGCCATTTCGTTGCGCTCGACCAGCTGGGACCGTTCCGAGGTCAGACTGTGCTGCTGGGCGCGCAGGGAACGGTTCTCCTCCTTGAGCCGCTCGACCGTGCGGATCAATTCGTCAATGCGGAATTCCAGGCGCTTAAGTTCCTGTTCCGCCATTTGTTGTACGCTGTCCTTTTCCATGGCGTTCACTATAGATCGGTGGCTTGACAGGGTCAATTGCCCGGTGTGTCAGCGGCCTGCATGGTGTTGCTCAGGATTGGGGCCGCAGATATGTCATAATGGCGGCGAATTCTGCCGAATCTTGATTCCCGCCATGACGACAACGACCGACCGCTATCAACACCTGGAAGCCAGCCTGGCCCGGGCCCGCTCCGAGCTTGACGCCGCCGAGGCCCAGGGCCTGTTCTGCGGCCTGCTGTGCGCGTCCGGACGGGTCAACGAGACGCAGTGGCTGGGCGAGATCTTCGAGGAGGGCGTTGATACCGACAGCGCCGCGGTCGAGGCCTGCCGCAAGGATCTCAACAGCATGGCGGAGTCTCTGAGTACGGCGCTGTACTCGGGCGACATGGACCTGGAACTGATGCTGCCGGACGACGAGGCGCCGCTGGGCGATCGCGCCGAGGCGCTGGGCAGCTGGTGCCACGGTTTCCTGTTCGGACTGGGACTGGGGGGCGTCCGCCAGGAGGAGATCCGTTCCTCCGAGGTGCGTGAACTGTTGCAGGACATGGGCGAGATCGCCCGCCTGAACCTGGGCGGGGAGGAGGGCAGCGAGGAGGACGAGGCCGCGCTGACCGAGATCGTGGAATACCTGCGGGTCGGGGTGCTCTACATTGCCGAGACCCTGCAGCCCCTGCAGGCGCCGCCGCGGCTGCAGTAGGGCCGTCATTGCGGGGAGCCTGGCGACGTGGCAATCTCCAGCTGATTCATTCTCCAGTACGGGATTGCCGCGCGCCGCTCGCAATGACGGGAATGTCATAAAGGGCAGGGCGCGCCACGCGCTTGCTGTCTAAGGAACTCCGCCATGACTCCGAAGGAATTCGCCCGCCGCCGCCGCCAGCTGATGCGCATGATGGGGCCGGATTCGGTGGCCATACTGCCCACCGCGCCCGAATGCATCCGCAACCGGGACGTGGAGTTCCCGTTCCGGCCCGACAGCGACTTCTATTACCTCACCGGGTTTCACGAGCCCGAGGCGGTGCTGGTGCTGGCGCCCGGGCGCGATCATGGCGAGTTCATCCTGTTCTGCCGCGAGCGCGATCCGGTCAGGGAGACCTGGACCGGCCGCCGCGCGGGTCCGGAAGGCGCCTGCAACGATTACGGCGCCGATGATGCCTTTCCCATCGGCGACATCGACGACATCCTGCCGGGGTTGATGGAGGGCCGCGAGCGGGTGTTCTACACCATGGGGCTGCGCGCCGACTTCGACCAGCGCATGCTGGGCTGGCTCAACCGCATCCGCGCCGCCAGCCGCGGCGGCGAGCGCACCCCGGACGAGTTCATCGCCCTGGAGCACCTGGTGCACGACATGCGCCTGTACAAGAGTGCGACCGAGTTGCGCACCATGCGCAAGGCGGCGAGGATCGCGGCTGCCGCCCATGTGCGTGCCATGCAGGCCACCCGTCCCGGGCTGATGGAATACACCGTCGAGGCCGAGTTCGCGTACGCCTTCCGCCGCGAGGGCTGCGAGCACGCCTATTCGCCCATCGTCGGCGGCGGTGCCAACGGCTGCATCCTGCATTACACCGAGAACAATGCCCGGCTCAACGACGGTGAACTGCTGCTGATCGACGCCGGTGCCGAGTACGACTACTACGCCTCGGACATTACCCGCACCTTCCCGGTGGGCGGGCGCTTCAGCAAGCCCCAGCGTGCCCTGTACGAACTGGTGCTGGACGCCCAGTACGCCGCCATCGAGGAGGTGCGCCCCGGCAATCACTGGAACGATCCCCACGATGCGGCGGTGAAGGTGCTCACCAAAGGCCTGGTGCAGCTCGGCCTGCTCAAGGGCAATGTGCGCAAGCTGGTCAAGGACGAGGCCTACAAGCGCTTCTACATGCACCGTACCGGCCACTGGCTGGGCATGGATGTGCACGATGTCGGCGACTACAAGGTCGGTGGCCAGTGGCGGGTGCTGGAGAAGGGCATGGTCATGACCGTCGAACCGGGGCTGTACATCCCCGCCGGCATGAAGGGGGTGGCGAAGAAGTGGTGGGGCATCGGTATTCGCATCGAGGACGACGTGGCGGTCACGAAGGACGGCTACGAGATTCTCAGCACCGGCGCGCCCAAGGCGGTGGACGAGATCGAGGCCATTGTCGGCAGTGACTGAGCATTACGACATTCTGATCGTCGGTGGCGGCCTGGTCGGGGCCAGCCTGGCCTGCGCGCTGGCGGGTGCCGGACTGCAGCCGCGGCTGCGCATCGGGGTGATCGAAGCCGCCCCTTTCGGCAGCCGCAGTCAGGCCAGTTTCGATGACCGCGCCATCGCCCTGGCGGCCGGCTCGCGCCGGATCTTCGAAGGCATGGGATTGTGGGCCGACATCGCCCCGGCCACCACGCCCATCGAGCGCATTCATGTCTCCGACCGCGGCCGTTTCGGCTTCACCCGGCTGGACCGGCGCGAGGAGGGCGTCCCGGCGCTGGGCTATGTGGCCCTCAGTCGTGAACTGGGGCAGGTGCTGGCCGCGCGGGTGCAGCAGCTCGCCCCGCTTGAACTGATAACGCCGGCCGAAGTCACCGCCATCGACAATGCGGGCACAACGGCGCGCGTACACCTGCGCCAGGAGGGCACCGCGGTCGAGGTCACGGCTGACCTGGTGGTGGCCGCCGATGGCGCCCGCTCCAGGGTGCGGGAGGCGCTGGGCATCGCCGCCACCGAATGGGATTACCGCCAGACCGCGGTCATCACCAATATCCGTACCGCCCGTGCCCACGATCAGGTGGCCTACGAGCGTTTCACCGACCAGGGCCCGCTTGCGCTGCTGCCCATGTCGGAGGGCCGCTGCTCGGTGGTCTGGACGCTGCCCTCGGCGCAGGTCGATGAGATCATGGCACTCAACGATGCCGGCTTCCTGGCCCGGCTGCAGGCGCGTTTCGGTTATCGGCTGGGACACTTCGAGCGGGTCGGCCGGCGCGACGCCTATCCGCTGCGTCTGGTGAGGGCGCAGGAATCGATTCGCCCGCGCCTGGCGCTGATCGGCAATGCCGCCCACACCCTGCATCCCATCGCCGGTCAGGGTTTCAATCTGGGCCTGCGCGATGTGGCCGCGCTGGCCGAGGTGATCTGTGACGCCCGCCGTGCGGGACGGGACATCGGTGAGGCGGCGGTGCTGCAGCAGTATGCCGACTGGCGCCGCGCAGATCACCGCCGGGTGATCGTCTTCACCGACGGCCTGACCCGGCTGTTCACCCAGCCACTGGCGCCGGTGGCGCTGCTGCGCGATGCCGGCATGCTGGCCATGGACCTGTGCCCGCCTGCCAAGCGGTTGTTCGGGCGCCTGACCATGGGCCGCGGCGGGCGGCTGCCGCGGCTGGCGCGGGGGGTGCAATTGTGAAGGCCTTGATGGGTTTCGGCGCGAAACGCCTTCACCCATCCTACAGGGCATGCGTAGGATGGGTGGAGCGCAGCGCAACCCAT
>PABG01000034.1 GCA_002699185.1 Gammaproteobacteria bacterium | reverse complement strand
GCCATGGCGACGGTGTACTGCCGCCCCTGCTTGACCTTGTCGTAGTTGCCGAACACGGCCTTCATCTCGCGCTCGAACAGTCGCCGCAGACCGGTGATGCTCACCACCCACAGCCGCCCGCCCGGCCGCAGCCGGGCATGGGCATCGTGCAGAATGATGGCCAGCAGCTCCTTGCCCACCTTGGCCGGGACATTGGAGGCGATGAGGTCGAACTTCAGCTTCGGATCGACATGCTGGAAGGCATTGCTCAGCATGGCCCGGGCATTGCTGATGCCGTTGACCTCGGCATTGCGGTTGGCGTACTCCACTGCCATGAAATCCTTGTCCACCATCAGGGTCTGCCCTGCAGGGGCCAGCCGCGCCAGGGTCAACCCGACGGGGCCGTAGCCGCAGCCCAGATCAAAGCAGTCATCGCCGGCATTCACCTCGATGTGCCTGAGCAGAAGCCGCGTGCCTTCGTCGATCTCGCGCGGCGAGAACAGGCCCCAGGTGGTATGGAAGGTGAGCGCCTGGCCGCACAGGGTTTCGGTGAAGACAAGGTCCTGGCGGATGCGGTGCAGATAGTCGTCGGCGGGCATGGCGTGAGGCGTGGAAGTGAAGACGCCGGAAGTATAACCGAATCGTTTTCTTAATGGCCACGGAAAGCACGGAAAACACGGACATATTATTGAGTTTACATCGCCATGGCGCTGCGCGCCTGGCAATGCCACCTCACAGAGTGGGTTGACTCGGACCAACGTGCATCCGCCAGGCTGGGTTACGGCGCGAAGCGCCTGACCCAAACTGCATTTATTCCGTGCTTTCCGTGTTTTCCGTGGCTATCCCATCTCACGACGTCAGGGTCGCGAACAGCACCGGCAGCTTCTCCGGCAGACGCTCCACCTGATCGATGATGGTGTAGTTGTTGGCGCCGAAGATGCGCTTGACGTAGCTGTCGGCGTTGGCATCCAGTGTCAGGCAATAGCTCATGACACCCCGGCTATAGAGCTCCTCGACCGCCTTCCTGGTGTCGTGACGCAGATACTGCGGATCGCGTTCGTCGATATCGGCCGGCTCACCATCGGTGACCAGCAGCAGGAGCTTGCGCCGTTCGGGCTGCTTGAGCAGGTGCTGGGCGGCGTGGCGCATGGCTGCGCCCATGCGGGTGGACAGACCGCCCTGCATCCCGGCCAGGCGCGATTTGACCATGTCACTGAACTTTTCGTTGAAATCCTTGAAGCGGTAGTACTGCACATCGTGCCGGCCGTCCGAGGCGAAACCGTGGATGGCGAAGGGGTCGCCGATGCCGTTGATGGCCGTGGCCACCAGGGCGCAGGCCTCGCGGGTCAGCTCCAGCACTGTCTTGTCTGAGCCTTCCACCTTCTCGTTGGTGGATTCGGACAGGTCCAGCAGCACCACTACGGCCAGATCCCGGTTCTTGATCACGTTGCGCATGGTGATGCGCGGATTGGGATGCTCACCCATGCGGATGGAGATCATCGCATCGACGGCGGCATTGATGTCGATCTCGTCGCCATCCTCCATATTGCGCACGCGCTGTACGCCCTCGGGCTGCAGCATATCGATGATCTGCCGGATGCGATGGGCAATGGGCCGGTGCTCGACCAGGATATCGTCGATGATCCCGGGATCGGCCCGGGACTGGCGCCGCTCGTGCAGGGTCACCCAGTCGGGACGGTGCAGCTGCACCTGGTAATCCCACTCGTGATAATGGTAGGGGTCGGAGATGGGCTCCTTGCCCTCCAGCTCATTGATGGTGCAACCCTCCTGATCCAGCCAGAAGGGGGTCTCCAGGCGCCAGACCTCCTGGGCATCGTCACCGGCCAGTTCGCAGTCCAGTTCGTTGACCATTTCCATCACCGATACCGTCTTGCGCACCTGGCGCTGGCTGGCTGGCACGTATTCAGCCCCCTGCTCCCAGGAGAACTCCTCGAACTCCCACACAATGCGGTTGTCGTCCCGATACTGCAGACGGGCGCTTTCCAGGATACGCAGGCTGGGCACATCCTTGCGGGCGGCAAAGATATTGAACAACTCCATCCCCATATCCCAGGAGAATCCGCCATTGTCGCGATTGGCTTCAATATTGGCATGGAACTTCCCGGCGAAGGCATTGACCTGCTCGTCGTCGCAGCGATTTCCCGGCTCGAGCAGCATCAGGGCCAACTCCTCAATGCGCGCCACGGTGGGATGCTCCACCTCGCCCTGCTTTTCCGCCTGCAGCAGTGACTTCCACAGTCGCTTCAGGCCGGGGAACTCCTGCCCTGCACAGTACTCGACCCGCGCATCCTCGATCAGACCGATGAAGAACATCTGCGCCGGCGACAGCTGCTCGGCGGAAATGGAGCGGGTGGTGTAGCACAGATGGGCTGCCGCATGGGCAGCGATAGCCCGATAGACCTCCAGCCCCTTGATGTCGCCTACATCGTCCACGGCATCGGGCAGATGCACGATGTGGGTATCGATGTAGGGCTTGAAACTGGACGAATCCGCCTCGGCCGGGCGCAGGAAGAAGTCCCGCCCCCAGAATGCACGCAGGTAGAAATTCAGCTTGCGCTGCACGTCCACGAACAGGGTGCCGCGCCGTTCCTTCTGCAGAACCTTGAGGCTGTCAGCGGTCTTGAGGTCGAAATACTCGACCTGCTTCGCCAGATCACGGCGATACGCCCCGGCGCCGAAATTGACCCAGCGACGCAGCCCGCCCAGGGTCAGCTTGGTCAGCAACTCGTCGACATGCCGCAGCATGGGTCGCAGTCCGCGCGGCGCCTTGGCCGACATCTGATGGATGAGCTGCAGATAGCCACGCACCAGCTCGGCATCACCCAGCCGGCGTGCCGCGGTCGGCAGACTCGAGAACATCAGCGCGATGATCTCGCCCGAGGTCATGGAAGACAGCTTCATGGCCGCGGCGATCACGTCGCGAATCACATCCTCGCCGACCTCGCGGGCCACCATCGGCATCTCGTCCAGATAGGCCAGCACCAGGTCGTGACCGCGGCCGAGGCTGCACAGCCCCTTGGCGCCTTCCATGTATTCCTGCAGGCCCGCCGGCGACATGACCCGGGAGGCTTCCTGGAAGGTGGCTTCCAGGTTGTCGCGGATCTCGGGTGCTGCCTTCGCGAGGCAGTCGCTGTAGTCGTCGAGATTAATGGTCATAAGGTATCAACTGCTGAAATGTGTCACCACGTAGAAACGAAGAACTACGTAGGTCGGGTTAGCGTTGCGTAACCCGACAACCGCGGCACGTTGGGTTACGGCGCTGCGCGCCTAACCCAACCTACATTCCTTTGTGACCTTTGTGGTTCAAGATCGTTGTTTACCCGAAATAGGTGCTCACCGCCGCATCCAGGGTGTCGCGCATGTCCGGGTCGTCCGTCAGCGGGCGCACCAGGGTCATGCTGCAGGCGGCCAGCGGGTCCACACCCTTGTTGATCAGCTGCCCGGCATAGACCAGCAGACGGGTGGAGATGCCCTCATCCAGCCCATGCCCTTTCAGATTGCGGGCACGGTGCGCGATCTGCACCAGCTTCTCGGCGATGGCCTTGTCGACGCCGGTTTCGCGGGCGACGATGCTTGCCTCGATGTCGGCCTCGGGATAATCGAAGTCCATGGCGCCAAACCGCTGCTTGGTGGACTGCTTGAGATCCTTCATCAGGCTCTGGTAACCCGGGTTGTAGGAGATCACCAGCTGGAAGTTCTCGTGGGCCTCGATCACTTCGCCCTTCTTGTCCAGCGGCAGAGTGCGGCGATGGTCGGTCAGCGGGTGAATCACCACGGTGGTATCCTGGCGCGCCTCGACCACCTCATCGAGATAGCAGATGGCACCGATACGGGCGGCGGTGGTCAGCGGCCCGTCCTGCCAGACGGTACCTTCCTTGTCGAGCAGGAAGCGCCCCACCAGGTCGGATGCGGTCATGTCCTCGTTGCAGGCCACGGTGATCAGCGGCCGACCGAGCTTCCAGGCCATGTACTCGACGAACCGCGACTTGCCGCAGCCGGTCGGCCCCTTGAGCATTACCGGCATGCGCGCATTGTAGGCCGCCTCGTACAGTTCGACCTCGTTGGCGACGGCCTCGTAATAGGGCTCCTGCCTGATCTTGTACTGTTCGATCTTCGCGTCACTCATATCCGTACACCATCCTGATTTGCAGTTCTCCCGGGAACACCAGGAACACAAAACCCGCGTGCAGGTCGGCTTCGGGTTCCTGGTATCCCCTACCCGGGACTAATAAAAAGCCCCTGTCCGGTAGACCGGGCAGGGGCTCGGACTTGCTGGCACTACCCGCCCGAATTCAGACTTTGATCGGACCGCGGAAGATGACCATGGAAGCACCCTGCGACTGGGCGTAGTTGTCATAACCGACCAGGCGTACGTGATGCTCGGGATGCGCCTTGTGGCAGGCCTCGGCCTCACCCAGGATGCGGTCGACATCGGTCTCGCCGAACATCGGCAGCTTCCACATGTACCAGTAGTGACCGAAGGCGTTTTCCGGCTCGGTGTGCTCGATGGCCGGGTTCCAGCCCTGCTTGACGATGTATTCCACCTGCTTGCGGATCCGGTCCTTTTCCATCTCCGGCAGGTAGGAGAAGGTTTCGAATTTCCGGCTTGAGGGATCGCTCAGGCTGGATTCGTAATCTTGCATTTCGCTCATGGGTAAATCCTCGATAACGTAATACTTGAACTGGTTTGGCTCATACATGGAAGGCAGGAGGCACGCCCCGGCAGCGGAGCGCCGGCGGTCGCACCCCCATCGCCTGGCGATGGGGCCCCTGCTCCTCGTCCCGGTCCTTTATTTGTGCGAGACGTCCAGCTTGTCCACTGTGTCGAACTCGAACTTGATTTCCTTCCAGGTCTCCATCGCGGCCTTCAGCTCGGGGCTGTTCTTGGCAGCGGCGGTAAGGATTTCCTTGCCTTCCTTCTCGAGTTCGCGACCCTCGTTGCGGGCCTCGACACAGGCTTCCACTGCCACGCGGTTGGCTGCCGCGCCGGCTGCGTTGCCCCACGGATGGCCCAGGGTGCCGCCGCCGAACTGCAGCACGGCATCGTCGCCGAAGATGGTGACCAGCGCCGGCATGTGCCAGACATGGATGCCGCCGGAGGCCACTGCGAAGGCGCCGGGCATGGAGCCCCAGTCCTGATCGAAGAAGATACCGCGGCTGCGGTCTTCCTTGACGTAGGAGTCGCGCAGCAGGTCGATCCAGCCCAGGGTGGAGGCGCGGTCGCCTTCCAGCTTGCCGACCACGGTACCGGTGTGCAGGTGATCACCGCCGGACAGGCGCAGGATCTTGGTCAGCACGCGGAAATGGATACCGTGGCGCGGGTTGCGGTCGAGCACGGCGTGCATGGCACGGTGGATGTGCAGCAGCATACCGTTGTCGCGGCACCACTGGGCCAGGCCGGTGTTGGCGCAGAAGCCGCCGGTGATGTAGTCGTGCATGATGATCGGAGCACCGATTTCCTTGGCGTATTCGGCGCGCTTGAACATCTCGTCCGGGGTCGGAGCGGTGACGTTGAGGTAATGGCCCTTGCGCTCGCCGGTCTCGGCCTCGGCCTTGTGGATGGCCTCCATGACGAAATCAAACCGCTGACGCCAGCGCATGAAGGGCTGGGAGTTGACGTTTTCGTCGTCCTTGGTGAAGTCCAGGCCGCCGCGCAGGCCTTCGTAGCAGGCGCGACCATAGTTCTTGGCCGACAGGCCCAGCTTGGGCTTGATGGTGCAACCCAGCAGCGGACGCCCGTACTTGTTCATGATGTCACGCTCGACCTGAATGCCGTGCGGCGGGCCGTTGCAGGTCATGACATAGGCGATCGGGAAGCGCACGTCTTCCAGACGCAGGGCGCGGACTGCCTTGAAGCCGAACACGTTGCCCACCAGGGAGGTGAAGACGTTGACCACGGAGCCTTCCTCGAACAGGTCGATCGGGTAGGCAATGAAGGCATAGAAGGCTTCGTCGTCGCCGGGCACGTCCTCGATGGCATAGGCACGGCCCTTGTAGTGATCCAGATCGGTCAGCAGGTCGGTCCAGACCGTGGTCCAGGTACCGGTGGAGGACTCGGCGGCCACGGCGGCGGCGGCCTCTTCACGCGGCACGCCCGGCTGCGGAGTGATCTTGAAGCACGCCAGCAGATCGGTGTCCTTGATCGGGTAATCCGGTTCCCAGTAAGTCTCGCGGTAGTCCTTGACGCCCGCGCTGTAGGTTTTTCCAGCCATGACCTAACTCCTCTTTAAGAAAAATTGCCAGTCGTTGTGCCGTCCCCGCCCGCCTGATGGACGCGGACAGCGAAATTCGTCTGTGGGACGCACCCGGATCATCCATCCGGGCGGGCACTATAGCGCCGGCAAGTCATCGATGAAATTCAATAATTATGATGGATACAATAAGGAAACCTTATTATATTAACATTTTGACTAAGTCTTAATTATTCTAAAACCGTTTCCATCATTCATATAGATAGGTCGGATCTGTGGCGTTTTCTGTGACCGGAGGAATAGTTTGCAGGCCGGCAACATCCCTATAGTCAGGGCATACACCATCACAACAGCCCGCCTTTCGGCGTCGCCGGAGACAACTACCTGATTTGTAACGAGGGAGCTATACCATGATCCGATTACTGTTCCGCCTCCCGGGGCAGGCCCTTGGTCTGTGCCTGTTTGCAACCTCCGTCCTTGCCGCACCTGCCGGTCAGAGCCTCAGCCTGAGTTGGGTCGGCTGCGGCATCAGCAAGAAGGCCTACATGCAGGAAATTGCCACGCTGTACGAAAAAAAGACGGGAATTCATATTGATATCGCCGGCGGCGGCGCCACCAAGGGGATCCGGGAAATCTCCGCCAACAAGGTCGACATCGGCGGCTCGTGCCGCTTCCGGCTGCCGCACAACAGCGCCGAGAGCGATGCCGTGATGGTCCCCGTGGCCTGGGATGCCCTGGTCATCATCACCCATCCCGACAACCCTGTCGGCGATCTCACTCTGGACCAGCTGCGGCTGATCTATACCGGCAAGCTCACCAACTGGAATGCACTCGGCGGGCCTGACGCACCGATCAACGTCTATGTCCGCCAGGGCAACCTTTCCGGGGTGGGCTACAAGCTGCGCGAACTGGTCTTCGCCAATCCCGATCAGACATTCACGGCAACCGAGATCTTCCCTTCATCCGGCCCGCTGGAAAAGGCCGTGGAGACCGACATCCATGCCATCGCGGTCAGCGGCATCAGCAGCGCACGCAAGCGCAACGTCAAGCTGCTGCAGCTGGAGGGCAAGGAACCGACCTATGAGAACATCCGCGACGGCGAGTATCTGCTGTATCGGCCGCTGTACCTGGCCTACAACCGGGACGGCGCGAATGCCGAGGAGGTCAAGAAGTTCATTCAGTTCGTCCACGGCCATGAGGGCCAGGCCGTGCTGCGGCACAACGGCACTGTGCCCTACCTCGAGGCGATTCACCTGGTGCGCAAGAAACTGGAACAGTCGAAGCGGGCCCGGGAAAACGCCGGGCTCTGAGGCCGTCTTACCTTAATATACGGATATCAGATCAGGACATTCCCCTCGCCCAGCCATTGACAGGGCCGGCGGCTCCAGCGCCGGCCCTGCCGTCCGTCGGCCCTGGCCAGCCATTCCCATAAAATAAATTTATTGCCTTTCTTAAAACCAACCCATTGATTTTTAAACGTCATAAAATTTATGATTATTAGAATATTATAATATTTTATGATAATTTCAGAAAAGCTAATTGGCAAAAAGCAGGCTATTCTAATACATTCGCCCGTCCCCGAATTGACATGCATCAACCACGGCCAGGAACTATGCGCGAAGACAAGGTTATCCACAATCCGCTGGACAAGTCCGCGGATGAAAACGCCCGCATCGAGACCAAGAACACCACCTGCTACATGTGTGCCTGCCGCTGCGGCATCCGCGTGACCCTGCGCGATGGCGAAGTCCGCTACATCCAGGGCAACCCGGACCACCCGCTGAACAAGGGCGTGATCTGCGCCAAGGGCTCCGCCGGGATCATGAAGCAGTACTCGCCGGCACGGCTCACCAAGCCCCTCAAGCGCAAGGAAGGTGCCGACCGCGGTGATGCGCAGTTCGAAGAGATCTCCTGGGACGAGGCCTTCGACATCATGGAGCAGCGCCTGAAGAAGCTGCGCGCCACCGATCCGAAGAAATTCGCCCTGTTCACCGGCCGCGACCAGATGCAGGCCCTGACCGGGCTGTTCGCCAAACAGTACGGCACCCCGAACTATGCCGCTCACGGCGGCTTCTGCTCGGTGAACATGGCCGCCGGCATGATCTACACCATCGGCGGCTCCTTCTGGGAGTTCGGCGGCCCCGATCTGGAGCGGGCCAAACTGTTCGTGATGATCGGCACCGCCGAGGACCATCACTCCAACCCGCTCAAGATGGCGATTTCCAAGTTCAAGCGCCAGGGCGGCAAGTTCATCTCCATCAACCCGGTTCGCACCGGCTACTCGGCCATCGCCGACGAGTGGGTGCCGATCAAGCCCGGCACCGACGGCGCCCTGATGCTGGCCCTGACCCACGAGATCATCAACCAGGGCCTGTACGACCGCGAGTTCCTGGTCCAGTACACCAACGCCGCGCAACTGGTGAACATGGACGAGAACAGCACCGAATACGGCATGCTGGTACGCTTCGAGGTGCCGCCCGAGGAGGGCTGCTTCGATCCGCAGAACAAGCTGTGGTGGGATCGCGAACTGAACCGCCCCATCTCCACTCACACCCCGGGCGCCGACCCCTACCTGCTGGGTGAGTTCAAGCTCGATGACGGCACGCCGGTCAAGCCCTCGTTCCAGTTGCTGGTCGACCGGGTCAAGGACTACACCCCGGAATGGGCCGCCGAGATCACCGGCATCCCGGTCGAGACCATCAGGCGCCTGGCCTATGAAATGGGCGTGACCGCGCGCGACCAGAAGATCGAGCTGCCCATCGCCTGGACCGACACCTGGGGCAACGAGCACGAATCCGTCACCGGCAACCCGGTGGCCTTCCATGCCATGCGCGGACTGGCGGCGCACTCCAACGGTTTCCAGACCATTCGCGCCCTGTCGATCCTGATGTCCATCCTGGGCACCATCGACCGCCCCGGCGGCTTCCGTCACAAGGCGCCCTTCCCACGCCCGATTCCGCCCTGCGCCAAGACGCCGAAGGGCCCGGAGGATGTGAAGCCCAACACCCCGCTGGGCGGCATGCCGCTGGGCTGGCCGGCTGAGCCGGACGACCTGTTCGTCGATGATCAGGGCAAGCCGGTGCGCCTGGACAAGGCGTTTTCCTGGGAGCATCCGCTGGCCGTACACGGCCTGATGCACAATGCCATCACCAACGCCTGGCGCCAGGATCCGTACCCGATCGACACCCTGCTCATCTTCATGGCCAACATGGCCTGGAACTCGTCCATGAACACGGTCGAGGTCCGCAAGATGCTCAACGACAAGGACGACAACGGCGAGTACAAGATCCCGTTCCTGATCGTCGCCGATGCCTTCGAGTCCGAAATGACCGCCTTTGCCGATCTGGTGCTGCCGGATACCACCTACCTGGAGCGCCACGACTGCATGTCCATGCTGGACCGTCCCATCTCCGAGTTCGACGGCCCGGTGGATTCGGTGCGCATCCCGGTGGTGCCGCCCAAGGGCGAGTGCAAGCCGTTCCAGGAAGTGATCGTGGAACTGGGCTCACGCCTGAAGCTGCCCGCCTTCGTGCGCGAGGACGGCAGCCGCAAGTTCCGCGACTACCCCGACTTCGTGGTCAACTACGAGACCGAACCCGGTTCCGGCATCGGTTTCCTGTCCGGCTGGCGCGGCAAGGGCGGGGAGAAGTTCCTCAAGGGCGAGCCCAACCCGAAGCAGTGGGAGATGTACGAGAAGAACAACTGCGTCTTCCAGTACCATCTGCCCAAGTCGTACCAGTACATGCGCAACTGGAACCAGGGCTATCTGGAGTGGGCGCAGGACAACCGTCTGACCCGCTACGCCGAGCCGATCCTGATCCACATCTACTCCGAGGTGCTGCAGAAGTTCCGCCTCGCGGCCCAGGGCAAATGGGATGGCAAGCAGCCGCCGGATCATCTGCGCAAGCGCATCGAGACCTATTTCGATCCGCTGCCGTTCTACTATGAGCCGCTGGAGTCGCAGCAGACCGACCTGCATACCTATCCGCTCAACGCGGTCACCCAGCGTCCGATGGCGATGTACCACTCCTGGGATTCGCAGAATGCCTGGCTGCGCCAGATTCACACCTACAACTATTTATATGTGAATCCGGTCACCGCCCGCGCTCAGGGCATCGAGGACGAGGACTGGATGTGGGTCGAGTCCCAGTGGGGCCGGGTGCGCTGCCTGTGCCGCTACTCCGAGGCGGTCGAGCCCGGCACCGTCTGGACCTGGAACGCCATCGGCAAGGCCTCCGGCGCCTGGGGCCTGGACGCCGACGCCAACGAATCGCGCAAGGGCTTCCTGCTCAATCACGTCATCAGCGAGGAACTGCCCGCCAGCGAGTACGGCGAGCACCTGTCCAATTCCGACCCGGTCACCGGCCAGGCCGGCTGGTATGACGTGCGGGTGCGCATCTACAAGGCCGCCGAGGGCGAGCCCGAGGTCAGCTACCCGCAGTTCGACCCGATGCCGACCCTGCCGGGGCAGGACACCTCGCGTAAGAGCAAGTGGCTGAAGTTCTTCGCCGGCGGCAAGAAGGCGGGCTGAAGATCAAGTTTCACCACAAAGTCCGTAGGTCGGGTTAGCGCAGCGTAACCCGACATGCCATGGACTCCAGGCATTCCTGACATCCTGGCGGTTAACGAAATACCAAGGTTATAGCATATGACACAATTAGCACTGGTAATCGATCTGAACGTCTGCGTGGGCTGTCATGCCTGCGTGACCAGCTGCAAGGAGTGGAACACCTCCGGCACGGCGGGCTACATGTCCGACTTCAACCCCTACGGCAAGGATCCGACCGGCACCTTCTTCAACCGGGTGCAGACCTTCGAGGTGGGCGTGTATCCCAACACCGATACGGTGCACTTCCCCAAGAGCTGCCTGCACTGCGAGGATCCGCCCTGCGTGCCGGTCTGCCCGACCGGGGCCAGCTACAAGCGCGATTCCGACGGCATCGTGCTGGTGGACTACGACAAGTGCATCGGCTGCAAATACTGCTCCTGGGCCTGCCCCTACGGCGTGCGCGAGATCGACGAGCAGCAGAAGGTGATGAAGAAGTGCACCCTGTGCGTGGACCGCATCTATGATGAATCGCTGCCCGAGGCCGAGCGCAAGCCGGCCTGCGTGATGGCCTGCCCGACCAACGCCCGGCTGTTCGGCGACGTCCACGACGCCGAATCCGAGGTCTCGGTGGCCATCCGCGAGCGCGGCGGTTACCAGCTGATGCCCGAGTGGGGCACCAAACCGGCCAACCATTATCTGCCGCGCCGCAAGGCTCGCATCCAGATCCACGAGGATGAGCTCGAGCGCGTGGACAACCCGCTGAAGAAGGAAGGCATCCACAAGGGCCGCGTGATCGACGAACCGACCCTGGATGACGTCACCAGCTGGTAAACCCCGTTTGCCGCCGGTTGCCGGAACTGGGCTGCCGGTGGAACCCTCCGGGTTCGCGCAACGCACCGAATGCGCACCCGGCAGCCGGCGGCACCTTTATTGATGTGGATAGCCACGGACTACACGGAAAACACGGACAAGAAAATAAATATCGAATCTGCGTGACGGACATATCCCGTCATTCCGGCGCAGGCCGGAATGACGCCAACGGGGAATTGGTCCGGATAATAATCATGTTTTTAAATGTCCGTGCTTTCCGTGTTTTCCGTGGCCATCAAGTAGTTTTTGCAGTCATAACCGAATAGAGATTGGAGCAAGACATGCATCCCGCATTTTCCGTCATCTTTCTCACCACCTTGAGCGGCGTCGGCCAGGGGCTGTTCCTGGCGCTGTACACCGGCCAGGTCTATGCCGTGGCCAAGGTCCTGCCGGGGCACGCTGACACCGCCGCCTTCTACGGTATCGGCAGCCTGATCGCCCTGCTGTTCCTGGGCGCCGGTCTGTTCGCCTCCTTCTTCCATCTGGGCCATCCGGAGCGCGGCTGGCGCGCCATCGCCCAGTGGCGCACCTCCTGGCTGTCGCGCGAGGTCATCATCCTGCCCGCCTTCATGGGCCTGGTGTTCCTCTACGGCCTGGTTCATTACACCGGCTGGAACCCGGTGTTCTTCGAGATCGGCCAGCAGGCCAATATCGCCATCGACCTGTCCATGATCGTGGGCGCGGTCACCACCGTGTTCGCCTTCGGCCTGTTCATTGCCACCGGCATGATCTACGCCTGCATCAAGTTCCTGCAGGAATGGGCCTCGCCGCTGACCGTGATCAACTACACCCTGCTGGGCAGCGCCTCCGGCTTCACCCTGGCCACCGCCTATGCCGCGTATCACCAGGCCCCCGGCCTGCTCAAGTTCTACGGCGCCTGGGCCATCATCCTGACCGTGGCCTCGCTGATCACCCGCGGCGCCTCGCTGATCCGCAATGCCCGCATCAAGTACAAATCCACCCTGCAGACCGCCATCGGCGTGCGCCACAGCAACATCCAGCAGAAATCCCAGGGCTTCATGGCCGGCTCCTTCAACACCCGCGAATTCTTTCATCACAAGACCACGGCCTTCATGAAGAGCATCAAGTGGATCTTCCTGGTGCTGGTGTTTCCGGTGCCGGTCGCCCTGCTGGCCCTGGGCCTGTCCACTGCCGCCCTGGGCCTGCTCGCCGCCGCCTTCGTGGTGCAGTACATCGGCCTGATCGCCGAACGCTGGTTCTTCTTCGCCCAGGCCAATCATCCGCAGAACCTCTACTATCAGACCATATAAGGAAATACCGTAGGCCGGGATAAGCGCAGCGTTCCCGGCAAGCATGCGGTCAGTTGCCGGAAACGGGCCATGCGGCCTTTATTCCGGCCTACAGCTACCAGACGATTTGACGGCGCGACATTAACGCAGAGGTCGCGGAGACGCAGAGGCGCAAAGTGGTCGCGGGATACTCGTCATTGCGAGGCGCGAAGCGCCGCGGCAATCCCCAGACCGAATCCGGTCGCTTTACGAGATTGCCACGCTTCGCTCGCAATGACGGGGTGACCCAAAACCTTACTTCCAGCGGCATTGTCCACCGCCGAATCGCCCTCTATAGTGAACACCATGGATGAGCAGCTCACAGACCGCTTCGGCCGCAATATCGAGTACGTCCGCCTGTCGGTGACGGACCGCTGCGACCTGCGCTGCTTCTACTGCATGCCGAAGGGCTTCCGGGATTTCGAGGAGCCGGAGGAATGGCTGAGCTTCGATGAGATCGAGCGCCTGATCGGCGCCTTTGCCCGCCTGGGCACGCGCCGGGTGCGGCTGACCGGCGGCGAGCCGCTGGTGCGCCGCAACCTGCCCGAACTGGCAGAACGCCTGACCCGGGTCGCCGGCATCGAGGACCTGTCCATGTCCACCAATGCCACCCGGCTGGACAAACACGCCGTTGCGCTGCGCGCCGCCGGGGTGACCCGCATCAATGTCAGTCTGGACACGCTCAGGCCCGAGGTGTTCAAGCAGATCACCGGCGGCAAGCTGGAGAAGGTCATGGGCGGCCTGATGGCCGCGAAGGCCGCCGGCTATCACCCGATCAAGATCAACATGGTGGTGATGAAGGGCGTGAACGAGGACGAGGTCGAGGACATGGTCGACTTCTGCATCGAACATGACTTCACCCTGCGCTTCATCGAAACCATGCCCGTGGGCGACACCGGCCGCAACGCCACCAGCCAGTATGTCGACCTGCAGGAGATCAAGGCGCGCCTGGCCAGGCGCTTCGAACTGCTGCCCGGTGTGATGCCCGGCGGCGGCCCCGCGCGCTACGTCCGCGTCGCCGGCACCGACCTGCGCATCGGCTTCATCACCCCCATCTCACAGCACTTCTGCGAGACCTGCAACCGGGTGCGCCTGGCCGTCGACGGCACCCTGTACATGTGCCTGGGCCAGGAACACAGCTATGACTTCAAGCCCCTGCTGCGCAATGGTGCCAGTGACGCGGAACTGGAAGCCGCCATCCGTCAAGCGATCGAGCTCAAGCCGGAACGGCACGAATTCCGCGAAAAGCCCGACCAGGTGGTCCGTTTCATGTCCATGACCGGCGGGTGAACCCGGCTGCGGCGATATTAACGCAGAGGGCGCAGAGACGCGGAGACGCAAAGGATATAAATATTCAAACGCATCCTTTGTCTGAACAACTCCGCTCGACGACATCCACATCAACATTCTTTTGTACATAGATATTTCTCTGCGCCTCCGCGCCTCTGCGCCCTCTGCGTTCCCAGCGCTGAACGTCATTCCCTCCCGCTTGACCAATATCAAACCCTTCCCGCCCGCAGCTTCGATAATGGTCGACTGAATCAGTCCATTCGCGGGTGAATATCAATGACCTGGAACCTGGCCTCGCGCTTCGAGGCCGATGAATTCCAACTCAAGCGCGGCCTGGCGGAGATGCTCCGCGGCGGCGTGATCATGGACGTCACCGACGCCGGGCAGGCACGCATCGCCGAGGCCGCCGGCGCGGTGGCGGTGATGGCACTGGAGCGCATCCCGGCCGACATCCGCCGCGACGGCGGGGTGGCGCGCATGTCCGACCCGGCCCTGATCCAGTCCATCCAGGCAGCGGTCTCCATCCCGGTCATGGCCAAGTGCCGCATCGGTCACTTCGCCGAGGCGCAGATCCTGCAGGCCCTGGCGGTGGATTTCATCGACGAGAGCGAAGTGCTCACACCGGCCGACGAGGAACACCACATCCACAAGTGGGACTTCGCCATCCCGTTCGTCTGCGGGGCCACCGACCTGGGTGAGGCATTGCGCCGGATCGGCGAGGGCGCGGCCATGATCCGCACCAAGGGCGAGGCCGGCAGCGGCAACATCGTCGAGGCGGTGCGCCACCTGCGCCGCATCCACACCCAGATGCGCGAGCTCACCCGGCTCGAACCGGGCCAGCTGATGAGCGCGGCAAAGCAGCTGGGCGCGCCCTACGAACTGGTCTGTTATGTCGCCGAGCAGGGTGCGCTGCCGGTGCCCAACTTCTCCGCCGGCGGCGTGGCCACCCCGGCCGACGCCGCCCTGGTCCGTCAGCTGGGCGCCGAAGCGGTGTTCGTCGGCTCGGGCATCTTCCGCTCCGAGGACCCGGCTGCACGGGCCGCGGCCATTGTCCGCGCCACCACCCACTTCGAAGACCCAGCCGTGCTGGCAGAAGTCTCGCATGGTCTGAAGGGCGCCATGCCGGGGCTGGAACTCGGCGGACTGCCGGATGAACAGCGCCTGGCCAAGCGTGGCTGGTAATGACGCCGGACCCCATCGGCATCCTCGCCCTGCAGGGCAATGTGCAGGCGCATGCCCGCATGCTGGCGCAACTCGGCCGGAGCGCCCGCCCGGTATACCGACCCGCCGACCTGGACGGCCTGGCCGGGCTGATCCTGCCCGGCGGCGAGTCCACCACCCTCAGTCAGCTGCTGCGGCGCGACGGCCTTGACCGCGCCATTGCGGATTTCGCCGACCACCATCCGGTGCTCGGCACCTGCGCCGGCCTCATCCTCATGTGCACCCGGACGAATGACGCCCGCGTCAACCCGCTGGGGCTGCTGACCGCCGAGGTCGATCGCAACCATTACGGCCGCCAGCGCGAGAGCTTCATTGCCAGCCTCGAAGGCAGCCATTTCCCCGGCATGCGGGCCGCCTTCATCCGCGCCCCGGCCGTCCGTGCCCGCGCGCCCCTGGAGGTGCTGGCGACGCATGCGGGACTGCCAGTGGCGCTACGCCAGGGACGCCACGTGGGCTGTGCCTTCCACCCCGAACTGGGGCGGGACGCCCGGGTGCACGAATACTGGCTGGGGCTGGCATGAGCCGTCCTTCGCTGCCGCTCATCGCGCTGGTCCGACTGCCACGACCGCTCTGGACCCGACCGGCGCTGGCCGCCCTGAACCTGGCCTTCGCCAGCGCATTGCGCCGGGGCGAACTCGATTTCATGCATGGCCGGATGGTGATCATCGCCCTGGCGGAAACGCCGCTGCGGCTCGCGCTCAGCGGTGACCGGAGACGACTGGTCAGCCCGGGCTCGCCGCGCCGGCCGGATCTGCTGATCGAGGCCGACCTGGCGACCTATGCCACGCTGCTGCAACGCGAGACCGACCCCGACACCCTCTTCTTCCAGCGCCGGCTGCGGCTGCGCGGCGACACTGAACTGGGCCTGGAGGTGAAGAACTTCCTGGCCGGCTGGGAACCGGATCCGGCCCTGCAGCGGCTGCTCGAGCTGGCCCGACGCGGTTTGCCGCAGACGTTCGATCCCACCCGTGAACCGCGGAATTTCCGGCAATAAGCCCACGCTTTGTCTATAGTTATCGATGATCCATGCGGGTTTCGTGAAGTCACGCACATACCGCCCGCATGCCAGCCAATAGGATAGGCTCAAACCAACAATAGCGACTGGAGGTACCCCATGGATACGACGCGCTGGAAACGTGCGGGCATTCTCGCCCTGATCCTGAATTTCCTTTTCGCCACCTTTCCCGCTGCGGCCCAGACCGGGCTGGTGGGCACCGGGGAGATGCTCGCGGCCGAGGCCCGCGCCCTGCACATGGCCGAGGTCCGGGCCGGCCTGAATCGCGAGGATGTCCGCCAGCAGATGCTGGAACTCGGGGTCGATCCCGCCAAGGTCGAGCAACGGCTGGGCGGCCTGACCGCCGCCGAGCTGCAGCGGCTGGCGGCCAATATGAAGCAGCTGCCCGCCGGTGCCGGCGTCATCGAAGTGGTCGGCATCGTATTCGTGGTCCTGCTCATCCTCGAACTGCTCGATGTCACGGACATCTTCACCGGCATCTGATGCCGCAACTCCACGTCCGGCTGGCCGCCGCCCTGCTGCTGGCGGGCTGCGCCGGCCAGCCGCCCCTCACTGAACGGCCGGGACCGACGCCGGTCGAGGTCGAACTCGCCGCGGTCCCGTTTCATCCCCAGCAGGCCTATCAATGCGGCCCCGCCGCACTGGCCACGGTGCTCAACAGCGCCGGAGTGGAGACCGGGCCGGGGGAATTGACGCCGGAAGTCTACCTACCGGGCCGGCACGGCAGTCTGCAGGCCGAACTGGTGGCCGCGGTGCGGCGCCACGAACGCCTGCCCTATCAACTCGAACCCGACATCGAGGCGCTGATCCGACAGCTGCAGGCCGGACACCCGGTACTGGTGCTGCAGAACCTGGGCATCGCGGCATTGCCGCGCTGGCACTACGCCGTGGTCATCGGCTACAGCGGCGAACGGGACAGCTTTATCCTGCGTTCCGGCACCGAGCGGCGCAAGCTGATGGACCGCGACCTGTTCCTGCGCACCTGGCGCCGCGCCGACCACTGGGCCCTGGTGGTGCTGCCGCCCGAGCGCCTGCCCGCCGAGCCTGACCCGGACCGCTACCTCCGGGCCGCCGCCGACCTCGAGTCCACCGGCCGGATCGACACCGCCCGTCGGGCCTACGTCACCGCCAGCCGGCACTGGCCGCAGCGCACCGCGGCCTGGTACGGCCTGGGCAATACGCACTATCTCGCCGGCGAGTATGAAGCAGCGGAAGCGGCCTATCGCCAGGCGCTGGAACTCGATCCCGACAACGCCGCCGCGCACAACAACCTGGCCCGGGCCCTGCTGGCGCAGGGCTGTCGGGATGCCGCCGGGCAGATTGTGGAAGCGGGATTGGGGCTGCGGGACATCACACCCGGGATCCGGCAGGCGCTGAAGGCAACGCAGGATGAAATAGTCCGTCATCAGTCAGGCGGGGAGAAATGTGGGCCAGGGACGAACACGCACTGACGCGAATACAGTTCAAACCGGATTAGCAGCTTCGCAGGCCGGGATAAGCGCAGCGTTCCCGGCCTGCCGGAAACGGGCCCCGGCGCCCTTGTTCCGGCCTACGGAACTGAACGCAGTGATGCCCAACACCATGCCGCCGCGGTCATTTGTTGGGCTTCACGGTGTTCAGCCCAACCTACATATACGGCGGGCTCTCAATCCCCGACCTCCAGCCGATAGGTCGCATGACAGGCGACACAGTTCCGCATCAAACGCCCCAGCTGCTGCAGGCTGTGGGCCGGATCGCCCAGTTGTTCGGCATCCAGCGCCAGTTGATCGAACTGCTGGTGGGTGTCCAGGCCCAGCTGCTTGAAGGCCAGCGGCAGCTTGCCCATGAGCGGGGCCGGCACCTGCTGCTGGGCCGCCCGGCCCGACGCGCGCGCGGCCTGCACCACGGCCTCCATGTCCTCGCGCGCCAGCCCGTCCGTGACCTGCTGGATGCTTTCGACGAAGCCGCGCATCTCGGTCAGAATCAATGCCCGCTCGCCGGGCTCCAGCACAATGGCGGTGCGGCCATCGGCTGCCGGCCGCACACTGCCCTGCCAGATAAAGACATAGGCCATGCCACCGCTCAGCAGCAGCAACAGCACCACCAGTGCCCAGCAGAATCTACACATCCTTCTCACGCCTCACGTCAAAGCCCCAACAGTCATTGCCATCCCCGGCCCACCCCGGTAGAAGCCGTTGCACAGGCCGATCGGCGCCAGCTGCGCCAGGCGCCGACGGGCCTCGGCGGCATCCAGGTCACCCCGCCGGACCCGGTCGAACAGGCCGATCACCTCGCTCATGCCCTGCGCCTGGGGTATCAGCCGCAGCACCTCCACATCCAGGGCTTCCAGCGCGGGCAGTTCGCCGATCAGGCACTGGCTCAGCGCCGACTGGGTCTGGATGCCGTTGAGATTGAGGAAGGGCTGTCCCTCCCGGGTCTTGAGCAGCAGGCCGTCGGGATAGTCGCGGCAGCGGAACCGGCAGTCATCCTTGGGCAGGCCATGGGCGCGGGCGGTGAAGCAGCGGGCGGCATGCGCCAGCGGCAGCCTGCCCCAGGCCAGCACCTCGGTCTCGATCCCGGCCGGGCGCAGCCGCTGCAGATCGGCCAGCGCCGCGTGATCCAGTTCCACCGGCAACACCCAGCGCCGCAATCCCAGCCGGGCCAGCCGCGACAGGGCCAGGTGATTGTAGACATTGATCCCTGTGCCGGCCACGAAGTCCCTGCCCTGCAGCAGCTGGATGGCGGCCATGTCATTGGCCTCGACCATGAAGGGGGCATCGGCGCACAGCCGGCGCAGGGCGCCGAGCTCGGACTCGGCCTCGATCAGGGTCAGCGTGGACAGCACCACCTGCTTGCCCGCCGCCGCCAGGCCTTCGCCCAGCATCAGCCAGTCTTCGAGGGCAAGCTGGCGGCGCTTGGCGCACACGGTCTCGCCCAGGTAGATGATCTCGACCGGGGCCTGCGCCATCTCCTCGTAGAAGCGCAGAACCTCGTTGCGCGGCCAGAAATAGGGGATGGGACCCAGCGCAAGCTTCAGCATGCCGACCTCACTGCCAGCTCCGGTGGTAGGCACCGGGGGTGGTGCGCGCGCCCTCGGCCACCTCGTCCAGCGCGGCCATCCATTCCGGACGCGGCCGGTAGCCGGCCGGGTCGCGCCGGCAGGCATCGATGGCCTCGCGCCAGACCCGGCTGACCCGGGCCACATAGGCCGGGCTGCGCTGGCGGCCCTCGAGTTTCACCGCCGCCACGCCGGCGCCGAGCAGGCGCGGCAGCAGGTCCAGAGTATTGAGGCTGGTGGGGGACTCGATGGCATAGCCGACCCGGCCGCAGACATCGAAGCGCCCCTTGCACAGGGTCGGGTAGCCGGCCTGTTCCTCGGGCAGGAAGCGGTCGATCAGAATGCCGTTGAGGCGGGTATGCAGTCCGTCGGCCTGCTCCTGCCAGTCCACGAAGCGGGCCGGCGAGCAGGCGCCGCAGGTATTGGGCGACTCGCCGGTGACGTAGGAGGACAGATAGCAACGGCCCTCGACCATCACGCACAGGCTGCCGAAACCGAACACCTCGATCTCCACCGGGCTCTTCTCCACCAGCGCCTCGATCTGGCGCAGCGACAGCACCCGCGGCAGCACGGCGCGGCGTATCCCGAACTGTTCATGATAGAAGCGCAGCGCCTCGACACTGGTCGCCGAGGCCTGCACCGACAGATGCAGCCGCTGCTCCGGGTAGCGCTGCGCGGCATACTCCAGCACCCCCATGTCGGCGATGATCAGCGCATCCACCCCCAGCGCCACCGCGCGATCCACGGCCTGCTGCCAGCGCGCCCAGCCATCCGGACGGGCAAAGGTGTTGATCGCCAGCAGCACCTGGCGGCCGCGGGCATGGGCATAGCCCACCCCTTCACGCAGCTGTTCATGACTGAAATTCAGGCCGGCGAAGTGGCGGGCGTTGGTGTCATCGCGAAATCCCAGATAGACGGCATCCGCACCCGCGTCCACGGCCGCCTTGAGCGAGGGCAGATTACCCGCCGGACAGACCAGTTCCATGTTCCACCTCGTCAGATATTGCCGGGGCCGGGCAGCGGCCTGCCAGGGCGGCCTCGATTGCATTGAGCACCCGCCACTTGCGCGCGCACCAGGCCGGCGCCAGCAGGATGCGCGCGGCGGCCGTGGCAGTGACCCGGTGATACACCACCTCGGGCGGGGTGACCCTGATCAGGTCGGCGGCGATGTCCACGTATTCGGCCTGCGTCAGCGGCCGGTACCCGCCGCGGCGCCATTCGTTGGCCAGGCGCGTGCCCTTGACCACATGCAGCGGATGCAGCTTGAGCCCGTCCACGCCGAGCGCCAGTACCCGCAGCAGGCTCTGCCGCGCATGCCAGCGGTCTTCGCCGGGCAGCCCGATGATCAGATGCGTGCACACCGCCAGGCCGCGACTGCGGGCCGCCCGCAGGGTGGCGGCGTACTCGGCCCAGCCATGGCCGCGATTGACCCGCTCCAGGGTGGTGTCGAAGGCCGACTGCAGCCCCAGTTCCAGCCAGACTTCATGGCCCTGATCGCGGTAGTCCGCCAGCAGATCCAGCACGGCGTCGGGCACGCAGTCCGGCCGGGTGCCGATGGCCAGGCCGATCACATCCGGCTCGGCCAGGGCCTCGTCATACAGGGCCTTCAGGCGTTCGAGTTCGCCGTAGGTATTGGTATAGGCCTGGAAATAGGCAATATATTTGCGCGCCCCGGTGCGGCGCCGGATCACCCGCCGGCCGGAGGCGATCTGCTCGCGCACCGCGGCGCGTTCCCGCGCCATGGGCGCGAAGGAGGCGTTGTTGCAGAAACTGCAGCCGCCGATGCCCTTGCTGCCGTCACGATTGGGGCAGGTGAACCCGGCGTGCAGGCTGAGCTTGTGCACCCGCTCGCCGTGGCGGCGCAGCAGATCCCGGCCCAGGGTGTTGACGTAATCGGACAGTGCCATGGCGCCTCTTCCAGTGAAGCGGCAGGATGGCACAGCCCCGGGGCTGCCGGCTTGACCAAAGTCAATGCCGGCCGGCCCGGACCGGGGCATGCTGATCCGCGTCCAGAGGCATATCGTGCCATGGTCACCTCGCTATGGTGTCGTCACGACACCTTGATGCCGGCGCAACTGTCGGCATCGGCAATGTTGCCGGGGGCGGGATCTCCCCATCCCGCCCCTTTTTTTCCCTCTGCCCTGCCCGTATCCCGCGGAGAACGCGTGGTCGGCCTTGACCGATATCAAGGTCGCGGCCAGACTCGATACCGCAGGATGGCGCTCAGGTAATATTGCCCGCAAGGACACCCCGATGGCATTGACGCAGCTTCACGATCAAAGCCGCGACACCCGGCAGCCCGCCTACGCCCCCTTCGCGCTGGGCTTCCGTCCCTTCTTCCTCGCCGCGGGTCTGGCCGGGCTGATCCTGATGGTCCTGTGGCTCGGCATCTGGACCGGCGGCCTGCCCCCCGCGCCCTATTTCGATGTTATCAACTGGCATGCGCACGAAATGCTGTTCGGCTACACCGCCGCCGTGATTGCCGGCTTCCTGCTGACCGCGGTGCGCAACTGGAGCGGGGTGGACACCCTCAACGGCGCTCCGCTGGCGGCCCTGGCCGGGCTGTGGCTGCTGGGCAGGGTCCTGTTCTTCGTTCCCGCCCTGCCCGCCTGGGCGATCGCCGTCGTGGATCTCGCCTTTCTGCCGGCCCTGGCCCTGAGTCTGGCCGGCCCCATCTTCGCCAGCCCCAACAAGGCCAACCGGGTGCTGCTGGCATTGCTCGGGGTGATGTTCATCGCCAACGCCCTGATGCACCTCCAGGCCCTGGGCCTGACCGCGACCACGGCCCGGCCGGGCATGCTGCTGATGCTCGATACCGTACTGCTGCTGATCCTGATGATCACCGGCCGGGTGCTGCCGTTCTTCACCGAAGCGGTGCTGGCCTGCAGCGAGTGCCGGCGCAGCCGCCTGATCGAACTGGCCACCTTCGTCACCCTGCTCGGCATGCTGGCGGCCGACGTGAGCGGCTGGAGCCGGGCCGCAGGGGTGATGGCACTCGCGGCCGCCCTGGTGCAGCTGGTGCGGGTCGCCGGCTGGATCAAGCCGGGGATCGGCTCGCTGCCGATCCTGCTGGTGCTGTACGTCGCCTATGGCTGGGTCGTCGGCGGGCTGCTGCTCAAGGGCCTGGCCGATCTCGGCCTGCTGGCGCCCAACCTGGCACTGCATGCGCTGACCATCGGCGTGATCGGCGGCTTCACCCTGGGCATGATGGCACGCGTCGCCCTGGGCCACACCGGCCGCATGATGCAGTCGGCGCGGCTGACCAACCTGGGCTTCGTCCTGCTCAATCTGGGCGCCCTGGTGCGGATCTTCCCGCCCCTGCTGCTGCCGGACCACTACACCCTGTGGGTGGTGCTGTCCGGGCTGCTGTGGATCGGCGCCTTCGCCGCCTTCGTGTGGGTCTATGCACCGGTCCTGGTGCGGGCGCGGGTGGACGGCAAGCCGGGGTGACTAGAACATTCAAGAGCGCCACGGAATACACGGAAAGCACGGAAATAAATCCAAAACGCAAAACCTTGCACGGCCGTAGCTCGTAGGCCGGAATAAGGGGCGACAGCCCCGTTTCCGGCTGCGCCTCGCGACGCCGGGAACGCTACGCTTATCCCGGCCTACATTCTATTTTTAAGGAACCTCTGATTTATTCCCTCTCCCTCAGGGAGAGGGTTAGGGAGAGGGGAGCTCGTAGGCCGGAATAAGGGGCGACAGCCCTGTTTCCGGCACCGCCCCGCGACGCCGGGAACGCTACGCTTATCCCGGCCTACATTCCAAGGACAGTGGCGCTGTTGGGCTTCATTGCATTCAGCCCTGCCTACACGAAATCATGCCCTGTTTTCCATGTGCTTCACTGGTCAGCCGTCAGGCCGCGGTCAGGCGGGAATAGAGCACGGGCAGGGTGCGCGGCAACTGTGACGGCCGGTGGATGACGGCATAGCCGCGCCGGCCGAACAGGTAGGGGAGATAGTCATTGCCCCTGGCGTCGATGGTCACGCAGAAGGGCTGCAGCCCCTGCGCACGGGCCTCGATGATGGCCTGGCGCGTGTCCTCGATGCCGTAACGGCCCTCGTAGCGGTCCAGGTCGTTGGGCTTGCCGTCGGTCAGCAGCAGCAGCAACTTCGTCTCGGTGGCCTGGCGCTCCAGTTCCCGGGTGGCATAGCGGATGGCCGCACCCATGCGGGTATAGTAACCGGGCTTGATGGCCTGGATCCGGGCCCGGGTGCGGCCGTCGTAGCGATTTCCGAAGTCCTTGAGCTGGTGCACCCGCACCGGGTCGCGCTTGCGTGAGGAGAAACCGTACAGGGCGAAGGGGTCGCCGACCGAGCTCAGGGTCTCGGCGAACAGGAACAGGGCGTCGCGGATCACGTCGATCACCCGCATGTCGTTGTCGATCCAGGTATCGGTCGACAGCGACAGATCCGCCATCAGCAGGCAGGACAGATCACGCCGGTTCTGGCGCAGGTCCCGGAACAGGCCATCGGCATGGGCCTGGATGCCGGCCTGGCGGTCACCGGCATAGCGCAGATAGGCATCGAGATCGATCTCGGAGCCGTCGGGCTGGGCCCGCAGCCACTGGCGCCCCGGCGTGAGCAGGGAGAACTGGTTGCGCAGCCGCCGCGCGGTCGGACGCAGATATTCGGGCAGTTCGATCGGCACCGCATCGAGCGCGCTCATCAGGCTGATCCGGCAATGCTCAGGCACCAGCACGCCCTTGCGGTGATCCCACTCCGGCAGCAGCAGGCCATCGGTGAGTACGGTGTCGTCATTGGCCTCGGCGGGCAGGTCCAGGTCGAATTTCAGCCGCCCCCTGGCCGGCTTGTCGTCACGGGTCACGGACAGTGTGTCCATGTCGCGGGCGGCATCCGCGGCCTGATCCAGGTCCTCCTCGTCGTCGGTGCTGCGATCGACCTTGACGTACTCGCTCCAGCTGAAGATGTTCTCCATGCGGATGGTGACCAGGCCGCGGTCCTCCTGCGGCTTCTCCACCCGCTCGGCCCGACGCCGGCCCTCGTTCTCCAGCGCCTTCTGGCCGCCCTCGTGGGCATTGCTGCCCTCGCCCGGATCGGCGGCGGTCGCGGCGGCGACCAGCGGCGGCGAGGGATGCAGCCACAGGGGCACCGGCCAGGGTTCACGGCGGGCCTCCGGAAAGGCGTCGACCGAGCCCGGCTCGCGCAGGGCCTGCTGCAGAAGCCGTTCCTGCTCCGCCTCGGCGGCAGGCAGACGCCCGGGGTCCGGCCGCTGCGCCAGATGTGCCTCGAGCAGACGCCGGTAGCGCGGGCGCAGGCCCGGAAAGCGCTCCAGGGTCACCCGGCACAGCTGCTGGTTGCGCAGCACCCAGTGACTGGCGAGGTCATGCGGGGTGGCCGCCAGTGCCGCCAGCCAGAAATACAGGTCCCGGTTCAGCCCGGGATCGGCGAACCAGTCGATGGCCGGCGGCAGGCGCAGGGCCTGCTCGTCGCGCCAGGCCAGGCGCACCTTGCGCTGGCTGCCCGCCACCCGCTGCAGCAGGCTGCGCCGACCGCGGTAATCGGTGGCCTCGGCCGGCTGTACCTGCAGGCCGCCATCGCCGCCCAGGGCGCGGAAGAACACTCCGATGGGCGTGGCCACCTCCTCCAGCGCCACGGCCGCCTGCGGATGGCTCTGCCGGGCGGCCCGGGTGATCAACCGGTGCCAGAGCTGGCCGACATGTTCTTCCATCAATGGGCTCCGATGAGTGGATGATTGCAGTTTCGCCCGGGCCTGCTGCAACCGCCTTGATGCGACTCAAATGTCATAATGTTTATCCAGATATGTAGGTCGGGTTAGCCCGTCAGGGCGTAACCCGACATCAACCGCGGAGATTGTCGGGTTACGCTACGGCTGACCCGACCTACGATTCATTCAGCCCCCACAGGCCCCGGAACCGCAGCAGCTGTCGGTTTCCACCCGCCCGGGGGCAGGTGACGGGGAGCGTGTTTTCGGCTGCGCCGGCCGGCCCGTGACCACCGGCAGGGCCGCCTCGTCGCTCACCCACTGCAGCAGCGAGGGCTGCCCCTTCGGGGCCTGCACCTGGGTGCAGGCCGAGATGCACTCGGCGCACTGGGTGCAGGTGAACATCTTCCGCTTGATCGTGCGCGGGTTCAGCCGCATGGGGCAGGCATTGTCGCAGGCGTTGTTGCAGTCCTGGCAACTCTTCGCCCGCCGGGTGTCGAAGCCCACCACCATGGCCCGGTGATTGCCCATCCAGGCCAGGCTCTGGAACAGGCCCACGGCGCAGCCGAAGCGGCAGAACAGGTGACGGGCAAAGATGAATTCGATGCTCAGCACGAGGGTCGCCGCGGTCAGGAAGATGAACTGATTGCGGGTCAGTTCCGCATGCAGCAGGTTGTGATAGATCGCCTGCGGCGGCAGCAGGTAGGTCAGCAGGGTCAGGGCCCAGATGAAGGCGAAGGCCACGGCCGTGACCAGGGTCGGCGGCCACCAGCGGCTGTTCGGGCTGATGCGGGTGCCGTTGGGCAGCCACTCCGGCAGCCTGCGCTTCTCGTACAGGTTGGGTTTGCCGCTGGCCCGGCGCATCAGGCCGTTGACCAGTTCCACCACCGAGAAATGCGGGCACAGCCAGCCGCAGTACAGCCGGCCCCAGCGCCAGGCGATCCAGATGAACAGGGCCGCACCGCCGAACAGCGGCAGGAAGCCGCGCAGGAACAGATTGAGCGCGGCCTGGCCGGGGCCGATCAGGCCCTCGCGGAACTCGGCGATGCCCAGGGTCCAGGGCTGGCCGAACAGGATGAAGTGCCCCAGGGTCAGATCGAAACGGAAGATATCCAGCGGCGGCGCCAGGATGAACAGCACGAAGAAGCCGACCTGGGTCAGGGCCCGGCGGCGCTGGTAGTTCGTTCTGGACAGTAACGGTTTCATTTCAGGTCAGTCGCAACTCTCACAAATCCTCGAGGGCGGATGGCGCCTCAACGGAATGGCCACCCCACCAGCGGATAACGCCATGCCTTGCCGGACAGGGCCCGCGCCAGGCCCAGCACGCCCAGCAGCACCAGGGTGGCGTGCATGCAGACCAGATAGATGATGCCCACCACCCAGGTGATCATGCCCTCGATGTCCCCGATCAGCACAATGGCGCCGCCGACCCCGATCAGCAGCACCCCGGCCCAGCAGCTGGCGGCGAAGGCCTGCTCCAGATGGTTGCGGGCCAGCCTCCCGGCCTGTCCGCGGCGCAGGAACAGCACCGCCAGTATCAGGAAGGCCAGCCCCGGCACCAGCAGCAGGTTCACCAGGTACAGGACCTGGGCCGCAATAGCCAGGCGCTGTCCGCTCTCAGCCACAGGTTCTATCCGACCCGGTGATAACAACGCAGAGGGCGCAGAGGCGCAGAGGCGCAAAGAAAATCACTAATGCTTTGGTTGCATTCGGCATGTCCCGGCCTCGTCAGGCAGAACCCATCTGCACGCAATTGCGCACCCTGTTCCATTTCAATCATCCTTTGCGTCTCCGCGCCTCTGCGCCCTCTGCGTTATTCACCGCCGAACCTCACCCGGGCAGGCTGGCGTCCACCACCTCCATCAGGGCGGTGATGGTGTCCTCGTCGTCGCTGAGCGGTTCGACCAGGGCGGCGCGGCAGGCCTCGCGCACATCGAAGCCGCCCTGCATCAGGGTGGCGGCATAGACCAGCAGCCGGGTGGAGGCGGCCTCTTCCAGGTCATGATCCTTGAGCGCGCGCAGGGCGCCGGCCAGACGCACCAGCAGTCCGGCACGCCTGCTGTCGATGCCGGTCTCGCCCTGGATCACGGCCTGCTCCGCTTCCGGCGCGGGAAAATCGAAGCTGGCCGCCACGAAGCGCTGGCGGGTGCTGGGCTTCATCCCCTTGAGCAGGTTCTGGTAGCCGGGGTTGTAGGACACCACCAGCATGAATTCCGGCGGCGCCTGCAGGGTCTCGCCGGTACGTTCGATGGGCAGGATGCGACGATCGTCGGTCAGTGGGTGCAGCACTACGGTGGTGTCCTTGCGTGCCTCGACCACCTCGTCCAGATAACAGATGGCGCCTTCGCGCACGGCGCGGGTGAGCGGGCCGTCGCTCCAGAAGGTGCCGGCATCCCCGATCAGGTGGCGGCCGACCAGATCGGCGGCGGTCAGGTCGTCATGACAGGCCACGGTATAGACCGGCCGCCCCAGGCGCGCCGCCATGTAGTGTACGAAGCGGGTCTTGCCGCAGCCGGTCGGCCCCTTTATCAGCATGGGCAGACGGTGGCGGTAGGCGTGCTCGAACAGGGCCACTTCATTGCCCTGGGGCAGGTAGAAGGGCAGGCCGTCCTCGGTGGATATCCGGGCTGCAACGTGTGTGTCCATCAGGCTTACCTCGACTTGTGTCTTATCGTGTGTTCGATCTCAGCGTGCGGCCAGCAGGAAGGCCAGGGCAATCAACCCGCCGGGCAGCAGCAGCCACAGGGCGATCACCCAGCGCCAGGGGCCGCGCACCCGGCGCAACCCCATGAACCAGTCGCCGACCAGGTACCCCTTGAACAGGGCCACGCCCAGCAGGCCCAGCGACACCGCCGGGCCGTTCAACCCCTCCTGGCCGACACCCCAGGTCAGCAGGGTCAGGGCCACCAGCACCAACCAGACCAGGGTTTCGGGACGTATCGCGGTCATTTTTCATGCTCCATCACATCACATAGACCAGCGGGAACAGGATCAGCCAGACCAGATCGACCATGTGCCAGTAGGAGGCCCCGGTTTCCACGCCGGTATACTCTGCGCGCCCGTAATGGCCCTGCGCGGCCTTAACCGCCACCGCGGCCAGGATCACCATGCCCATGACCACGTGCAGGAAGTGAAAGAAGGTCAGGGACAGATAGAAGGTGTAGAAGGTATTGGTCGACAGCCTCACGCCTTCACCGAACAGGTGGGCGTACTCGATCGACTTCACCCCCAGAAACAGCCCGCCCAGCGCCAGTGCACCGGCCAGCCAGCGGATGCAGCCGCGGGCATCATCGGCCCGGATCCGGCCCACGGCCCGCACCACGAAATAACTGCTGGTGATGAGCGCCAGGGTGTTGATCAGCGCCAGGTTCGTGTCCAGGGTCTGCTGGTAGGTGACGAACAACTCCAGTTCCCCCATCCGGGCAAAGGCGTAGGCGGCGAAGAAGATCGCGAACACCGCCAGCTCGGCCAGGATGAAGATCCAGATCGCCAGGTCGCCCGGGGGCCAGGCCGCGCGCTCCGGCGCGCCCTCGCCGGCACTTCCCTGTGCCTGCTGGTCCGGGAGGGAGACGCTGCCCGGTCTCCCGGTCATGACCTGTACGGTTGCATTCACCTGCAGCTCCCTGCCTCAGGCCTCGGCCGCGCTGACTGCCGGCAGCGGCTTGGCGCTGGCCTCGGGCTGACGCTGGCCGACGAAGAAGCTCATCACGTACAGCACCAGACCGATCAGGAACACCACCCCGGCCACCTCACGCATCCAGTAGAAGAGCTCGATCTTCTCCTGCACCACCATGAAGGGCTGCGGATCGGTGCTGTAGCGCTGCAGCCAGACCTGCAGGATACCGGCGCCGGTCAGGAACAGGGTGATGAACACCATGGACACGGTCATCAGCCAGAAGGACCACATCTCCAGCACCTGCGAGCGATTGCTGTTGGCCGCCTCGCGCCCGCGCAGCATAGGCATGGCGTAGGAGATGATGGTCAGGTTGATCATCACGTAGGCGCCGTAGAAGGCCATGTGGCCGTGCGCCGCTGTGATCTGCGAGCCGTGGGTGTAGTAGTTCACCGGGGCCAGGGTATGCAGGAAGCCCCACACGCCCGCCCCGAGGAAGGCCATCACACCCGTGCCCAGCGCCCACAGCATGGCCGCCTTGTTGGGATGGTTGCGGCGGCGGCGGTTGACCATGTTGAAGGCGAATACCGTCATCATGAAGAAGGGCAGCGGCTCGAGTGCCGAGAAGATCGAACCCCACCACTGCCAGTACTCGGGCGTGCCGATCCAGAAGTAGTGGTGGCCGG
>PABG01000033.1 GCA_002699185.1 Gammaproteobacteria bacterium | reverse complement strand
GGGCGTGGGCAACCGGCCGATGGCCCGGGTGATGGAGATCGCACGGGCGCGCGGTCTGGAGGAGATCGAAGGCGAGGTACTGGCCGCCAACCAGGAGATGCTGGCCATGGCCGCCAAGCTCGGCTTCAAGGTCACGGTCGGCGACGAGGACCCCAAGCTCAAGCACATCAGCCGGCGTCTGTAGTGATCCTTCAAGATGATATCTACGGATTCAGCGCAGCTGAAGCGGTCCCGGAAGGCAGCGCTGGTCTTCCATAATCCGATCACCTGCCGCCATGAAGGCGCAGTGTTCCCGGCGTTGACCGTCGCTTTCGGTCTCCGGCCACCGCCCCCCGCCGTGCTCGGGAACTGCCATCGCGACATGGCTGGGCCGCGGCGAGTCAGCCGGTGATGTAGTGCTCCAGCTGTTCGATGATGAACTGCTGCTCGGCGATCAGGGCGTTGACCAGGTCGCCCATGGAAACGATGCCGATCAGCCGGCCGTCCTCGAGCGCAGGCAGATGGCGGATGCGGTGTCGGGTCATCACGGCCATGGCCTCGTGAATGGTCTGGCCGCCGTGGGTATAGAGGACGCTGCGGCTCATGATGTCGCTGACCCGCGTGCTTTTCGAGGAGCGGCCCTTGAGGATGACCTTGCGGGCGTAGTCGCGTTCCGAGATCAGGCCGACGATGCGTTCATCCTCCAGCACCAGAAGCGAGCCGATTTCCTTTTCCGACATCAGGTAGATGGCATCGTATACGGAGGCCTGCGGGTGAATCGTCCATACCTGGCCGCCCTTGTCCTCCAGCAGTTGCTTGATGGTTTCCATGCGGAAATCCTCCATAATGCGGGGGTGTCCTTATCGATAGGATAGTTGCTCGAGCAGGCCAAGCCAGCGGCTGGCTGCCCGGCCGGGGCTGTCCCGTTCATTCAGTGTTCAGCGCGGGCGGCCGATACTGCCGGCACAAGGGGAGGACGGCATGCGTCGATGGCTGACAACCGGGTTCCGTGTGACGGGGCTGCTGATCGCGATGCTGGTCGCGGCGGGATGTGCCCAGCGGCCGGTCGTGCCGGCCGCTGGCGCCGTGCCGGAGCCGGGCTGGGGCGAGTCCCGGCCGCAGCCCCGGCGCGAGCAGCGCCGGCAGCTGGTCGCCCATGCCGAACGGATGCTGGGCCAGCCCTACCGCTACGGCGGCGAGAGTCCGCAGCAGGGCTTTGATTGCAGCGGTCTGGTGTATTTCAGTCACCGGCAGCTGGGCATCGAGCTGCCGCGCACCACCCGTGACCAGCGCCGCCGCAGCCGGGCAGTGCCGGTGCAGGCCCTGCAGCCGGGTGATCTCGTCTTCTTCGATCTCAGTGACACCAAGACCCGTCATGTGGGTATCTACATCGGCGGGGGCAGATTCATTCACGCGCCCACATCGGGCAAACGGGTATCGGTGTCCAGCCTGGACAATCCCTACTGGCGCCGGCACCTGGCCGGGGCGGGCAGTTTCCTCTAGCCAGGCGCGATTTGCGTCAGCGTCTGCACGATGATCGCAATGGCATTGCGCATGGTATCCAGCGGCAGGTGCGGCTGACCGGCGAGCGTGCCCTGCGCCTGCACCGGCAGCAGCGGCACATGCAGGAAGCCGCAGCGCAGCGCCCGTCCCTGTTCACGGGCATGGTGCAGGCTCTGATACAGGGTCTGGTTGCACAGGTGGGTGCCGGCATGACTGGAATGCGCGGCGGGGATGCCGGCCCGGGTGAGCGCAGCTAGCAGGCGGTGCTGCGCCGGCAGGGTACTCCAGTAGGCGGCCGGTCCTGACGCGATGATGGCCTCCCCGCGCGGTTGGTTGCCGGCCGCGTCCGGCCGCTCGAAATCCTTCAGATTGATCGCGATGCGTTCCAGGCAGACCCGGTCGCGCCCGCGCGCCTGACCGGTCAGCAGGCAGTAATCCGGCAGCAGCTGATCCAGCCGTTCCCGCAGCAGCGGCCAGGCCTGATGGGTATGGGTGGGCAGGATGGCGAAGTGCAGTTCTCCGCCGAAGCGCTCCAGCGGCTCGGGCAGATCCGTGTGCAGTGATTCCACCAGCACCTGGGAGGCGTTGACAGCATTGTCGAAGGGTTCGAATCCGGTAATCAGGATGCGCATGTCCGCCTCCCTTCGCGCCCGCCCCCCGCTTGCGCTGCAGGCGCCGGATCAGGCCGCCATGTGTCCCCGCCATACCATGAGGCCGAGGACAACGAAGCCGGCGGCGATCCAGGGAAAGGTGAGTCGCTTCATGCCGGGTTCGATTCTATGCCGCCGGGTACGGCATTGCCAACGGTTGCTCCAGCGGCAGGCCGCTGCCGGGCGGCCTGCGTCTGACCGGCGCCGACGTCCCTGTCTATCGCTGGCCCTGAGTGACCTCGGCCAGGAACCGGGCCGTGACCTGGTCCATGCTGGCGATGTGCTGGAACAGCCAGGACGGGAATACCTCGTGGATGTAGTGGCGCAATGCCGCCATATCGCTGTCTGTCTGCCAGTCCGCGATGACCTGCTCCAGTTCGGCAAAGACCCGGTCGTGTTCGCCCTTGTGAACCGGATAGACCGGGAAACCGTACTGACGCATGAGCTCCTCCTCGCGGGAGAAGTGGGTGCGCATGTGATCGAGCAGCGCCTGCAGCCGGTAGTCCAGCGCGTGCCTGGCCTCGGCGTACGTCGCTGCCTGCGGCAGCAGCACGAGCACTTCGTTCAGCAGGTCGATCTCATCTTCATGCACCGCGTTCATTTCGGGGAACGCCAACCTGGGCAGATCATCATGGCTCAGCAGCCGGGGCGCCTGGGGGCTGTGTGCGTTCTGTTCCATTGGAGATACCTTCCGGGGACTGGGGTCAGTGCCGACATACTGCAGCCGGCGACAGCCGGGGTAACTGACAAAGGTCAAGGCACAGCGGAGGCACCAGCTTCCAGGTATCGGTACACGTCTGTGACCGGCCCGCCTCAGACCAGATTGCGCGGGATGCGCCGGTTCCAGTTCTGCGAATACACCCGGCGGTCGCCCTCGTAGGCATCGAGTTCGGCGTCGAGGTAGAAAAAGCCGGCGTCGGCGCGCAGCACAGTGCGGGTGATGGTCTCCACCGCCCAGTCGCCGCGCTTGAAGCCGCGCACCCACAGGGTCTCGCCGCGCGGCGAGTGGAAGTCGTCGCCCTGGTAGGAATACCACTCCTCGGCCTTGCGGGTGACCACCAGGTCGATGTCCTCCAGGCGATAGGTGCCGCTGTCGTTGATCACCTCGAGGGTGGAGCGGTCCTCGTCCAGCTCGCGGATCACCCGCCAGTCCTGCTCGCCGGGACGCAGCTGCTGCATGGGGCCACTGGCTGCGGCCTCGGGTTCGGGAAAGTGGAGGTCCTCGCCGCGGGAGGGGCGTACCGGCAGCTGCAGCCGGCTTACACCGGTGTGGATGGTCAGATGGGTGGATTCCGGGGGCGGCCAGGCCAGCGGAAAATAGGACGATGATACCGCCAGGCGGATGCGATGCCCCTGCGGGAAGGTCTGGGCGATGTCGTTGAGTTGCACCTGCACCCGGTAGCGCCTGCCGGGCTCCAGCGGGGCGGGCTCGGCATGGCCGTCGCGATGGGTGAGGTTGAGCAGGCCGTAGGTCACGCGCGTGACCTTGTTGTCCGGGCGCATGTCGGACAGCCGCACCGCCACCATGGCCACGGGGCGGCTGGCTGCCAGTTCCAGTTCCACCACCGGCGCGCCCAGGATCTCAAGTGTCTCCTCCAGCGGTTCGGTGGTGAACAGCAGCGCGCCGCCATCCTCCTCGCGCTGGTCGTGGGGCAGGTCCGGGGTGGCGCTGTAGGAGCACCACTTGCCGGCGAACAGGCCGTTGCTGAGCGGCGACTGCAGTCCCAGGGCACGTTCCGCCACCGCGGTGTCTTCCGGGACCAGGCGATACTCGGCCAGCTTGTAGCTCAGGGTCTCGATGGAGGGCGAGGGCCAGGCGGGTTCGCTGATCCAGCGGCCGTAGCGCTGGTGGTAGAAGGTCGAGGGCGGCATGCTTTCCAGCATCCAGGCGCGCAGCATGGGTTCGGCCATGATGCCGGTGTCGATGTCCTTGAGCCAGTAGTCCCACCAGCGCAGACATTCCTGCAGAAAGCCGATGGCCGGCCCGGGCAGTCCGAGGTGCGGATACTTGTGGCTCCAGGGGCCGATCAGGCCCAGGCGCGGGCCGGGCAGGTTCGCCAGCAGCCGGAACACCGCGTTGCTGTAGCCGTCGGCCCAGCCGCTGACGGCCATCACCGGTGTCTGCAGCCTTGAAAAGTCCTCGCAGATGGAGCCGTGCCGCCAGTATTCATCGCGATGCTGATGCGTGAGCCAGGTGTCCAGCCACAAACCGCTGCCCTCCAGGCGTTGGAACCACATCTCGCGCCAGCGCTCGCCCACGATGTCCGGGTCCGGCGGCAGCGAGTTGTAGGCGAACATGGTCGAGGCCCAGGACAGGTTGTCCCCCAGCAGGCAGCCGCCCATGTAGTGGACGTCGTCGGCGTAGCGGTCGTCGGTGGAGCAGACGCTGACCACCGCCCGCAACGCGGCCGGCTGCAGGGCGGCGATCTGCAGCCCGTTGAAGCCGCCCCAGGAGATGCCGATCATGCCGACGCGGCCGCTGCACCAGGGCTGCTCGGCCAGCCATTCGATGATGGTCACGCCGTCATCGAGTTCCTGCTGCAGGTATTCGTCGGTGAGCACCCCTTCTGAGTCGCCGCTGCCGCGTATGTCCACGCGCACGCAGGCATAGCCGTGGCCGGCGAAATAAGGGTGCATGGTCTCGTCACGCAGGCGTACCCCGTCGCGCTTGCGGTAGGGGATGTATTCCAGAATCGCCGGCACCGGTTCTGATGCGGCACCCTCCGGCATCCAGATGCGCGCGGCCAGACGGGTGCCGTCGGGCATCGGGATCCAGGTGTGTTCGATGTGGCGGACCGGCTGGGGGAAGGTATCAACGATCTGCATGCCTGCACCTGTTCATTCGAGTTCCAGCCGCAATGCCTGCTGGATGGCGCGATACTTCTCCAGCAGTTCCTTCTGGCTCTGACCACCGGTGAAGATTACCGCGATCTCGTAGCTGTAGCTGTCCTGGTCGCGCAACTCCGACAGTCGCATGCCGGGCTGGATATGCAGCTGGATCTCGGTACCGGGAAAGCGGGTGCGCACGGCTTCGATCTCGGCGGCCGAGGGTATGCGATTAACCATAGCATCTTCGTACACGCGCCACATGAACTTGGCCGCACAGCGCCAGGCGCCCTGGCGTCGAGGAAACTCGGGCCGCCGGCCCAGGCCCAGATCCAGCATTACCTGGTGGTGGCTCAGGCCGTCGACATCGCGGAACAGCGGGCAATGCGACTTGGAAATGCGGGTGTTGACCTCGAGCAGCCACAGCACGTCCCGCTGCTCATCCCAGTAGTATTCGATGTTGAACGGTCCGTTGTCGAAGCCGATGTGGGTCATGAAGTACCGCGTCAGCTCAGCCATCCGGTGCTGGATGCGCTGCGGGATGCGGGAGGGATACTGGTAGCGGGAGAAGCTAGAGCGGTGCCGGCCCTCGCGGATCGAGTCGACAGCACCGTAGATGTTCACCTCGCCCTGAAAGACGTAACCCTCGAGTGTGCATTGCCGCCCGCGCGAGATCACGCCTTCGGCGATGCAGTGGTAGCCGTCAACGGCGGCGACTGCATCCGGCAGTACGGCGAAGTCCAGCAGATAATTGAACGGCTCACCGAAGCGGAAGATCCCGGCACGGATCCGTTCCAGCGCATGCGCCAGCGCCTGGTCATTGTCCACCCGGAAGGCCAGGTGCGAGGAGGCTGCCTTTACCGGCTTGATCCAGAAAGGGTAATCCAGGGTGATCTGGCGGCGAGGATCGTCGGCGAAGGGATCGACGGCGCAGAAGGCCGGAATATAGTCAGGAATGACCTGCTGCTGCTCCAGTCGGCTCCAGTATTTGTGCTCGCATTTGAGCAGGGCCTCGAAGCTCGGCGAGGGCAGCCCGAAGGGCTCACGCAGCAGCGGCAACAGGGTACTGACAGGGAAGTCCCAGTATCCCACGATGGCGTCAATGGAACCCGTAAACGCGTGCAGGCGCTGCAGCCCTTCCTCATGCAGCCGCTGCACCGGAATCGCAGGCCCGGCCTTCACTTCGGCATGGGTGAACAGTTCGTGGAAACGGTAATCCCGGGTGCCCGGCAATGCGCGCATCTGGGCGAGATTGAATGCGTCCGCGCCGAATACAAAGATATTCTTCACCACGCCTGACTCCTGCTGCCGGGGCCTCCGGGCCGCATATGGGCATCATCAATGCTGCGGCGCAGGGGGGCAATGACGCAGGTCAGGTCCGGGCCAGCAGGCGGTCGAGCTGGTTGGCGAACTGCTGGCGGTCGCGCTGGCTCAGGGCGGCGGCACCACCGGTCTGGATGCCGCTGGAGCGCAGGGTGTCCATGAAATCGCGCATGTTCAGCGTCGCCTTGATGTTGTCCTCGGTGTAGAGTTCGCCGCGCGGGTTGAGCGCAAGCCCCCCCTTGCTGATGACGGCATCGGCCAGTGGAATGTCGGCGGTGATGACCAGGTCGCCGGGTTGGACCCGCTCGACGATGGCGTCGTCCGCCACGTCGAAGCCGGCACCGACCTGCAGGGTATGAATGCAGGGCGATTTCGGCACCCGCAGGGCCTGGTTGGCGACCAGGGTGAGCCGGGTCCCGGTGCGCATGGCCGCCCGGAACAGGATGTCCTTGATCACTGCCGGGCATGCATCCGCATCGACCCAGATATCCATCACATGCCCTTCTAAAGAATCATCGACATTATCTCCTCCCCCTTGACGGGGGGGATGGGAGGGGGTGAAAAGGCGGCTGCGAGTTTGCCTTTTCACCCTCCCCTGACCCCACCCATCAAGGGAGGGGAATATGCTCCTTCCCCTTGAGGTGGAGGTCGGGAAAGACTGAAAAACACCAACCGCTCGCACCAAACTAGTTCGGCTTCCCCTCCTGCACATACCGCCCGTTCTCCAGCCGCGAGAAATACAACTCCAGCAGTGGATGCTGGACCGGCTTGCCGCTCGCGTCAGGTTCGAGGTGGCGTTCGGCGACATAGGTCATGTGGTCGGAGCCGTGCACCAGCACATGGTACCAGGGCTTGTCCCTGGGTGGCCGGGATTTCGCCACCTGCTCGTACCACGCGTCGGTGGACTGGAAGGTCGGGTCCACGTCCACCACCACGCCGCGATAGTCGAAGCGCTTGTGGTGGATGATGTCGCCGACGCTGAATTTCGCGCGTCTGAATTCGATGACTTCACCCATGGCGGCTTCACCCATTGTCTGTTCCGGTTGTGGCCGGGCGTACTCAGGCGTCTGGGTATATGGCTGCAGCCGATATCCCGACGGCTCTGTGGAGTATAACAATCACCGCGTCAGGCCGCGGAACCGCAGGGGCTGCGGTTCCCGCGTATTTTGGCGTCGAGGCGCCTGACCCGGCCGGGGAAATCGGCTAAGCTGGCGCCACACTGCAAAAGGGAAATCCATGGCAAGACTGTGGGCAAAAGGACTGATGACCGTGGCCTGGTGGTCCTACCGGGCCGCGCGGGAGGGCATCACCCTGCCGGTGCCGGGGGCCGTGCTGGAACGGCTGTGTCGACGGCTGGCCGGGGACAGTCTCGATGACCTGCGCATCCGGCCCGGTGCGCCCACGCATCTGAGCATCACCGGCCGCAGGAAGGCCGGCATCTGGATCGACTTCAATGCCCGCTTCCGGCTGGAGGCGCCCGGCCCCGACGATCCACCCCGCGGCCTGGTGCTGGTGCCCGAGAAGATCCAGCCCTTTCCGGTGAAATCCCCCATGCTCGCGGCACTGGCTGCGCTCGACGGCGTGGACCGTCAGGGCGAGCGCCTGCGTCTGAACCTGGACCATTTCATGGAGGAGCACCAGTGGGGCCGGCGCATCCCCGCCGCGGTGCGCGACCGGGTGCGCATCGACGCTGTGCAGGCCGATGAACGCAGTATCCGGCTGCTGCTGCGGGTATCGGCGCAGGCGCGGCGTTGACCGGCGGCCGCGTACCGCATCCGGCATGACAGCGGCGGCTGCGTTTCAGCGATGATATTCGCCGGCCCGTTCGGGTTGGTAGATGACTTCCTTGATGCGCACCCGCAGGGTGCCTCCGCCCGGCTTGGGCCACTCGATCTCATCCCCCTGGGACAGGCCCAGCAGCGCACTGCCCACGGGGGCCAGGATGGAGATCGTCTGCCCGGAGCCGTCGACATCCTTCGGGTACACCAGTGTCAGCTGGAACGTCTCGGCCGAGGACTCGACCTCGAAGCGGACGGTGGAATTCATGGTGACCACGGTCGGCGGGACATCCCTGGGCTCGACGACCTCGGCCCGCGCCAGTTCGGCCTCGAGTTCGTCCCTGCCCGGAAAGGTCTTGTCGGAAATCGAATCGAGCAGTTTCTCCAGCCGCTCCACATCGAGGGAGGAAATGACGAGATTGGGCTTCATGGACATGACGGTTTCCTGTACCTGAGTAAAAAAGGCCGCCTCCGGTTCAGTGCCTGTGACTCGGCAGCTGCCCGGGGGCGACCCGTTGACCAGCAATCGACTGTTATCGCTATCCTTGACCGTAAGGCAGCTAAAGTCAATCACGGGCCGGCAGCGGCCGCTTCGCCCGCGTGCACTGGACTATACTTCCGGTCAGGTGGGGCGGAGGCGCAGACCGGGTCCGTCCCTGTGACCGCAGCAGGGAGTCAAGGCAATGACCGATCGGACGCAGAATGTTGAACCGGATGCCAGTCGCCGTCCGGCCAGCGGAGTTTCGCGGCGCGATTTCCTCAAGACGGTCGGCGCCGGCGGCGTCGTGCTCGCCGCCGGCACCGGGCTGGCGCCGGCCGAGGCGCGCGCCGCGGTCAGGACCAGCGCGCACATCGTCATCGTGGGCGCGGGGGCGGGCGGCATCACCGCCGCGGCCAAGCTCAACCGCTGGCTGGACGGCGCCCGCCTGACCATCATCGACAGCCGCAGGACCCATGTCTACCAGCCCGGCCTGACCCTGGTGGCCAACGGCATCTACCAGCGCGACGAGGTCCTGGCCGACAATGCGGATTACATCCCGGGGGAGGTGAACTGGATCCAGGCCGATGCCGCCGAGTTCGACCCCGAGGCCAGCACGGTCGTTACCAGCACCGGCCAGCGGGTCGGGTACGACTACCTGATCGTGGCCACCGGCTGCCATCTCGACTTCGCCGCCATCGAGGGCATGGAGACGCGGCTGATCGGGCGGGAAGGCATCGGCTCCACCTACTACGGCCCCGACGGCGCCCATGCCACCTACCTGATGTCGGAGAAATTCATCGAGACCGGCGGCACCGCCCTCTTCACCATCCCCGCCACGCCGCTCAAATGCGCGGGCGCGCCGGTCAAGGCCGCGTTTCTCACCGAATCCAGAATGCGCGAGGCGGGGACCCGCGGCAAGGGCGAGTACCTCTACCTGGCCAGTTCGGGCTCACTGTTCGGGCAGCCGGATTTTCGCGACATCGTGCGCAATCTGTTCGAAGAGAAGGACATCCACTACGACTACTTCCATGTCCTCAAGGCCATCGACCCCGGCGCGCGTACCGCGACCTTCAGCACCCAGACGGGCGAGGACACCTACAAGTACGACTACATCCATGTCGTTCCGCCGATGCGCGCGCCCGACGCGGTGCTCAACAGCCCGCTGGCCTGGCAGGAGGGCAACTTCGCCAGCGGCGGCTGGATGGAGGTCGACAAGCACACCCTGCAGCACCGGCGCTATCCCAACGTGTTCGGCTGCGGCGACGTGGTGGGCACGCCGGTGGGCAAGACCGCCGCCTCGGTGAAATACCAGGCGCCGATCGCGGCGGAGAATCTGGTGGCGCTGATTGCCGACAAGGCATTCGAAGGCCACTACAACGGCTACACCTCCTGCCCGCTGGTCACCGGGCTGGGCACGGCCGCGCTGGCGGAGTTCAATTACGACTTCGAACTCACGCCGACCTTCCCGCTGATCGATGAAACCAGGGAAAGCTGGATCTGGTGGCGGTTCAAGGTGAGCCTGTTCAAGCCCTATTACTTCTCCATGCTCAGGGGCTGGATTCCGGTCTGAGCCGCGACACCCACAAGCCTGAACCTGACAGCTCAGGTTGCCGGGTCCGTAACCTCAGCGCGAGGCGTCGAGGCCGGCGTAGGCGATGCCCGACAGCCGGGACATGTCGCGATCGAAGGTCGCCAGATCCTCACGGCTGAAGTCCGCCAGGCGCGCGTGCCCGCAGGCCCGCGCCATCACCTGCATCAGCTCCACCGAGGCGGCGAGGAAGCGCGCCAGGCGCCGGGCGGCGTGATCGACGTCCAGGCGCCGGCGCAGCTCCGGCTTCTGGGTGGCGATGCCGGAAGGGCAGTTGTTGGTGTGGCAGATGCGCGCGCCCACGCAGCCGATGGCCTGCATGGCGCTGTTGGCCAGCGCGATGCCGTCCGCGCCCAGCGCCAGCGCCTTGATGAAATCGGCCGGCACCCGCAGCCCGCCGGTGACGATCAGGGTCACCCGGCCGCTGGCGCCGTTCTCGTCCAGGTAACGCCGGGCGCGTGCCAGCGCCGGAATGGTGGGCACGCTGATGTGATCGCGGAACAGCAGCGGCGCGGCGCCGGTACCGCCGCCGCGGCCGTCGAGGATGACATAATCGGCGCCCGCCTCCAGCGCGAAGCCGAGGTCCCGTTCGATGCGGTTGGCGCTGAGTTTGAAGCCGACCGGGATGCCGCCGCTGATCTCGCGCACCCGGTCGGCGAAGCGGCGGAAATCCTGCGGCGTGGCCAGATCCTCGAAGGTCGGCGGCGAGATCGCCGGCTCGCCCGCCGGAATGCCGCGCACCTCGGGGATGCGGCCGGTGTTCTTGGCCGCCGGCAGGTGCCCGCCGGTGCCGGTCTTGGCGGCCTGGCCGCCCTTGAAATGAAAGGCCTGGACCCGCTCCAGCAGTTCCTCCCGGTAGCCGAACTTCGCCGAGGCCAGTTCGTAGAAATAGCGGCTGTTGGCCGCCTGCTCCTCCGGCAGCATGCCGCCCTCCCCCGAGCAGATGCCGGTGCCGGCCAGCTCCGCCCCCGTGGCCAGCGCCACCTTGGCCTCCTCCGACAGGGAACCGAAGCTCATGTCCGAGACCAGCAGCGGGATGTCGAGCCGCAGCGGCCGGCGGCTCTCGGGTCCGATCACCAGTTCGGTCGCCACCCCGGCATCCTCGGCCAGCGGCCGGCGGTCCAGCTGGGCCACCATGATCTGGATGTCGTCCCACTGCGGCAGCCGCTCGCGCGGTACGCCCATCGCCGCCACCGGGCCGTGCCGGCCCAGGGTGTCCAGTCCTTCCTCGGCCAGGCGGTGGATGAGCTCGACATGGGGCTCCTCCGCCGTCGCCTGCGGCGCGGGCATGCCATCGTCCGCAGCCGCGTCGACGCCCGGCCCTTCCTGACCCACCTGGTCATCGGAGAACTGCTGGTGGGAGCCGTCGCAGTAAGGCCGGTTGCCCGAGTGCTTGCAGGCGCACAGCCAGGCCTCGCCGGTCTCTTCGGCGGTGAAGGCCAGCGGTGTGAAGCCGGTCCCGGCATGGGAGCCGTCACAGAACGGCTGATTGCCGGAACGTCCGCAGACACAGAAATAGTATTCCTCGCCCTCGGTCAGATTGACCGGGATCGGCTGGTTGTTGGCGATGATGGGATTGGTCATGGGAGATTCCAGATTGCAGGTAGAGGAAACACAGGGATGAGATCAGCATAACGGGGGGAAAGTTTCGCTGTCATCCGGGATGCGGGCGGGTTCAGATGCGCAGCACAGTATCCCGCCATGCCGGATCCGGGACATTCCCCCTTTGTCCGGCCCCGGTCCGGCCGGCGGGCGGCGGCTCACTCACTCCAGTGCCTGGGGTCATTCAGGGTATCCGCACAGACCAGCTGGCCGCTGACTGTGCCGATCACGCCCGGCCGCAGCGCCTGCACCATCCAGGCCGCAGCGTGTTCGGCCGGGATGGGATGCGGCGCCTCGAATCCCCGCGCCCCGGCCGGATCGAAGCCGTATCTGGGGTAGTAGCCGGGATGACCGAGCACGAAGACCAGATCCACCCCGGCTGCTTTCAGTTGCTTCAGCCCCGCCGCGATGAGGCGCCCGCCGACGCCCCGGCCCTGATGGTCGGGGTGGACGGCCATGGGCGCGAGGATGGCCGAGGAAACGCTTGGTTCCGACCCCGCTATCCGTGTGTGCGTGAACAGGATGTAACCGATGATGTGCCCATTCCGGATGGCGGCCAGCGACAGCAGGGGGCGTGCGCTGGGGTCGTCCAGCAGATCGGACACCAGTGCCGCGATTTCCGGTCCCTGGCCCGCACCGAAGGCGGTGGTGAGCAGGGCGGAGATATCCGCCATGTCGGCATCGGATGTTGGGCGTATCTTTATGTCCATGCGAAATGCGCGTGAGTTGCCATGGAAACGAGGGCTGCCCCGGGTCGCTGCGAATGGGCTCAGTTCAGGGATGAAACATGCGCAACTGCCTTGTCCTGGATTTGTATGAGTTGATCGATCATTTCATTTTCTTCGCGCAGGTGGCCAACCGCCTCAATCAAACCCGCCTGTATGGCTTGAAACAACCTGACGATATCAGATTTTTCAGCTTCGCCGTCGCTTAGTTTGCAGATCCAGACATCGGCGCCGGTGGCGGAAATCTCCATCATCCGATCAAAGGTCAGACTGTCATCCTCGAAATATTTCCTGATCAATCGGTCGCCGCCCTGCAGCATGAAGGCAACGGTTGAAAGCGCTTCACGGACCTCGCCATGCGTATCCTGTGCCGCGGCGGTATAGATCGGCTCGATGGATTCCAATAAGTCCGACCATTTTCCGGAGTCGATTCCGCTCAACATGATTGCCGCCATGGGTGTCGTAACCAGCAGTTTGTAGCTGGGCGCGCTCATTTTTTCCGGGTTTACTTCAATATCATCCTTATCCATGTCATCCTGCTTTAATCATCTGAAATTTGAAGCTGCTTGTCAGTCTGTTCCGGTATCTCGAACACTGAGCCGATATTCTTATATCCAAGTTTTTCATAATAGGCATCTTCATCGGACAGCACATAAACGCTCAAATGCTTGTAACCCGTTCTGACCTTCGCTAGGAGCGCTTTCCCGATGCTTCTGTTCCTCCATTCGGGGGCCACAAAAAGCTCACTGACATACACAGCAAAGCCATCATCCAGTAGCGCCCTCACATACCCGCAAAACATACCATTCTCGAAACAAACAAATGTGACGCTATCGAGCAGCCTCTTCTTGTAGCCGGCAATGGCGTTATCCCTGGTAAACATGTCCCAATCGGGATCTTTCATTATTGCCGATATCACAGCCTCTTCGTGCTCACGTTTGTATCGCAGTATTTCCATGGGCTAAATTTTGGTTCATCGCGCATTTCCGGGCAAGGCAAGCGAACCAGCCCAGCCGGCAGGTCGGTAACCCAGAGCCGTCATCCCGGCGAAGGCCGGGATCCAGATACCTCGGCGGCCTCTGGATTGCGGCCTGCGCCGCAATGACGGATGCTGGCCTGGTTTACCTGTGGGGGCTGCAGCGACTCTTGAGCAACCCCGCAAATCTGCGAAGAACCATAAAAAAGCCCGCCGGAAGGGCGGGCTTCGCATTGGGCCGCGGCCGCGGCCTCAGCCGGCGGCCTTCTTCTGCTCGGTCGGGGCTTCGTCCGGGTCGTAGCCCAGATTCGGCGCCAGCCAGCGTTCGGCCTCCTCCAGACTCATGCCCTTGCGCCGGGCATAGTCCTCGACCTGGTCGCGGTTGACCTTGCCCACGCCGAAGTAGCGCGCCTCGGGGTGACCGAAGTACCAGCCGCTCACGGCCGCGGTCGGCACCATGGCGAAGGATTCGGTCAGCGCCAGTCCGGCGTTGTTCACCGGGTCGATCAGCTTCCACAGCAGCGCCTTCTCGGTATGGTCCGGGCAGGCCGGATAGCCGGGCGCGGGGCGGATGCCCTTGTACTGCTCCTTGATCAGGGCATCGTTGTCCAGCGCCTCGTCGCCGGCGTAGCCCCAGAACTCCTTGCGCACCCGTTCGTGCAGCAGTTCGGCAAAGGCCTCGGCCAGACGGTCAGCCAGGGCCTTGAGCATGATGGAGCGGTAGTCGTCGTGCTCGCGCTCGAAGCGCTCCACATGCTCGTCGATGCCGATGCCGGCGGTCACGGCGAAGGCGCCGAGATAGTCCTTCAGGCCGCTGTCCTTCGGCGCCACATAGTCGGCCAGGCACTGGTTGGGCCGGCCCGGCGGCTTCTGGTTCTGCTGGCGCAGGTGATGCAGGGTGATCAGTGACTGGCCGCGTGAATCGTCGGTGTACAACTCGATGTCGTCGTCGTTCACCTGGTTGGCCGGGAACAGGCCGAACACGCCGGCGGCCTTGAGCCACTTCTCGTCGATGATCTGCCTGAGCATCTGCTGCGCGTCGTCGAACAGCGAGCGGGCATGCTCGCCGACCACCTCGTCGTCGAGGATCTTCGGATAGCTGCCGGCCAGTTCCCAGGTCTTGAAGAAGGGCGTCCAGTCGATGTACTCGGCGATCTGATCCAGAGGGTAGTCGTCGAAGCGCAGCACGCTGTAGCCGTCGCCGTGGACGACTTCCGGTCTGGGCTTGTCGCCGGCCGCGGCATCGGCCCCTTTTTCAATGGCCGCCGGCCGGGTCGGGGTGTAGCCCTCCCAGTCGATCTTCGTCTTGTTGGCCCGCGCGGCCTCCAGAGTCACCCAGTTGGTCTTGGCCTTCTTGCCGGCGTGCATCTCGCGGACCTTCTCGTACTCGGCCTTGATCTCGGCGACGTAGTTGTCCCTGTTGGCCTCGGAGACCAGGTTCTGGGCCACGCCGACGGCGCGCGAGGCGTCCTTGACGTAGACGGTCGCGTTCCTGGTGTAGTTGGGTTCGATCTTCACCGCGGTGTGCACGCGCGAGGTGGTCGCCCCGCCGATCAGCAGCGGGATGTCGAAGCCTTCGCGCTCCATCTCCTTGGCCAGGTGCGCCATCTCGTCCAGCGAAGGCGTGATGAGTCCCGACAGGCCGATGATGTCGACCTTCTCCTCGCGCGCGGTGTCGAGGATCTTCTGTGCCGGGACCATCACACCGATGTCGATGACCTCGAAGTTGTTGCATTGCAGCACCACGCCGACGATGTTCTTGCCGATGTCGTGGACGTCGCCCTTCACCGTGGCCATCAGGATCTTGCCCTTGGCCTGCTGGCCCTCGGACTTCTCGGCCTCGATGTAGGGGATGAGATGCGCCACGGCCTTCTTCATCACGCGGGCGGACTTGACCACCTGCGGCAGGAACATCTTGCCCTCGCCGAACAGGTCGCCGACCACGTTCATGCCGTCCATCAGCGGACCCTCGATCACGTGGATCGGGCGCTCGGCGTTCTGGCGGGCGGCCTCGGTGTCCTCCTCGACATAGGCGTCGATGCCCTTGACCAGGGCGTGTTCCAGGCGCTTCTCGACGGGCCATTCGCGCCACTCGAGGTCTTCCTTCTTCTCGGTGGTGCCGCCCTCGCCCTTGTACTTGTCGGCGATATCCAGCAGCCGCTCGGTGGCGTCGTCGCGGCGGTTGAGCACCACGTCCTCGACCGCCTCGCGCAGCTCCTCGGGCAGGTCGTCGTAGATGGCCAGCTGGCCGGCGTTGACGATGCCCATGTCCATGCCCGCCTTGATGGCGTGGTACAGGAACACGGCATGGATGGCCTCGCGCACCGGGTTGTTGCCGCGGAAGGAGAAGGAGACGTTGCTCACCCCGCCGCTGACCTTGGCGTGGGGCAGGGTCTGCTTGATCTCGCGGGTGGCCTCGATGAAGTCCACGCCGTAGTTGTTGTGCTCCTCGATGCCGGTGGCGATGGCGAAGATGTTGGGATCGAAGACGATGTCCTCCTCCGGGAAGCCGACCTGCTCGGTGAGCAGCTTGTAGGCCCGGGTGCAGATCTCGACCTTGCGTTCCCTGGTATCCGCCTGGCCCTCCTCGTCGAAGGCCATGACGATGACGGCCGCGCCGTATTTGCGGCACAGCTTCGCCTGGCGGATGAATTCCTCCTCGCCCTCCTTCATGGAGATGGAGTTGACGATGCCCTTGCCCTGGATGCATTTCAGGCCGGCTTCGATGATGTGCCACTTGGAGGAGTCGATCATCACCGGCACGCGCGAGATGTCGGGCTCGGAGGCGATCAGGTTGAGGAATTTGACCATCGCCTCCTCGCCGTCGAGCATGCCCTCGTCCATGTTGACGTCGATGATCTGGGCGCCGTTCTCCACCTGCTCGGCGGCGACCTCCAGGGCCTCGTCGAATTTCTCATCCAGGATCAGGCGCTTGAACCTGGCCGAACCGGTGACGTTGGTGCGCTCGCCGACGTTGACGAACAGCGAGTCCTCGGTGATGTTGCAGGGCTCCAGGCCCGACAGGCGCATGGTCTCGACGTCGTGCTGCGGGATCGGGCGCGGCGGGAACTCGGCCACAGCCTCGGCGATGGCCTGGATGTGCGCCGGCGTGGTGCCGCAGCAGCCGCCGATGATGTTGAGGAAGCCGCTCTCGGCCCACTCGCGGATCTCCGCGGCCATGGCCTCGGGCGACTCGTCATATTCGCCGAACTCGTTGGGCAGGCCCGCATTGGGGTGGGCGTTCACGCCGCAGTCGGCGATGCCGGCGAGCTCCTCGATATGCTGACGCAGCTCCTTCGCGCCCAGGGCGCAGTTGAAGCCGAGCGACACCGGGTCGGCATGGCGCAGCGAGTTGAAGAAGGCCTCGGCGGTCTGGCCCGAGAGCGTGCGGCCGGAGGCATCGGTGATGGTGCCGGAGATGATCACCGGCAGTTTCTCCCTGCCGGTGTCCTCGAAATACTGTTCGATCGCGAATACAGCCGCCTTGGCGTTCAGCGTATCGAAGATGGTCTCGATCAGCAGCGCATCGACGCCGCCGTCGACCAGGCCGCGCACGTTCTCATAGTAGGCGTCCTTGAGCTGGTCGAAGTTGACGTTGCGGAAGCCCGGATTGTTCACGTCCGGCGAGATGCTCGCGGTGCGGTTGGTGGGCCCCAGGATACCGGCGACGTAGCGCGGCTTGTCCGGGGTCTTCGCGGTCATGGCGTCGGCGGCCTCGCGGGCCACCTCGGCGCCGGCCTTGTTCAGTTCATAGGCCAGATCCTCCATCTGGTAGTCGGCCATGGCGATGGAGGTGCAGGAGAAGGTGTTGGCCTCGATGATGTCCGCGCCGGCCTCCAGGTAGGCGGTGTGGATGTCGCGGATGATCTGGGGCTGGGTGAGCTGCAGGACGTCGTTGTTGCCCTTCAGGTCGCAGGGCCAGTCCTTGAAGCGCTCGCCGCGATAGTCGGCCTCTTCCAGCTTGTAGCTCTGAATCATGGTGCCCATGGCACCGTCGAGGATAAGGATTCGCTCTTGGAGACTTTCCTTGAATGTCTTCATGCGTCAGTCTCTTGGTTGCTAAATGATTGGGAAATTTAGGGAAAATTTCAGCAATTCTAACATCCGGGGCGCATGGAGTCACATCGGTACCTGTCTGAGCGCCGCCGTGAGGCTCCCTAACAGACTGAACCGGCGTAATAAAAACCGACTTCTGGCAGCCGCGGGGATCGCGGCTGCAAAACCCTTCGTGGAACATAGTCTTTTAACGTTCCACGAAGGGCGGTCACGATAATTTCACCCATCTGACGCGAGAGCTTCATCAACCGATACAAGAATGCCCCATACCAACCGGGCGAATGTGCTGCGTCTGTTCGGGCCGATCCATAACATACTGAAGTGAATGGGGTAACCAAATCATGCTGAAACGAAATCTCCTTGCCTGCGCCATCGCCGCCACGCTGGCCTCGGGTGTCGCCGTGGCCGATGACCGCGGTCATCACGGCTTCAACTTCAAGCCGCTGGACGCGTCCGCCAATGCGGCCGACTGGGATCCGGCCGCGCCCTGGAAGCTGCCCAGGGGCTTCACCCAGAGTGTGGTCTCCGACGAGACCGATCTGAACATCTACGACGGCGGCCGCGACGACTGGCACGACATGAACACCGTCAATGAGTCCGGGCCGATGGCCGGGCGTTTCATGTACCGCACCCACGAAGTGCGTGGCGTGCCGGAAGGCGGCGCCGTTTCCGTGGTCGACCTCAAGACCGGCGAGACCCGTATCCTGGCCCAGGATGTTTCCTGGACTGCCCTGGACGGCATTCGCTGGACCCCCTGGAACACCCTCGTGTTCGCCGAGGAGACCACCGGTGGCCGGTTCCTCGAGATCGAACTGGAAGACGACCTGATGACCGCGAAGGCCATCCACGACCGGCCCATGGTCGGCCGCCTGGCCCATGAAGGTATCGATATCGACGCCGCCGGCAACGTCTATGTGGTCGACGAGCACCGCGGCCGCACCTCCGGCTGCAACGGCGTTGTACCCTGCGGTGGTGGCGTCTACAAGTTCGTGCCCGAGACCTACGGTGATCTGTCCCGTGGTTCGCTGTATGTGCTCAAGGTCAACGGCGCCGATGGTGTCGGCCAGGGCGAGTGGGTCGGTCCGATCGATCCGCTGACCGCACGCGAGTCCGGCAGCGCCGTCGGCGGCCAGAGCTACCAGCGCCCGGAAGATGTCGAGATCATCGACGGCGTGCTCTATGTTGCCATCACCGAAGGTCCGCGCGACGTGGTCACTGATCCCGCCACCGGCATGCTCGACTTCACCAGCGAGCTGTATGAAGGCCGCGTTATCGCCATCGATCTGGACAGCATGGCAGTGACCAACTTCGTCAAGGCCGGTCTGAACGTTCCGGTCGAAATCGGCAGGCCGGGTGATGCCGGCCACCAGAGCGGTTTCGACAGTGTCGACAACCTGGCCGAGGCGCCCAACGGCGACCTGATCATGGTCGAGGACAACAAGCCGTCCGATATCTGGTTCGCCAGCACCCGGACCAATGCGTTCGGCGCCTCCGATGAAGTGAAGCTGTTCGCCTCGCTGGCCGATCCGGGTGCCGAAGGCACCGGCATCTACTTCAGCCCGCTGGATCCGCATACCCTGTATGTCAATGTCCAGCACTCGGCCGCCGAGGATGGCGACGGTACCTGGGCCATCACCCGGGAAGGCAGGGACCGAGGCCGCCGGGATCGCGATTGATCCATGACGTCCGGGTAATGCCGAGAGGGCGGCCACTGGCCGCCCTTTTTTTGTGTTTTTCCTCCCCCTGGAGGATTCGGCATCTCGACATTCTTCCTGTATGGTCTAGCTTTGATGTAAGCCATATGCCTCAATTTCGAATCTGCGGGTGCGCCGTTTGACTCAGGTCATACGCCGCGGTCCGGTCGCGGACCATACTGCGGGCGAAATCCAACTGTCAGGAACAATGCAGGACGTGATGCCAGCCACAGTGCCCGGCCGCCGGGCCGCTACCCTGTTCGTCTTTTGTCTGCTGCTGGGACTGCTCGCCGCGCTGCCGACGCGCGCCGCGCTGCCGGATGCCGGGCTGGTGCAGCAGTTCTTTCCCGAATCCGACGGCTTCGGCGAATACGAGGGCGAGCCGCCGGTGGCGAAGGTGTTCCAGGGCAACCGTCAGCTGGGCTATGTCTTCCGCACCCTGCCCATCGCGCCCATTCCGGCCTATTCCGGCAAGCCCATCGACATGCTGGTGGGGCTGGACCTGGACGGGAACATCACCGGGGTGCGGGTGATCGAGCATCACGAGCCCATTCTGCTGGTGGGCATCCCCGAATCCAGCCTGGATGATTTCACCGACCAGTACCGCGGCAAGTCGGTCGAGGACCGGCTGAAGGTCGGCGCCGGTTCGCGCGAGGGCTATGTCAACATCGACGCCGTCACCGGCGCCACGGTCACGGTGATGGTGATGAACGAGGTCATCATCCAGGCCGCGCGCAAGGTGGCGACCGAGTACGGCCTGGTCGAGGCGGTGCGCGAGGCCCGGCGCAAGCCGGCACGGGTGCGCAGCGAGTACTATCGCGAGGCGGACTGGAAGGAGTTGACCGGCAACGGCGCCATCCGCCGCATGCTGATCACCCGCGGCGAGGTGGATGCGGCCTTCGCCGGCACCGAGGCCGAGGGCGTGGATGCCGCCGGCCAGGGCGAGCAGGACCAGGTCTTCATCGACCTCTACTACGGCCACCTCAATCCGCCCACCATCGGGCGCAACCTGCTGGGCGAGAGTCAGTACAACTGGCTGATGGCGGAGCTGGAGCCGGGCGAGCACGCCGTTGCCGTCATGGGTCGTGGCCTCTACTCCTTCAAGGGCTCGGGATATGTGCGCGGCGGCATCTTCGACCGCATCCACCTGCGCCAGGGCGAGCATGAAATCGCCTTCCGCGACCTGGATCATTACCGCCTCAACGACACCTTCCTGCCGGGAATGCCGGAGATGGACGAGATGGCCATCTTCGTTATCCGCACCGAGCACGAGTTCAATCCAGGTGCGCTGTGGGAGGTCGAGCTGCTGGTGCGGCGTCAGACCGGGCCGCTGGACAGCGTATTCACCAGCTTCGCCTCCACCTACGAGATACCCGAGGCCTATATCGAGCGGCCTGAGCCGGAGATCGTCGAGGCGGAGGAACCCGTCCCCATGTGGATGACGGTCTGGCAGGAACGCAAGTTCCGCATCGGCGTGCTGGTGGGCAGCCTGGTGCTGCTGACCCTGATCATGGCGCTGCAGGACTGGCTGGTGCGTTATCCGAAGCTGATGCGTTATCTGCGTAACGGCTTTCTTGTCTACACCCTGTTCTTCATCGGCTGGTACCTGCTGGGTCAGCTGTCGGTAGTCAATGTCTTCACCTTCACCGGCGCCATCCTGCATCAGGACTTCAGCTGGAGCACCTTCCTGATCGATCCCACCATGTTCATCCTGTGGGTGTTCGTGGCTGCCGCGCTGCTGTTGTGGGGGCGCGGTGTCTACTGCGGCTGGCTGTGTCCGTTCGGCGCGCTGCAGAAACTGACCAACGAGATCGCCCGCAAGCTGAAGGTGCCCCAGTACCAGCTGCCGCAGGTGGTGCATGACCGGTTGTGGGGCATCAAGTACATCATCCTGCTGGTGTTGTTCGGGGTCTCGCTGCAATCGCTGGGTCAGGCCGAGCGTTATGCCGAAATCGAGCCCTTCAAGACCGCCATCACACTGCGCTTCGACCGTGACCTTCCCTTCGTACTCTACGCTGTCGGGCTGGTGGTGATTTCGGCTTTCAACTGCAAATTCTTCTGCAAGTACATGTGCCCGCTGGGCGCCGCCCTGGCCGTGCCGGCGAAGTTCCGTCTCACCTTCTGGCTGCGCCGGCGCAAGGAGTGCGGCAATCCCTGTCAGATCTGCGCCAACGAGTGCGAGATCCAGGCCATTCATCACACCGGTGAAATCAATATGGACGAGTGCCATTTCTGCATGGACTGTCAGATCACCTACTGGGACAACCACAAGTGCCCGCCGCTGATCGAGAAGCGCAAGAAGCGCGAACGCGCCGCCCGGCGCCAGCGTCAGCAGCGGGGAGAGGAGCAGAAGGGTGGCGGCCCGGGCGGGCTGCCCCTGGAGATCGAGCCGGCCGGGTCCACGACCGGCTCGCAGTGAGTCAACAAAAACACACCATGATGGAGGTGCGACGATGAGCAGCAATTCGGATCATTTTGGCCTTACCCGGCGCGGTTTCCTGGGTGCGGCGGCCGCCGGCGCGGCCGGCATGAGCATGGGCTCGCTGAGTTTCCGGCCGGCAGAGGCGGCCGAGTCCAACCCGGCGCACGTCGGTCCGGGCGAGCTGGATGAGTACTACGGCTTCTGGAGCGGCGGCCAGTCGGGCGAGGTTCGTATAATCGGCATTCCGTCCATGCGTGAACTGATGCGCATCCCGGTGTTCAACTACTGCGGCGCCACCGGCTGGGGCATGACCAACGAGTCCAAGGCCATCCTGGGTGAGAACGCGCCGCTGAACGGCGATACCCACCACCCGCACATGAGTTTCACCAACGGCACCTACGACGGCAGGTATGTCTGGATCAACGACAAGGCCAACACCCGCGTGGCGCGCATCCGCTGCGACGTGATGAAGACCGACAAGATCACCACCATCCCCAATGTCCAGGCCATCCACGGCCTGCGGCCGCAGAAGGCGCCCAAGACCAAGTATGTGTTCTGCAATGCCGAGTTCCGCATGCCGCACCCCAATGACGGGAGCAACATGCTGGACAACGACAAGTACTACACCATGTTCAATGCTGTGGACGCCGAAACCATGGAGGTGGCCTGGCAGGTCATCGTCGACGGCAACCTGGACAACACCGATGCCGACTACAAGGGCACCTACGCGGCCTCAACCTGCTACAACTCCGAGGAAGGTTTCACCCTGCCCGAGACCATGCGCAACGAGCGCGACTGGGTGGTGGTGTTCAATATCCCGCGCATCGAGGCGGCGGTGAAGAACGGCGATTTCATCACTCTGGGCGACTCGGACGTGCCGGTGGTCGACGGCCGCCACGGCTCGAAGCTGACCGCCTACATCCCGACTCCCAAGAGCCCGCACGGTCTGAACACCTCGCCCGACGGCAAATACTTCGTGGCCAATGGCAAGCTCTCGCCGACGGTGACCGTGATCAGCATCGACAAGCTGGACGACCTGTTCGCCGGCAAGCTCAATGAGGAGCGCGACGTGGTGGTGGCGGAACCGGAACTGGGTCTCGGGCCGCTGCACACCGCCTTCGACGGCCGCGGCAACGCCTATACCACCCTGTTCATCGACAGCCAGATCGCCAAGTGGAACGTCGATGACGCCATCCGCGCCTACCAGGGCGAGGAGGTCAATTACATCCGTCAGAAGCTGGACGTGCACTACCAGCCCGGCCACAACCACACCAGCATGGGCGAGACCAACGAGGCTGACGGCAAATGGCTGATGTCGCTGTGCAAGTTCTCCAAGGACCGGTTCCTGCCCGTGGGGCCGCTGCGCGCCGAGAACGACCAGCTGATCGACATCTCGGGCGACGAGATGAAGCTGGTGCATGACGGCCCCGCCTTCGCCGAGCCGCACGACTGCATCATCGTGCACCGGAGCAAGATCCGCACCAAGAAGCTCTGGGATCGTGACGATCCCATGTTCGCACCCAGCCTGGAGCGGGCGAAGAAGGACGGCATCACCCTGGAGAAGGACAACAAGGTAATCCGCGACGGCAGCAAGGTGCGGGTCTACATGACCTCGGCTGCGCCCAACTTCGGTCTCAACGAGTTTACCGTCAGGCAGGGCGACGAGGTGACCGTGACCATTACCAACGTGGACAAGATCGAGGATCTCACCCACGGCTTTACCGTGATCAATCACGGCATCGCCATGGAGATCGGGCCGCAGCAGACCGCCTCGGTGACCTTCACCGCGGACAAGCCCGGCGTGCATTGGTACTACTGCCAGTGGTTCTGCCATGCGCTGCACATGGAGATGCGCGGGCGGATGTTTGTCGAGCCGGCATGAAGGCATAACCGCCATGCTGTTGTCCGGCGGATCGGTTTAGCCCGCAGGGCCTAACCCGACAGCTCGGTCCGACTCCATTCTCGTCATTCCGGCGAAGGCCGGAATCCATTGGCCGCAGCGGTCTCTGGATCCGGTATGCGCCGGGATGACGTTATCGCGCCAGGTGATTTCTTGCTCGGTTCGCCTTGTCTTCATTCATGGTCCTTGTGTCTTGCGCTGATACTGAGCGTGATGCCCGCGTTCGCCCAGCCCATGCACACCCTGCAGCAGCGCGTGGACGCGGCCGCTGCGGGCGCGGTGATCGAGGTCCCCGCCGGCACCTATATCGGCAATCTGGTCATTACCAGGGCGCTGACCCTGAAAGGAGCGGGCGGAGCGGTCCTGGACGGTGATGGCAGCGGCGACGTGATCCGCGTCAGGGCGCCGGGCGTCACGATCCGGGGACTGACCATCCGCAACTCCGGCAAGAATCTCACCGACATGAATGCCGGTATCTTCGCCGAGAAGAGTGCCGGGAATCTGCGGGTGATCGACAACCGGTTCGACAATAACGCCTTCGGGCTCTGGCTCGATGGCTGCCGTGCGCCCGAGGTGATCGATAACCGCGTCCAGGGTGCGCCGCAGCTGCGTTCCCAGGATAACGGCAACGGCATACACCTGTTCGCCGTCCATGACGGCCTGGTCCGCGGCAACCGCATCAGCGGCACGCGTGACGGCATCTACATCGACACCAGCCAGTACAATCGGCTGGAAGGCAATTACATGCAGGACCTGCGCTACGGTATCCACTACATGTATTCCTACAACAACGAGGTCATCGGCAATCATACCCGCAACACGCGCACCGGCTATGCCCTGATGCAGTCCAAGCACCTGGAGGTCAGGGGCAATGTCTCGGAGAACGACCTCAATTACGGGATTCTGATGAATTACATCGTGGACAGCCGTATCAGCGGCAATCATGTCAAGGGTACCCGCACCGGGCGGGCCTTCGTCACCGGGGGCGACGACATTGCCGGGGCCGACGGCAAGGCGCTGTTCATCTACAACGCCCAGTACAATCAGATCACCGGCAATGTGCTTGAAGACGCCGATATCGGTATTCACCTCACCGCCGGTTCCGAGAACAACGCCATTCACAGCAACGCCTTCATTCGCAACCGGGTGCAGGTGAAATACGTCGCCACCCGCGAGCAGGAATGGTCCGACGGGGGGCGGGGCAACTACTGGAGCGATTATCTCGGCTGGGACATGAATGCCGACGGCATCGGCGATCGTCCCTACGAGCCCAACGACGCCGTGGACAAGCTGCTGTGGCGCTACCCCATGGCGCGGGTGCTGATGAGCAGCCCCGCCATCGAAACCCTGCGCTGGGTCCAGCGCCAGTTTCCGGTGTTCAAGCCCCAGGGCGTGCGCGACAGCCATCCGTTGATGCGCCCGCCAGAGGACGCGCGAACGGGTGCGGCAACAACGCAGAGGACGCAGAGACGCAAAGGCGCGGAGACATGATGAATATTCCATGTGTTTCTCTGCGTCTCTGCGACTCCGCGTCCTCTGCGTTCCCAGCGTCACTGCCGGAAGCAACCGCATGACCGCGCCGCTGGAATTCGCCAACGTCAGCAAGGACTACGCCGGCTTCAAGGCGCTGGACGGCCTGTCGTTCGCGGTGCAGCCGGGCGAGGTGCTGGGCCTGCTCGGCCACAACGGTGCCGGCAAGACCACCAGCATGAAACTGGTGCTGGGCGTGATTGCACCGACACAGGGCGATATCCGGGTGTTGGGCGAGAGCCCGATCGGGCATGCCAGTGACCGCCTGCGCCGCGCGCTCGGCTATCTGCCGGAGAACGTCAGTTTCTATCCCCAGCTCACCGGGCGTGAGGTACTGCGCTATTTCGCCCGGCTCAAGGGCGCGGCGCTGGATGCGGTCGATGAACTGCTGGAGCGGGTGGGCCTGTCCGCGGCCGCCGATCGGCGTATCCGCACCTATTCCAAGGGCATGCGCCAGCGCATCGGCCTGGCGCAGGCGCTGCTGGGCGCGCCGCGGCTGCTGCTGCTGGATGAGCCGACCGCCGGGCTCGATCCGCAGGTCACGCGCGAGTTCTACCGCATGATCGACGATCTGCGTGGCCAGGGTGTCTCCATCCTGATCTCCTCGCACGTACTGCCGGGCGTGGAGGCGCACATCGACCGCGCCGCCATCCTCGGCCGTGGTCGCCTGCTGGCGATCGGCAGTCTGGCCGAGTTGCGCGACCGCGCGCGCCTGCCGCTGCGTATCCGGGTGCAGGGTGAGCCGGACCGCGACCAGGCCG
>PABG01000032.1 GCA_002699185.1 Gammaproteobacteria bacterium | reverse complement strand
CGCTCCTTCGAGCGGACGCTGCGGGTGATGATGAGCACCAACCATCTTGGTACGGACGCCGCGCCGAGGGTTCATCCGGTCGTCGCCCAGGTCGCGCGGGAGGTGCTCAACAAGGCGGAAAACGAGCGTTCCGGCGTTCTCTCAACGGCCATGTCCTTCCTTGGACTTTATCGCGATCCGACGGTGGCCGAAACCACGAGCGCGTGCGACTGGCGCATCGCCGACCTGATGAATGCCGCGCGTCCGGTCTCGCTCTATCTCGTCATTCCGCCCTCGGACCTCTCTCGCACGAAGCCGCTGGTGCGACTCGTCTTGAACCAGATCGGCCGCCGACTGACGGAGCAGTTGGAGGGTCAGATGGACGGGCGACATCGGCACCAGCTCCTGATGATGCTCGACGAGTTCCCGGCGCTGGGGCGGCTCGACTTCTTCGAGTCCGCGCTCGCTTTCATGGCCGGCTACGGCGTGCGCGCCTTTCTCATCGCCCAATCGCTCAACCAGATCGAAAAAGCCTACGGGCAGAACAACGCGATCCTCGACAACTGCCATGTCCGGGTCGCTTTTGCCTCGAACGATGAGCGCACGGCCAAGCGGATCTCCGACTCGCTCGGCACCGCGACCGAGCTTCGGGCGCAGCGGAACTATGCCGGCCACCGGCTCGCGCCGTGGCTGGCGCACGTCATGGTGTCGCGCCAAGAGACGGCTCGCCCGCTTCTGACGCCGGGCGAAGTGATGCAACTGCCGGCGGGTGAGGAGATCGTCATGGTCTCCGGTCAACCGCCGATCCGCGCCAAGAAGTTGCGGTATTTCGAGGACGCCAACTTCTCGGGAAGGGTTTGCTCACCGCCGCGCCTCACGCGCGATGGTCCCTATGCGGACCGTCCGCAGCCCCGCACCGACGACTGGTCGGGACAGGTGCGGACAGCCCACGCCGATCTCGTCAAACCCTGGTCCGAGCTCGTCTCCGGCGTCGAGGAAGAGGGCAGGCTGAAGCGCCATCCCGCACTGCCCGATGAGGCGCCCGCCAAGACTGAACCCGAACGCGCGCCGGACGCCGGGCTCCTCGACGACGAATTCGATCCCACCGACGCCAAACGCATGGATCGGCTCGCCCGCAATACCGCGGCCGTTCGCCGAGCACACGCCATGAACACCGGCATTGGCGACCAGGCCGACGACGACCTGATGCCGAGCTTCTAGAGGACAGCGCCCATGAAACCCCGCCTCAACGTCCACGTTGCCGACGAGCTCTTCGACAAGGTCGAGATCGCCGCCAAGCGCCCCGGCGTCACCAAGGCCGCAGTGGTCGAGGCGGCGCTGATGGGTTTCTTCTCCAAGGAGTTCGACGACCAGCGCGACGGGGCGCTGATCCGGCGTCTCGATCGGATGACCCGGCAATATGACCGGCTGGAGCGCAACCTCGGTATCACGACCGAGACGCTGGCGCTCTTCATCCGCTTTTTCCTGACCGTGACGCCGCCGCTGCCGAACGCGGATCAGGACGCCGCCCGCGCGCTCGGCAAGGAGCGTTTCGAATACTTCATCAGCCAGCTCGGACGCCGGCTCGCGGGCGGCAAGAACATGATCCGCGACGTGCTCGAAGAGGTGAGCGCGGATGAAGGCGATTTCTTTACGCAAGAGGAGGTCGACGCTTTGCGGGCAGTAAGAGAAACCGCTTCCCAGGGCGAAGGCAGCGTAAATGGGGGCGCCGTCGATGAGTGACCGTTTCAACCCGACGACGATCGACCGCCAGCGGACGATGCTCAGGACAGCCATGGGGCCGGCGATCGCCACGGCGCTTGCCGATCCCGCGGTGATCGAGGTGATGGTCAATCCCGATGGACGGCTCTGGATCGATCGCCACGGTGAGGGGCGGATCCATACCGGGGAGGCGCTTGGCGGCGCCGAGACCGAAAGAATCATCCGGCTTGTCGCCAGCCATATCGGCCAGGAATGCCATCGCGAGCGGCCGGTCGTCTCGGCCGAACTGCCGGAGACCGGCGAGCGCTTCGAAGGGCTCCTGCCGCCGGTGTCGCCCGCCCCGTGCTTTGCGATCCGCAAGCCGGCGCATGTGCTCTACCGGCTCGACGACTATGTCGAGGCGCGCATCATGACGCCGCTTCAGGCGAAAGCGCTGGCCGAAGCCATCGCGTCGACCAAAAACATCGTCGTGGTAGGCGGCACGAGCTCCGGCAAGACGACGCTCGTCAATGCGCTTCTCGCGGAGGTCGCCGCTGGCGGCGACCGCGTGATCCTGATCGAGGATACGCGCGAACTCTATTGCGCCGCCGAGGATTGCGTCAGCCTCCGGACCAAGCCCGGCGTGGCCTCGCTCGGCGATCTGGTGCGTTCGACGCTTCGTTTGCGACCCGACCGCATCATTGTCGGTGAGGTCCGCGGCGCCGAAGCCCTCGACATGTTGAAGGCCTGGAACACCGGCCATCCGGGCGGGATCACGACGCTCCACGCTAACTCAGCCCATGCCGGGCTCTATCGGCTCGAACAGCTCATCCAGGAAGCGGTCGTCACCGTGCCGCGCCGACTGATCGCGGACGCCATCGACATTGTCGTGTTCCTAAAAGGCCGTGGCTCGGGCCGCCGCGTCGAAACCGTCGCCGCGCTCGAGGGCCTGACCGCCGACGGCGACTACCGCCTGACCCCCCTCATCCCCGTCCATCTCGTGCCATCGGCCAGACCAGAGGAGACCCCATGACCCCCTTCGCCCCCGATCTCACCGCCCGCTCCCCATGGTGTCACGTCGCGCTTGCAGGCGTCGCCATTGGCATCGCTCTCGCCTTGGCCGATCCGGCCCACGCAGCCGGTTCGGGCATGCCGTGGGAGGCGCCGCTGACCTCTATCCTCGCATCGATTGAGGGGCCGGTCGCGCGAATCGTCGCCGTCATTATCATTGTCATTACCGGCCTGTCGCTCGCCTTCGGCGAGACCTCGGGCGGCTTTCGCCGGCTGATCCAGATCGTGTTCGGTCTTTCCATCGCTTTCGCGGCGACGAGTTTCTTCCTGTCGTTCTTCTCCTTCGGCGGCGGGGCGCTCATCGCATGATTGACTCAGTCAGAAGCGTCGAAGGTTTCGAGATCCCGCTCCACCGCGCGCTGACCGAACCGATCCTGTTGGGCGGCGCGCCGCGCACGGTCGCGATCATCAACGGTACGCTCGCCGCTGCGCTTGGGCTCGGTCTCCAGCTTTGGCTCGCAGGGATTGTTGTCTGGATCGCTGGCCATTCGGCCGCCGTCTATGCGGCCCGTAAGGACCCGGCCTTTATAGAGGTGCTGGTCCGCCATATCCGCCACAAGGGGCACCTCGCATGTTGAACCTGGCGGAATATCGGAAGCGGCCGGCATTGCTCGCCGACTATCTGCCCTGGGCTTGTCTTGTTGCGCCAGGCATCATCCTCAACAAGGACGGCAGCTTTCAGCGCTCGGCGCGCTTCCGCGGCCCGGACCTCGAAAGCGCGACCGAGGCCGAGCTCGTCGCGACCTGTGCGCGCATCAACAATGTGCTGCGCCGCTTCGGGTCCGGCTGGGCGCTGTTCTTCGAGGCCGAGCGGCATGCCGCGCGCGACTATCCAGCCTCGATCTTCCCGGATCCGATCTCTCGCCTGGTCGACGAGGAACGGCGGGCCGATTTCGAAAGAGCGGGCGCGCTCTTTGAGAGCGCCTATCTGCTGACCTTCGTCTATCTGCCGCCCGCCGAGACTGTCGGACGGGCCGAGCAGCTCCTGATCGAGGATGCGGGCGAGAAACGCGGGCTCGATTATCGCGACCACCTCGACGCCTTCGTCCAACAGACCGACAGGGCGCTCGATCTTCTGGGGCAGCTCATGCCCGAGATGGCGCCGCTCTCCGACGACGAGACTCTGACCTATCTGCATGACTGTATTTCGAGCAGACGGCATCCGATCGCGGCGCCGGAGGTCCCTGCCTATCTCGACGCTATCCTGGTCGACACGTCACTGACCGGGGGGTTGGCGCCGATGCTGGGCGACGCCCACCTTCGTACCCTGACGGTACTCGGCTTTCCGGGTTCGACCACCCCCGGCCTCCTCAATGCCCTCAATCATCTCGGTTTCGAGTATCGCTGGATGACGCGGTTCGTCCCGCTCGACAAGGCGGCGGCCGAGAAGGTGATCCGCCGCCACCGCCGGCAGTGGTTCGCTAAGCGCAAGTCGATCGCCGCCATCGTCAAGGAGGTGATGACCAACGAGCAGTCGGTGCTGGTCGATACCGACGCCGACAACAAGGCCGCCGACGCCGATGCCGCGCTCCAGGAGCTTGGCCAGGACCTCGTCGCCTACGGTTATGTCACCACGACGGTTGTCGTGTGGGATGAGGAGATCGCCACTGTTCGCGAGAAGGTTCGTGCGGTACAGCGGGCGATCGACGGGCGCGGCTTCGCCACCATCGAAGAGAGCGCGAATGCCGTCGAAGCCTGGCTCTCGTCCTTACCCGGCCACGTCTACGCCAACGTCCGGCAAGCGCCGGTCAACACCCTGAACCTGACCCACCTGATGCCGCTCTCGGCGGCTTGGGCGGGACCCGCGCGCAACGAGCATCTCAACGGACCACCACTTATCACGGTGCGGACGAACGGCACCACGCCGTTCCGGCTCGTCACCCATATCGGCGATGTCGGCCATACGCTCGTTGTCGGCCCGACCGGGGCGGGCAAATCAGTCTTGCTCTCGCTGCTCGCGCTTCAGTTCCGCCGCTATGCGGGCGCTCAGCTCACGCTCTTCGACAAGGGCGGGTCCGCACGCGCCGCCGTCCTTGGCATGGGTGGGCGTTATTTTGATCTCGGCGCAGAAGCCTCCTTCGCATTTCAGCCGTTGGCCAGGATCGACCTGACGGCGGAGCGGTCCTTCGCACAGGACTGGGTGCTCGGGCTCTTGGTCCATGAAGGCGTCGCGGTGACGCCGGAGGTCAAGGACGCAGTGTGGTCGGCGCTCTCGAACCTTGCGGCCGCGCCGCGGCCTGAGCGCACGTTGACAGGTCTCGCGACGCTTCTGCAACGCAGCGAACTGCGGCAGGCGCTTCAGCCCTACACCCTGGAAGGTCCCTACGGGCGGCTGCTCGACGCCGCCGACGACCGCCTGACGCTCGGCGCCGTCCAGTGCTTCGAAATGGAAGAGCTGATGCACGAGGCCGGTGCCGTACTCCCGGTGCTGACCTATCTCTTCCACCGGCTCGAGGCGCGTTTTGATGGACGGCCGTCGCTGCTCATTCTCGACGAGGCCTGGCTTTTCCTCGACAACCCGGCCTTCGCCGCGCGCATCCGCGAATGGTTGAAGACGCTGCGCAAGCAGAACGTCTCGGTCGTGTTCGCGACGCAAGGCCTGTCGGACATTGCCGGCAGTTCCATCGCGCCGGCGATCATCGAGAGCTGTCCGAGCCGCATCTTCCTGCCCAACGATCGCGCGGTAGAGCCGCAGGCGAAGGCCGTCTACGAGGCGTTCGGGCTCAACGACCGGCAGATCGAGATTATCGCGCGGGCCGTGCCCAAGCGCGACTACTACTACCAGTCGCGCCAAGGCAACCGCCTGTTCGAGCTCGGCCTCGGACCCGTCGCCCTCGCTCTTGTCGGTAGCAGCACCAAGCCGGACCACGCGCTCATGGACGAGCTGATCGCCGCCCACGGCGAAGAGGAGTTCGCGGATAGCTGGTTGCGCGCCAAAGGCCTCGACTGGGCTGCCGAGCTGCTCTTCGAGAGTCATCAAGACTATAAGGAGACCGGAAATGAAACAACCGCGTGAAACGGCCGCGGCGATGGTATTCGCCGGACTGATTGCCTTGCCCGCTCCGGCAATGTCAGCCGCGGGCTGGCCGGCCTGCTGGCGCGACGACGGCTGCCCCAGCCTCTATCTCAACGTCTTGACCCGTCAGGGCGACGCGACTCTCTCGGTCGATCGGTCCTGTGCCGCATCCTGGCGGCATGTCTGGGGACAGCGCGACGCCCGTCAGACGATCGTGCAATGGCTTGATGCTGACGCGGCGCGCGCGAGCGGTGCGCTGTGCATTCCCCTCCATCCCGACACGGACGAAATCCGCATCGTTTCGACAAGCGGTCATTGTGGTGAACAGGCCGCGCCGGAGATCGCATCCACCAGCCAACCCGGTGGTGATATTTTGCTGCGGCGACCATACGGCGGTGCGGCCTCGGTGACCCTGCCGGGGTGCCACGCCCGCATCGGCAATGCGGAGATCGGCGAGGTCGCCTATGGCGGCGTCGCGCTCGACTTCGCCGACGGCTACGGCTTCGGTGACAGCTACGCCGCCGGCTACTTCTACGGCGTCTATGACGGTTTCGGCCAAGGCCGCGTCCGGCCATTTGATGCCGCCGTCTACGCCATCAGCGAATTCAACACCTACCACTACCGCGTTGAAATCCTGGCCCGCGGCCGGGCCGACTGGACGTGGGGCGATACGGAGGACTAGGGCAGATGACTCTCAGAAACAGACTTCTCTCAGCGTGTGCCGCCTTGGCATTTGGCCTTTCAAGCGCGAGCGTGACGGCGCCACCGGCTTACGCGATCACGGTGTTTGATCCGGCCAACTACAGCCAGAATCTGTTGCAGGCGGTCCGCGCGCTCATCCAGATCAACAATCAGGTCAATCAGCTCGCCAACGAGGCGCAGATGCTGATCAACCAGGCGCGGAACCTGGCGAGCCTGCCCACATCGGTCGCGGCGAACCTGCGAGCCTCGCTGACCCGCGTCGATGCGCTCATCCAGAACGCGCAAGGCATCGCCTACCAAGTGAGCGCCATCGACAGCGAATACCGTCGGCTTTTCCCGGAGCAATACGCATCCTCCGTCTCCCCCTCGCGGATCGTTCAGGACGCGCAGGAGGCCTGGAAACTGGCCCGCGAAGGTTTCAAGCACAGCCTGGAGGTCCAGGCCGAGGTGGTCGGCCTGGTCCGCACCGATGCCGTCGTGCTCGACCGCCTCGTGACCGAGAGCCAAGGCGCCGTGGGCAATCTCCAGGCAGTGCAGGCCGGCAACCAGCTGACCGCGCTTGCCACCAAGCAATCCATGCAGCTTCAGACGTTGCTCGCAGCGTCGGCGCGCGCCGACGCGCTGCAGAGCGCCCGCGTAGTCGCCGCCCGAGAGCAAGGCCGGGCCCGGTTCGAACGTTTCCTCGGCGACGGCTCCGCCTACACGCGGCGTTAGGGGGCAGGACGGCGATGGACGACCTCAACGTCATCGATCAGTTCACGAGCACATTCGTGACCTATATCGATTCCGGCTTCGGGTTGCTGGGGCCGGACGTCGCATTCCTGACCACTATCCTGATCGGGATCGATATCACGCTGGCCGGCCTGTTCTGGGCCATGGCGGACGACAAGTCGGTGATCCCGGCGCTCATCAGGAAGGTGCTTTATGTCGGCGCCTTCGCCTTCATCCTGAACAACTTCGCCGCGCTGGCAACGATCATCTTCGACAGCTTCGCCGGGCTCGGCCTGCGCGCCACCGGCTCGCCGATCACCGCCGCGGATCTGATGCGGCCGGGCTTCGTCGCGGCGACCGGCTTCGACGCCGCCGAGCCGCTTTTGTCGGAGGTCAGCGATCTGATCGGGCCAATCGCTTTCTTCGAGAACTTCGTCACCATCGCGGTTCTGATGTTCGCGTGGATCGTCGTGCTGCTCGCCTTCTTCATCCTAGCGATCCAGCTCTTCATCACCATCCTGGAGTTCAAGTTGACGACACTCGCCGGCTTTGTGCTGGTGCCTTTCGCGCTTTGGAACAAGACCGCGTTCCTCGCCGAGCGCGTGCTCGGGAACGTGATCGCCGCCGGCATCAAGCTAATGGTGCTCGCCGTCATCGTTGGCATTGGCTCGACTTTGTTTGGCGCCTTCGCCGCCTCCTTTGCCGGCGGTGACATCACCCTGGAGCAAGCCGCCGCCACTGTCCTGGGCGCGCTTTCGATCTTCATGCTCGGCATCTTCGGCCCCGGTATCGCCGCCGGGCTGGTCTCCGGCGCGCCGCAGCTTGGCGCTGGCGCCGCCGTCGGATCGGTTGCCGGTCTCGCCATTGGCGGTGCCGCAGGAGCCAGTGCCGCCATGGACGGGGCACGCGCGCTCGGTGCCGGCGCGGGCGGGGCGACCCGCGCGGCATCCTCCATGGCGGGTGGGGCGAGCGGTGCCTATGGCCTTGGCCGCGCGGCCTTGGGCGCGTCCGGCGCGGCGGGTGTCGCGACCGGTGCTGCGGGTGTTGCCCGCGCCGGGGCAGGCGCCGTTGGCCACGGTGTTCGCACCGTCGCCGAGCGGGCGACATCGGGGGTCCGGCAGGCCTTCTCGGACGGCCAGCGGGGCGCATTCACCACCACCGGTGGCTCGCGCCCAAGCGGAACGGATGCATCTTCAGCCATGACCGCTGCGAGCGGCGCGCCGGACTGGGCGCAGAAGCTGCGTCGCGACCAGCGCCTGCGCGAGGGCGTGACGATTGCCGCCCATACCGTCCGCGATGGCGATCGGCCGGCCTCCGGCGAGAACCCCAGATTGAGGGATGACGATTGATGTTCAAACGCACCACCACGGCCTATGGCCAGACGCCCGAACCCGTGACGCCCTATCAGAAGGCGGCCCAGGTCTGGGACGAGCGCATCGGCTCGGCTCGTGTTCAGGCGCGCAATTGGCGATGGATGGCCTTTGGCTGCCTCGCGCTCGCGATGGGCCTTTCGGGCGGGGTGATCTGGCAGGCCGGGCGCAGCACCATCACGCCCTATGTGGTCGAGATCGATACGCTGGGTGAGACACGCGCCGTTGGGCCTGCGATCGCCGCCTATGAGCCGACCGACGCCCAGATCGCTTACCATCTGGCGCGCTTTATCGAGAATGTCCGTTCGCTCGCGATCGATCCGATCATCGTCCGCCAGAACTGGCTGCGGGCTTACGACTACGCCACGGTGCAAGCAGCCAACACGCTCAACGAATACGCCCGCGAGAACGATCCGTTCTCCAGGGTCGGCCAACGCACCGTCACCGTCGAGGTGACCAGCGTGGTGCGCTCGTCTGGCGACAGCTTCGATGTGCGCTGGCGCGAGCAGGCATACGAGAATGGCACGCTCGCCGGCACCACCCGCTACACCGCCGTCCTTTCCATCGTTCTCCAGCGCCCTCGTACCGAGGAAGCGCTCAGGAAGAACCCGCTCGGCATCTATGTCCACGCGCTCAATTGGAGCCGCGACCTCATCTCGGGAGACAACCAATGAAGGCAATCCTTGTTCTGGCACTGTCCGGTCTGCTTGCGGGCTGCGCGACCAAGCAGCCGCCGCCCGAGATCAGCTACGATACGGAGAATTTCACCGCGGCTGCTCTGACGGCCGAACCGCCACGTCCCGTCCAGGTCGTTACCGTGCCTGAGCCGCTGCCTCTACCGGGTCAGTTGAAGGCCGCGCCGGGCGAGCGGGTGGCGCGCGCAGAAGACCAACGACCGCCCGAGGAACGCGTGGTGGACGCTAATTCCGCAGCGGCGGTCGAGCCGAGCGCGGACGGCTACATCAACGCGATTCAGGTCTATCCCTATTCGGAGGGTGCGCTCTACCAGCTCTATACGGCGCCCGAGCAAGTCAGCGACATCGCACTCCAGGCGGGCGAAGAGATCGTCGCCGTCTCCGCTGGCGACACCGTGCGTTGGGTAATCGGTGACATCGTGAGCGGTTCGGGCAAGAATGCCCGCGCCCATGTGCTGGTGAAGCCGATCAAGGACGCTCTCAGGACCAATCTCGTCATCATCACCGACCGGCGCGCCTATCATCTGGAGCTGACCAGCACGCCGGAGACCTATATGGCCTCGGTCTCCTGGGCCTATCCGCACGATGAGCTTCTTGCCCTCCAGCGCCGGAATGCCGTTGCCGAAGAAATCGCCGGGCAGGTCGTCGATCGGGGCCTCGAGATCGACAAGCTGCGGTTCCGCTACGCCGTCAGCGGCGACAATCCGCCATGGCGGCCGGTGCGGGTCTTCGATGATACTCATAAGGCTTATATCCAGTTCCCGGCTCGGCTCGATCAGGGCGAGGCGCCGCCGCTTTTCGTCGTCGGTCCGGACAGCGAGAACCAGCTCGTCAATTACCGTGTCCGCGGCCGCTACTACATCGTTGACCGCCTCTTTGCCGCCGCCGAGCTTCGCCTCGGCGAGGATCCACAGCAGGTCGTTCGCATCACCCGCACCGACGGACGTCCGGCTACCTCGCATCGTGCGCAAACCAGCTCGGTCGGTGCCAGTGGCACCGGCATGTTCGAGGCCGGAGATCGTCGATGACAGCGGAACGTCAAGACGACCCGGCGGCTCCCGATGCGCCCGAACCCGCCGGCCCGAAGGTCGATCTGGAAGAGCTGGCGTTGCGTGCCAAGCCCCGTCCGGTCACGCGGATCAACCGGCGTGTGCTCATGCTGCTCTCCGGCACGGGGCTGCTCCTGATCTTCGGCGCGACCATCTTCGCGCTCGACCCGCCGCGCCTCTTCGACCGCGGCGGCACGGGGCGCGAGCTTTACCGGACCGACAACAATCCGACGCCCGAAGGCCTGGAAGCCTTGCCGCGCAATTACGGCGACCTGCCCAAACCGCCGGTGGAATTGGGACCACCCTTGCCGGGCGACCTTGGCGGCGCCGTTCTGGAGACGGAACGCGGCCTCGGCATCGAGCGGACGCCGAATCTGCCGTTCCGGCCGAGCCCGGAAGATGACGCGGCGCGTGCCGAACGTATCCGCCAGGCACGCATGGCGCAGCAGGGCAGGGAGTCGGGCGTTTTCTTCCAACTCACCTCCCGCGCGGGTGGTGCTATTCAGCCAGATGTTGCGGGAGCGGGAATGCCCGTTGCGCTAGGAACCGCCCCCACCGATCGCAATCCCTTTGATGTCGCGCGCGCCGGCGAAACCGGCGGACAACTCGAACTCGATCTCCGGAACGATCAGAACCTGCAAGGCCGCAAGCTCGATTTCCTGAACCAGGGTATCGACGCCAAAATCTACAATCCGTACACGCTGCAAGACCCGGCCTCTCCCTATCAGGTGATGGCGGGCACCATCATCTCGGCAAGCCTCGTCACCGGCATCAACTCCGACCTGCCGGGCCGGGTTGTCGCGCAGGTCACGGAGAACCTCTATGACTCCGTATCGGGGGCGTACCTCCTGATTCCCCAGGGCTCCCGCATGATCGGGACCTATGACAGCGTGGTCGCCTTCGGTCAGGAGCGCGCGCTCGTCGTCTGGCAGCGCATCATCATGCCTGATGGGTCCTCCATCGTGATCGAGAATCTGCCGGCGACCGACACGGCCGGCTATGCCGGCCTTGAGGACGAGGTCAATTTCCACACCTGGCGGCTCTTGAAAGGCATCGCGCTCTCGACGCTGCTCGGCGTGTCGACCGAGCTGACTTTCGGCGACCAGGAAAGCGATCTCGTCGCGGCGATCCGGGAATCGACCCAGGACAGCGCCAACCAGGCCGGCCAGCGCCTCACCGAACGCAATCTGAACATTCAGCCCACCATCACCATCCGACCCGGCTGGCCGCTGCGCATCATTGTCAACAAGGACATGGTGCTGCGGCCCTATCGCGGATGAGGAGACGCCCATGACGCTCAAACTCAACAAGCTCCCGGATCGCGAGGCGGTCAAGGTCACCTTCACCGCAAGCGCCGAACTCAAGGCCGCGCTCAACGACTACGCCGAAGTCTACCGGCGCGCTTACGGCCAGAAGGAAGGCGTCGCCGAGCTTATCCCGTTCATGCTGGAGGCGTTCATGAACGCTGATCCCGGCTTCAAAAGGGCGCGAAAGGCTCTCGACGAGGCCCGCCCGTCATCGTCCCCCCAACTGAAGGAGACCTGAACAATGGCGACCATAGGAAGCTTCACCGCCAGGAAGGACGGTTACACCGGGACGATCCGGACCCTGACGGTCAACGTCAAGGCCAGAATCGTCGCCAACGACCAAAAGAAAAGCGACGGCGCGCCGGACTTCCGGGTCTATGCCGGCCGGGCCGAGCTCGGCGCCGCCGGGAAGGCGCAGACCAACGGCGAGGAGCCGCGGGACTATCTCAGTGTCCAGCTCGACGATCCTAGCTTTCCCGAGCCCATTCGGGCGGTGCTGTTCGAGGAGGACGGCGCGGCATTCCTGGTGTGGAACCGGCGGGACACCTGATGTGGCCGTTCGGGGACGGCGCAACGGTCGAGTTCGTTGTGCGCTATTCCTCCGTCGTGCGGAGTGCTTGGTCGACGAGACGAAGCGCTGTCGCGAGTCGGTTGCGGAGCGCGCGTAACTCGCGGGCGGCGTCATCGTCCATGACCAGCAGTTCCGGATCGAGCGCGGTCCGAACGACCTCGTCCAACGGCAGCCGCGCCTGAGGGCCGGACGTTGCGATCGCCTCGTTAACCGCGTCGCCTCCTTCTTCGGCTTCGATCATGAGCGTTCCGTTGACTTCCATGGAAATCGAGAACGTGATCCGGCCAAGAACGACGGATTCGACGTCGTCTGGTTCGAGCGGCACGGTTACGCCCCAGGGATCGCCGTCCTCATCTTCGAACCCGGCCATATACTGCTCGGGACCGATCCGGTGGTCGGCATCGCCATCGGCACGGAAGAATGGCGTCAGGGTGACGTTTCGGGGCATGGCGCGAGGAGGATTGGCCGCAAGAAAGTGGGTTTCCTGATGATGCTCTGTCAAATACCTAGTATACTAGGTGGCACTATACTAGGTATTCGGGCTGCCTTTCGCCATGAGGCTGAGGCGGATCGTGGCTCGAAATCTGAAGCGCTTGCGACGCGAAAAAGGCATGTCGCAAGAAGAGCTTGCCGACCGTGCGGAGATCAACCGCAACTATGTCGGGATGGTGGAGCGCTCGGAAAACGCCGCCACGGTGGATTTGCTGGAAAAGCTCGCGGAGGCGCTTGGCGCAAAGCCGGTCGATTTCTTCCGCGAGGAGTAGGTTCGGCGCTAGACAATTTTGGCCAGAAGCGGCTTGCCCGGAGTTTTTTGCTTTTCCCACAGGCAAAGTTGTGACAAACCGTCGGAAAGTAGACGTTAACTACCGACGTTGTGTCACATGGCAGCTGCAACTGAGATATCGCAGAGAGATCGGGCCGTCGAGCTCCTCAAGGAGCGCGGCGTCATGCGTCGTATCGAACAGACCTACTAACGGAAAAGATCGAAATGCTGACCCGTAAGCTGAAGGACGCAACGCAGGAAAATGCCGAGATGCGTCGTCTGTGCACCGTGCCCGGCGTTGGGCCAGTGACGGCTGGCGCAGTGATGGCCTTCGCGCCCGATCTGCGCGCCTTCTCCAGCGGCAGAAACTTCGCCGCCTGGCTGGGCTTGGTGCCGAGGCAGCGGTCGACGGGGGCAATACGCGACTGGGCGGGATCAGCAAAATGGGACAGACCGACATCCGCAAACTGTTGATCGTCGGCGCCATGAGCCGGATCCGTTGGATCGTGCGCAAGGGCGCCATGCCGGACAACTGGCTTGGGCGGCTCATTGGACGAAAGCCCCGCATGGTCGCCGCCGTCGCCTTGGCAAACAAGATGGCCCGGATCATCTGGGCGATCATGACAAGGGAGCAGAATTACAGGATGGCGTGAGCGCTCACCTCCTGGCGGAGGGAAACGGTAAGCGCCTCGGGGTCAATCGGACCCCGGCAAGGAGATCGACTGACGACCTATGCGGCAAGGACTTCAATGTTCAGGATGGGGAAAACCAGTCCCGGGGCTCGAGCACAAAGCTCTCTGAACCGATGTGGACCCTGTTCTTCGAACTGCATACCGGCCCCGTGGCGCAGGCCACGACTAGAGGCCTGACACACGACCGATAGAAGCGCCATGCTGCCGAAGAAGTCAGAAAAATATCCTTGCAAAACCGGGGGCATCCACACACGCCCCGGGTTTACCGGAGAGCTTTAGGTTCAAATTTCAGGCAGCTTTATCATGAACGTTCAGGGTTGCGTAGAAGGCCTCCTCTGCCTCGTTTGGAGTGACGTAGCGGATGGCGCTGTGTAGCCTTTCATTGTTGTACCAGGCGACCCATTTCAGCGTCTCCCATTCGACCCTGGCCGTGGACTTCCATGGCCCAAGGAAGTTAATGACCTCGGCCTTGAACAGGCCGATGATGCTCTCGGCCAGGGCGTTGTCATAAGAGTCACCGACGCTGCCAACGGAAGGGTCGATGCCGGCCTCCGCCAGCCGCTCGGTATATTTGATCGACAGGTATTGGCTGCCGCGGTCCGAATGATGGATCAATCTGGCGGCCTGTGATGGCATCCTCTGGCAGATCGCCTGATTCAGGGCGTCCAGCATGGGGCGACAGGCATGGGAGATGGTGAAGTAGCGAACTCACTGAATCCGTCTCCTGCATTGCTCGCCTACATGATTCAGATGCCAATGTCAGTCGATGCGTACATGCTTTGGTCCATCTCTGACGGTGGCGCGGCTTTTGGAACCGCGATGCCCGCATTTAAGGATATTCTGACCCAAGACGAAATCTGGAAGATTGTCAGCTATATGCGGGCTGGGTTCCCTGTTGGACAAACGCAACAGTGAGGACTGAGTCCATGTCTCGATTCTTCGGGTACTCGATATGTGCGGGAATGGCTTTGCTGTCTTCCTCCCCGGTTCTTGCACAGCAACAGCAAGGCCCAGGATACGGACCCGTACATGTGGAATGGTGGATGGCACGGCTGGTTCTTCTTCGGCCCGATCATGATGATCGTCTTCATCGCCGTGGCGGTCGTCGTGATCGTGCTGCTGATGCGCGGGCTCGGTGGGCATTCATTGTTGCGGTCACGGTGGCGGCAGAAGTTGGGGATTTCCGGAGATTTAACACTCCTCGTCAACTGATGGCCTATCTCGGCTTAAGCCATCGGAGCGTTCCAGTGGCAATACGGTAAGGCGTGGGGGCATTACGAAAGTGGGGAGCAGCCTTGCGCGCCGCTGACCGACAATGGCCGCGAGTTCTGCGGAACCGAGACGCATCCCTATGAGCTCTACCTGGCGCTGAACGGGATCGAACACCGCCGCACCAAGGTGCGTTCGCCGAAGACGAACGGCTTTGTCGAGCGCTTCAACGGCACGGTGCTGGACGAGTTCTTCCGCCTGAAGATGCGTGAGATGTTCTACGAAAGCGTCGAAGCGCTACAAGCGGACCTGGACGCCTGGCTGGTGCATTACAACACCGAGCGGCCTCATCTCGGATACCGCAACCAGGGCCGACGCCCTATCGAAACCGTCAAACTGTTCGTCAGTCAAGAAGCTTAAGAGGACACGTGATGGTAGCTTTCGACATGTATGGATGCCGCCGTTAGTGCAAGGGATTTTGAACCTATGAGTGTGTGATCAGGTGCGGTCATGTATAAGGCCTGTTTATTGCGGCGCTGTTCATGGCCGCGGGCCGGTATGGTGATGCGCGAACCGGGTCCAAATCATATCCGAGAGCTGAAAGCTCAATGCCACATAGATGGTTTTCCCAGTCCGGATCTGGCCGATCAATCTCCCATAAGTTTCAGTGACCTCCTCACACTTCTCTTACACCGGGGCGGCGGTTGCGCGTATCGCTGCTACGCCACCGCCTCGGGGGTCCGATAATCCTCGTTCTTCGTCATCATCGCCCAGATCGCACGGGCCATTCTATTGGCCAAGGTGATCGCCGCCACGAGTTTTGGTTTTCGTGCAAGAAGGCGTTCGAGCCAGGAACCCTTTTTGACACCAAAGCGAGTGGCGGCTGTGATGACAGACATGGCACCACGTATCAAATGGCTGCGGATGTCCACTTGTCCCATCTTCGAGACCTTTCCAAGACGGCTTTTGCCGCCCGTAGAATTCTGTTTGGGCACCAGTCCCAGCCAAGCCGAGAAATCTCGACCCCGGGTGAAACACATCGGATCTGGCGCGAAGGTTTCTATGGCCATGGCGGTCTGTAGCCCGACCCCCGGCACGGTCTGTAGTCGTTTCACGACCGTTGACGTCTTTGCCACTGCCTTCATCGCCTCGGTCATCTCGGCGATTTGCGCCGTCAGTCCCGCAATGTGATCGACATAGACACGGGCCATTCCCCTGACTTTATCCGGCAGGGCCACCGTCTCATCTTCGATCATTGCGGACAGCCTCTTCAGGCCACACTTGTTTGTCGCTGCAATCACACCGTGCTCGGCCAGATGCGAGCGTAAGCCGTTGATCGTTTGGGTGCGCTGGCCAATGAACATCTGCCGGGTCCGATAGGCCATGGCACTGACCTGTTGATCCTCGGACTTGACCTCGACAAACCTCATGGTCGGGCGTGACGCCGCCTCAGCAATCGCCTCAGCGTCAGCCATATCGTTTTTCTGGCGTTTAACGTAAGGCTTCACGTATTGTGGCGGCATTAGACGCGAACTATGACCGAGTTTACCAATCTCCCGCGCCCAGTCATGTGCTGTCGCACATGCTTCCATGGCAACAATACACGTGGGTTGTTCGGAGAGAAACGGAAGAACCTGATTGCGGGTGAGCTTCTTGCGGAAAACGACCGAACCGGTCTCGGATGCACCATGAGCTTGGAAAACGTTCTTTGCCAGATCAAGGCCGATGATGGTAGCTTGCGCCATGTTGATGCGTCCTTTCGAGCATTATGCTGTGATTTCATCCTGACGCCACATTGCGATGCCAGAAGATGGCGGCATCCACATAGGGTAATCGCGGGAGCGAGTTACCCTGAACTGATCATATTCTTAGAGGGCGGCTGTTCCCCGATAGGATGGAAATACGGGCTCACGGCTGGACGCCGGGCCCAAGCATCGGATGGAGAACAGCCATGGAAGAATATATCGGTCTCGACGTGTCCATGAAAGAGACAGCGGTGTCGATCCGCCGTGAAGGAAAGCGCATCTGGCGCGGCAGGTGCGCCTCCGATCCAAGGATCATTGCTGAACTTATCCGCAAGCGGGCACCCGCCGCAAAACGCGTGGTGTTCGAGACCGGGCCTCTGTCCGTATGGTTCTATCATGCGCTGCAAGAAGAGGGGATGCCAGCGATCTGCATTGATGCACGCCACGCCAAGGCAGCGCTCGACATGGCCGCCAACAAGACCGATGCGAACGACGCCGATGGCTTAGCGCATCTTGCAGAGGTGGGCTTCTTCCGCGAGGTGCGGGTAAAAGGGTTCGAAAGCATGCTGACCCGCACTCTTGTGGCGGCACGCACCAGGCTCGTCAGGATCACCACCGAGCTTTCGAACCAGATCCGCGGCATCATGAAGACATTCGGGCTGCTCGTTCCCGCAGGCAAGGGGAGCACGTTTGAGAAAAATGTCCGCGTCCTGCTTGTCGATCAGGAAGGACTTGCTCCCATCGTGCTGCCGATGCTGGAAGCGTGGCGCAGCATGCGCATGCGTGCTGCGGAAATGGGCCGCCAGCTTGTTGCAGCTGCACGTCAAAGCCAAGCATGTCAGATTTTAATGTCGATCCCTGGCGTCGGTGTGATCACCGCGACCTCTTTCGCAACCGCCATTGAGGACCCCGGCAACTTCAAGAAGTCCCGCTCTGTCGGCGCTTGGCTCGGTCTGACAACCCGTCGCTACCAATCAGGAGAGGTCGACTATGATGGCCACATATCTCGACGAGGCGATCGTCATTTGCGCGGCCTTCTCTACGAAGCCGCTACGGTCATCCTGACCCGCAGTTTGGCCGACAGTGCCCTGCGGACATGGGGCCTCAAGCTTAGGGAGCGGGTTGGCTTCAAGCGAGCTGCCGTTGCCGTAGCCCGAAAACTGGCGGTGACGATGCATGCGATGCTCAAGACCGGCGAGTTGTTTGACCGAAACGCAGGAGCCACAGCATGAAATCTGGAAGATAGCGTTCAAGATCTGAACGCTTGAGACGTCCCTGCCGGGACGTGGGCCGAGCTATTCCGTTGATGGGGTTGCACCGCTGGCTCAGCAAAGTGCGTCGTCCACATTGAAGGCTCCTCCCGCGAAGCTCCATCATGCGGCGGCTGATGCCGATCGCGAAGACAACCGTGCACCCGGCAAACGTATCTCGAGCCGAAAAGAGACTTGAACCTCCCACCGCGATTAGACAACACCATCATATCCTTTTCTCGTCAGAGAATTGACGGCGCTTCAACAACGCCATGATATGCCGCCCCTCAAGCCATCACCAACTTTCGGGCATTTCTCGATCGTTGATGTCTGCAGGCCGTTACAGTTACCCAATTCCCACCACAGTTCAGGGAGGTGCAAATTGCTATCAGCGGGCTCCGCTATCAGATGCTTCCCGGCTCCCGTTCATGTGTGCTGATCCGCACTGCCTCCTCGATATTAAGCACATAGATCTTTCCGTCCCCGCGCAGTCCGGTATGAGCGGCGTTCTCAATGGCCTGCACGACCTGCGGCACAAACGCGTCGTCGCTGGCCACCTCGACGCGAATGCGCGGCACGTAAGACATCAGATCTCGCTGCATCCGGTCCGGGGCATCCTTGGCCCGCCCTCTTCCAAACCCCTGCACCTCTCCGATGCTGGCGCCGCTGATATCCTCGATTTCCTGAAGTGCCAGAATGACTTCAGACAACCTGTGTTGCTTCACGTATGCGACAATCATCTTCATCGCCAATTCCTTTCTTCTCTTGGACGACCATCATTCCGCGGGTGTCTGTTCCGGGATAGCTTCGAGGCTTTCCGCAGGCTCCACATAGATCGGGAACCACGTATAAAGGGCCGGGAGCACCAGGAGTGTCAGCAGCGTCGAAGAGATGAGACCACCGACGACGACCGTAGCGAGTGGTCGCTGCACCTCCGATCCAATTCCGGTCGCGAGGAGCAGTGGGATCAAACCAAGGCTGGCCACGGTGGCGGTCATCAGCACCGGCCGCAGCCGCAGCATGGACCCTTCCGCGACCGCCTCGACCACGGGCATGCCCTCCCGCATGAGTTTGTTGAAATAAGAGACCATGACGACACCATTTAGCACCGCGACGCCGAACAGCGCAATAAAGCCGATCGAAGAGGGCACGCTCAGATACTGGCCGGAAATGGCAAGCGCGAATATTCCGCCGATCAGCGCCAGCGGCACGTTCAGGATGATGAGTAACGCATTCCGGATCGAGCCGAACGAGATGTAGAGCAGCAAAAAGATCATCGCGAGAGACAGCGGCACCACCACCGTCAGCGTCGCCTGCGCCCGCTGTTGGTTTTCGAACTGGCCGCCCCAGGTGACGTAGTACCCGGGAGGCAGATCGACCGTTCGGGCGATCGCCTGCTGGGCCTCCTCCACGAAACCGCCCATGTCGCGCCCGCGAACGTTCGCCTGGACGACCACCCGCCGTTGAGCGTTCTCGCGGCTCACGGTCGGTGGTCCCTGGATAATGCGGATGTCGGCAACCTGGGACAGAGGGACCCGAAGTGTCTCGCCGTTCGAAATCCACAGATTGCCGATCGCCTGCGGACTGTCACGGAAGGCTTCGGCGATCCGGACATAGACGTCGAACCGGCGCTGTCCCTCGATCACCTGGGTAACGGCCTCGCCGCCGATCGCCGTCGAAACCAGGTCCATCACCTGCGCAACGTTGAGCCCGTAACGCGCGAGGGCCTCGCGATCGGCCGTGACGACGAGTTGCGCCTCGCCGCTGATCTGCTCCATTTGCACATCCGAGGCCCCCGGCACGGACTTGACGACCGCTTCGATTTCTTGCCCTTTTTCCTGCAGAACTTCGAGATCCTCGCCGAACAGTTTGATCGCGAGTTGGGCGCGGACTCCGGAAAGGAGTTCATCGACACGGGTCGCAATAGGCTGGGAGAAGTTCAGCAGGATGCCCGGATATTCACTCAGATCCTTCTGGAAGATTTCGATCAGTTTTCCGCGGTTGTCAGCCGTTGTCCATTCCGCCTGTGGCTTGAGGCCGACCACCAGTTCATTGTTCGAGATTGGCTCCGGGTCGCCACCGATTTCGGCCCGGCCAATACCGCTGAACACGTAGATGACTTCCGGATATTTCAGAAGTTTCTTCTCCAGTGCATTACCGATCTCGATCGATTGATCGAGCGAGATGCTCGGGTTCATGGTAACCCGGATACTCATTGTACCCTCATCGAGTTCGGGCACGAACTCCGTGCCTAGAAACGGGACCACGGCCAGCGACGCGACGAACGTCAGGACCGCGATCGCCACGACCGTCATGCGCCGGGCGAGCGCGAAGCGCAGCAGCGGCCGGTATCCGGATTTAAGCCAGCGGATGAGGAAGTGGTCATGCTCGCGCATGGTTGTGCGGAACACGGTCGCGCAGAGCACTGGGACGATTGTCAGGGCCACCACAAGCGATCCCAGCATCGCGAACGCGACGGTGAAGGCCATCGGGCCGAAGAGCTTTCCCTCGACCCCCTCAAGCGTGAAGAGGGGCAAAAACACCACGATGATGATCAGCACGGCGAAGAAAATGGGCTGGCCCACTTCTTGAGCCGCGCGGAGGACGCGATGAACCAGCGGCTCGCGCGCATGATCCTCCTCGGACAAATGCCTGACGATGTTTTCGACCATGACGATCGATCCATCGACCATCATTCCGATGCCGATCGCCAGCCCTCCGAGCGACTGCAGGTTTGCCGATAGTCCAAACCACCGCATCATGATCACGGCAATCAGCATGGAGAGAGGGATCGAGCAGACGACGATGAGGGCCGACCGGACATCCCAAAGGAACAGGAACAGCACGATCACGATCAGGATGGCCGCCTCTGCCAGAGCCTTCGTCACCGTGGCCACCGCCTTATCGACCAGATCCGCCTGGTCGTACACAGGTACGATTTCGACGCCTTGTGGCAGGGTCTTCCGCAAGGATGCGACTTTCTCCTCAACAGCTTCGATAACCTGCTTTGTATTGGCGCCTTTCAACAGCAGAACGTTACCCATCACGACCTCGCCGCCACCATTCAGGCT
>PABG01000031.1 GCA_002699185.1 Gammaproteobacteria bacterium | reverse complement strand
CGCCCGGCCCCTTCACCGCCGCCGATCTGGCGGTGCATGCAGGACGTTCCCTGCTGCTGCGCCAGCCCTTTGCGCCGGATACGTTCGACGAGGTCATCGCCGGCTGTGTCATGCCCGGCCCGGACGAGGCCAACATCGCCCGGGTGGTCGCCCTGCGCCTGGGCTGCGGCGAACGGGTGCCGGCCTTCACCGTGCAGCGCAACTGCGCCTCCGGGCTGCAGGCACTGGACACCGGCCTGCGCAACATCGCCCTGGGCCGCTCCGAACTGGTGCTGGCCGGCGGCATCGAGGCCATGAGTCATGCCCCGGTGCTGTGGAGCCATGCCATGGTGGCCTGGCTGGGCGGCTGGATGCGGGCGCGCTCCCCGGGCGCGCGGGCAAAGCAGCTGGCGCGGCTGCGCCCCGGTCACCTGAAGCCGGTTATCGGTCTGCTGCGCGGCCTGACCGATCCGGTGGTGGGCCTGTCCATGGGCCAGACCGCGGAGGTGCTGGCGCACCGCTTCGGTATCAGCCGCGAAGCGATGGATGAATACGCCCTGGCCAGCCATCAGCGCCTGGGCGCGGCCTATGATGCCGGCCACATGGACGAGGTCGAGCCGCTGTATGCCGCCGATGGCCGCGTCTGGTGCGAGGACGACGGCCTGCGCCGCGACACCAGCCTGGAACAACTGGCCGGACTGCGGCCGGTGTTCGACCGGCCCTTCGGCAGTGTCACCGCCGGCAACAGCGCCCAGGTGACCGACGGCGCGGCCTGGCTGGTCCTGGCTTCGGAGGCCGCGGTGGAGCGTCACGGTCTGACGCCGCGCGCCCGCATCGTCGACAGCCACTGGGCCGGGTTGGATCCGGGCCAGATGGGGCTGGGTCCGGTACATGCCATGGCCCCGCTGCTGCAGCGCCACGAACTGGGAACGAACGATATCGACTACTGGGAGATCAACGAGGCCTTCGCCGCCCAGGTGCTGGCCTGTCTGACGGCCTGGCAGGATGCGGACTACTGCCGCGAGGAACTGGCACTGGAGACAGCCTTCGACCCCATCCCGCGAGAGCGGCTCAACATCGACGGCGGCGGCGTCAGTCTGGGACACCCGGTCGGCGCGAGCGGGGCGCGCATCGTACTGCACCTGCTGCAGGTGCTGGAGCGGAAGCAGGCACGGCGCGGCATGGCGTCGCTGTGCATCGGCGGCGGTCAGGGCGGCGCCATGCTGCTGGAGCGCCCGGAGGTGCAGGCATGAACTGGCAGGACTGGAGGCTCGAGACCGACGCTGCCGGCATTGCCTGGCTGACCCTGGACCGGGCCGACGCCGGCACCAACGTGCTGACCGAGCAGGTGCTGGAGGAATTCAACCAGGTCCTGGCACAGCTGGAACAGTCACCCCCCGCCGGCCTGGTGATCTGTTCAGCCAAGCCCAACGGCTTCATCGCCGGCGCCGACGTGCGTGCCTTCACCGACTTCGAATCGCGCGACCAGGCGCTCGAACTCATCCGTCGCGGCCAGGCCGCCTGCGACCGGCTGGAAGCCCTGCCCTGTCCGACACTGGCCCTGATCCGCGGCTTCTGCCTGGGCGGTGGCCTGGAACTGGCGCTGGCCTGCCGTTACCGCATTGCGGTGGATGTCCCGAACACCCGGCTCGGCCTGCCCGAGGTGCGACTGGGCATCCACCCCGGCTTCGGCGGCAGCGTGCGTTCCATTGCCGCCATCGGTGCGCCCGCGGCGCTGGACCTGATGCTGACCGGACGCAGCGTCTCCGCCCGTCAGGCCCGACGGCTGGGGCTGGTGCAGCATGCCGTGCCCGAGCGCCATGCCGAGACGGCCGCGCGCACGCTGCTGCAGGAAGGCCGCGCCCTGCCCCGCCTCGCCTGGTGGAAGCGCCTTGCCAATCACAAACTGGCACGCCCGCTGCTGGCCGCCTTCATGCGGCGCAAGGTGGCGGCGAAGGCCAGAGCCGAACACTATCCGGCCCCCTACGCCCTGCTCGACCTGTGGGTGAAGCACGGCGACGACCGCCGGGCCATGTTCGCCGCCGAGGCCGAATCGGTCGCCGACCTGATCCGGGGCGACACGGCGCAGAATCTGGTGCGGGTCTTCTTCCTGCAGGAACGGCTCAAGGGGCTGGCGAAGGGCGGCAAACCCGAACCCACCCATGTGCATGTCATCGGCGCCGGGGTGATGGGCGGCGACATCGCCGCCTGGTGCGCCCTGCAGGGCTGGCGCGTGACCCTGCAGGACCAGTCGCCCGAGCGCATCGCGCCGGCCGTCGGTCGTGCCGGGAAGCTGTTCCGCAAACGCCTGAAAACCGACCGCGAGGTCACCGCCGCCCTGGACCGGCTGATCCCGGATCATCGCGGGCAGCATGTCGAGCATGCCGACGTGGTGATCGAGGCCATCTTCGAGGACCGCGCGGCCAAGCAGCGGCTCTATCAGGAAATCGAACCGCGGCTGAAGCCCGGAGCCCTGCTCGCCACCAACACCTCCAGCATCCCGTTGGAGGAACTTGCCGCGGTGCTCACACAGCCGCAGCGGCTGGTGGGGCTGCACTTCTTCAATCCGGTGGCGCGCATGCAGCTGGTCGAGGTGGTGCGCGGCGAGCAGTCCGCGCCGGAGGCGGTCGAGCGTGCGCTGGCCTTCACCCGCGCCATCGACCGCCTGCCGCTGCCGGTGGCGAGCCGACCGGGCTTCCTGGTCAACCGCATCCTCATGCCCTATCTGCTGGAGGCGGTGGAACTGGTGGAGGAAGGGGTGCCGCCGGCGCGGATCGATGCCACCGCGGAGGCCTTCGGCATGCCCATGGGCCCGATCACCCTGGCCGATACCGTGGGGCTCGACATCTGCCTGCATGTGGCGCGCATCCTGGGCGAAGCCTTCGGTCTGGCCGTGCCTGCCCGACTGGAACAGCTGGTCGCGGACGGTCACCTGGGCAGGAAATCAGGGCGCGGCTTCTATCGCTATCACAAGGGCAAACAGATCAGGACCCGCGCGAGCGGCAGCGCTGCACCAGCGGATATCGAATCGCGTCTGGTGCTGCGGCTGCTCAACGAGGCCGCGGCCTGCCTGCGCGAGGGCGTGGTGGCGGATGCCGACCTGCTGGATGCCGGCATGATCTTCGGCACCGGCTTCGCTCCTTTCCGCGGCGGGCCCGTACACTACGCCGATGATCGGAGCGCCGGGGCCATTCTGGTAGAGTTGCACGATCTGCAGGCCCGCCACGGCGAGCGCTTCGCGCCCGATCCCTGGTGGGAGCAGCGACAGGAGACGGACTGATTCTTCATGAAAACACGCGATGTCATCACACCGGATGAAGCCGGCACCCTGGCCGGCCTGTTCCGGGAGCGGGTGCGGCGCTCCGGTGAGGCCGAGGCCTACCGCTACCACGACCCCGACAGCGGCGGCTGGAAAAGCCTGAGCTGGAACGCCATGGCCCTGGAGGTTGCGCGCTGGCAGGCCGCCCTGCGGCGCGAGGATCTGGAGCCTGGTGACCGCGTGGCCCTGATGCTGCGCAACGCCCCCGAATGGGTGCAGTTCGACATTGCCGCCTCGGGTCTGGGACTGGTGGTGGTGCCGCTCTACACCCAGGACCGGGCCGAGAACATCGCCTACATCCTGCAGAATGCCGGGGTGAAGCTGCTGCTGATCGGCGACGACGAGCACTGGGAACAGCTTAAGCCGGTGCGCGGCGAGCTGGGTTTTCTGCTGCGCATCCTCAGTGTGCGGCGCTGCCGCGATCCGGGCCATGAGCCGCGGCTGCAGTGCCTGGACGACTGGCTCGGACCGGAGCCGGATGCCGCGCCGGTCGATGCGGTGCATGTCGAACCACTCGACCCCGACACCCTGGCCACCATCGTCTACACCTCCGGTACCACCGGCCGGCCCAAGGGCGTGATGCTCAGCCATGCCAACATCCTCTGGAACGCGCATGCCTCGCAGCGGATGGCGGCGGTCTACACCGATGATCTGTTCCTGTCCTTCCTGCCTCTGTCGCACACCTTCGAGCGCACCGTGGGCTACTACCTGAGCATGATGTGCGGCGCGGCGGTGGCTTACAACCGCTCCATCCCCGAACTGGCCGAGGACCTGCTGGAAATCCGCCCCACGGTGCTGATCTCGGTGCCGCGCATCTTCGAGCGGGTCTACAACAAAATCCAGGCCCAGCTGGAGGAGAAGTCACCGCTCGCGCGGGCATTGTTCAACACCGCGGTGAAGGTGGGCTGGCGTCGGTTCGAGCACCGTCAGGGCCGCGCCGGCTGGTCCCCCGCCCTGCTGGCCTGGCCGCTGCTCGATGCGCTGGTGGCGCGCAAGGTGATGCAGAAACTGGGCGGGCGCATGCGCCTGGCCATCAGCGGCGGCGCGGCCCTGCCGCCGAAGGTCTCGCAGCTGTTCATCGGATTGGGATTGAATCTGATTCAGGGTTACGGCCTGACCGAGACCAGCCCGGTGCTGTGCGCCAGCACCCTGGAGGACAATGTGCCCGACAGCGCCGGCCTGCCGCTGCCGGATGTGGAGGTGAAACTGGGTGAAGGCGACGAACTGCTGGTGCGCAGCCCCGGGGTGATGCTCGGTTACTGGGACAATCCGGAGGCGAGCGCGGGCATGATCGATGCCGACGGCTGGCTGCACACCGGCGACAAGGTGCGCATGGACGCGCGCAACCGGGTCTGGATCACCGGCCGCTGCAAGGAGATCATCGTGCTGTCCAATGGCGAGAAGGTGCCGCCCGGCGACATGGAGATGGCCATCGCCATGGACCCGCTGTTCGATCAGGTCATGGTGCTGGGCGACGGGCATCCCTTCCTGACGGCGCTGATCGTGGTCAATCCGGATCAGGCCCGGCTTGAGTTGAAGCGCCTGGGTACGGATCCGGACAACCCCGATGTGCTCAATACCGAACCGTTCAAATCCCTGGCCGAGGCCCGGGTGAAGGAGCAGATCAGGACTTTCCCCGGCTATGCCCAGATCCATGCCATCACCTGCTACTGGGAACCCTGGACCATCGAGTCCGGCCTGATGACGCCGACGCTGAAGCTGCGCCGCGACAAGGTGGCCGCGGAGGCGGCCGGGGACATCGACCGCATGTACGCGGGGCACTGAGTCATGCATGAATCGGGAACCGATGACCGCCAGCCCGCCCTCCGGGTGGTGGCCACGCCGCAGGACACCAACGCTGCCGGCGACATCTTCGGCGGCTGGATCATGGCCCAGGTGGATGTGGCCGGCAGTATCGCGGCCTACCGCCGCGCCGGCGGCCGGGTGGCTACGGTGGCGGTGGACTCACTGCAGTTCCACCAGCCGGTGCTGGTCGGCGACCTGGTGAGCTGCTATGCCGAGGTGGTGAAGGTGGGCAACACCTCCATCACGGTGCATGTGGAGGTGTTCGTGGAACGGGACTCGCGCGCGGGCATCACCCGGCTCAAGGTCACCGAGGCCAACCTGGTCTATGTGGCGCTGGATGAGAGAGGTAAGCCGCGGCCGGTAAATCAGCCGTAGGATGGGTGGAGGCGGTACGCCGCAACCCATCGGTCTGGTCATGTCATGATGGGTTGCGCTGCGCTCCACCCATCCTGCACGATTCTGTTATGGGGTCTGTCAGGCCGCGTCGGTCGCCGTCAGCAGGCGGTCCTGCCGCTGCTCCATCCGCTGGTAGTAGAGGATCTCCTCGATCACGGCACAGCTGATACCGTCACCGGCGTCGAAACGGATCGCCACGCCCCGCTCGTCCCAGCGCGCCACCTCGCCGCTGGCCTGGCGCGAGATCCGGCACCAGCCGGTGTCGATGCCGAAATTGAGCTGTACCAGCGAGCCGGTGGCGGGATAGTTTCCGCCCTCGATTTCCACGAACACACTGCAGCCCCCGAGGTCGCGGATATGCCCGCGGCAGCAACCGTGCAGATGCCGGATTTCCACGTCGATGCTGGCTTCGGTACGGTCGTGACTGCGTCGTTCCATTTCCGCCCCTCTTGTTTATTGTCCTGATCAGGGCGTCCGTGCGTGCAGGAACCCGCGCTCATGCGCAGGCGGTAAAGGCGTTAGCGGAAAGCGGGAGGAAAAACTTTAACAGGAATTGCGCCGCCCCAGCCCGTAGGTTTGGGCTGAGTAACGCGAAGCCCAACAAGCTGTAGGCCGGAATAAGGGCCGGGCGGCCCGTTTCCGGCATCCCGGAAATGCCGGGAACGCTGCGCTTATCCCGGCCTACGACTGGGGAGGCTGTCGTAGGCCGGAATAAGGGCCATGGCCCGTTTCCGGCATTCCGGAAATGCCGGGAACGCTGCGCTTATCCCGGCCTGCAACCTACGGGGTCAGGCGGAGACCCGGTATTCCTCGCGGGTACTGGGAAACAGCCGGAAGAAATTCTCGGTGGAGGCATTGATCAGTGCCTCCACCGGCTCGCCCCGGGTCTCGGCCAGGGACTCGGCCACGAAGCGCACATAGGCCGGCTCGTTGGGCTTGCCGCGCCTGGGGACCGGGGCCAGGTAGGGGGAGTCGGTCTCGATCAGGATGCGGTCGGACGGCACCTTGCGCGCCACTTCGCGCAGGGCCTCGGCGTTGCGGAAGGTGACGATGCCGGAGAAGGAGATGTAGAAGCCCAGGTCCAGCGCGGCGCGGGCCATGTCCCAGGTCTCGGTGAAACAGTGCAGGATGCCGCCGGGCTCCTCGGCATGGCCCTCGCGCAGCAGGGCCAGGGTATCCTCGCGGGCATCCCGGGTGTGCACGATCAGCGGCTTGTTGCAGCTGCGGGCGGCTTCGATATGGGTGGCGAAGCGGTTGCGCTGGGCCTCCTGCGCGGCCGCCTCCTTCACATAGTAATAGTCCAGGCCGGTCTCGCCGATGGCCACCACCCGCGGATCGTCGGTGAAGCCCAGGATGGCCTCCACGGTCGGTTCCTGCGGCACTTCATCGGTGGGATGCACGCCGACCGAGACGCTCACATCCGGCTCGGGTTCGATCAGCTTGCGCATGGCCGGATAGGCCTCGAGGCTGATGGAGATGCACAGGAAGCGTCCGACCTGGTGGGCGCGGGCCTCGTCCAGGGCCTGGTGCAGGCCCCCGGGATAGCGACTCAGGTCGAGACGGTCGAGATGGCAGTGGGAATCGATCAGCATGGTTCCAGTATCCGTCCGGCGGTGTGTGACTGGCCGTGTAGTCTACGGATTCTGGCGGCGGATGCTAAGTCTGGGGTGCGGAAAAACCCTGATTGTGATCAGGCTGTAGGCCGGAATAAGGGCCTGGCCCGTTTCCGGCATTGGTTGAGCACAGAGATGCCGGGAACGCTGCGCTTATCCCGGCCTACGACTACATGGTATGTGTCGGGCGTTCGGCCTTGAGGGCGCCGGCGAGGTAGGTCTCGATCTTGTTGCGGCAGCTGCCGCCGTCCTGATCGCTGAACTGCACCCCGATGCCGGCCGCGCGGCTGCCCTGGGCGCCCTTGGGCGTGATCCAGATGATGCGTCCGGCCACCGGCAGCTTCTCGCCCTCGTCCATCAGGGTGAGCAGCATGAACACCTCGTCGCCGAGCTGGTAGCTCTTGTTGGTGGGAATGAACAGGCCGCCGTTCCTGACGAACGGCATGTAGGCCGCATAGAGCGCGCCCTTGTCCTTGATGCTCAGTGAAAGTATGCCTTGCCGTCCCGGTTTCATGCGCGTTTGCGTCTCCTGCGGGGTCTGCCCGCTGCCGTCCAGGCGATCAGCAGGTCCTCGAACAGCGACTGCCGGTTGACCGGGGTCGCTGCCATCTGCAGGGCCTGCCAGACCTGCTCCAGTAGATTGTGCAGGGTGACCGGGTCCATATCCTCGGCCATATCCTGCATGGGTTCAAGCAGGTCGAGATTGCGTATCGCGTGCTCGCCCTGCTGCAGGCGGATCAGATCCATCAGCCACTGGCTCATCCATTCCAGCGGTGCGTTGTTGTCCGCACCGGCCCAGTCGGCGGCCACCGCGACCGCATCCTCGCGGCCGTCGATCAGCGCCTGCCACTGATCGAACCAGGTCTGGCGCCGGGCCAGATGCTCGCCCTCGGCCAGGGTCAGCGCGGTCAACGGGGCGCCGTCGGCCAGGGCCAGAAGCAGCTCCGCATCCTGGTCGCCGACGCGGGTTGTCAGCCAGCCCCGAGCCCCCGCCGCCGGAGGCGGGGCGAGCCGCAGTCCCTGACAGCGGCTGCGAATGGTGGCCAGCAGCCGCGAGGGCTGATCCGTGATCAGCACCAGTACCGTGTTATCGGTCGGCTCCTCCAGGGTCTTGAGCAGGCTGTTGGCCGCGGACCTGTTGAGCCGGTGGGCACCCTCGATGCGGGCCACCTTGAAGCCGCCCTGGTGGCTTTTCAGCCCGAGCCGGGCGCAGAGCTCGCGAACCGGGTCGATCTGGATCTGGGTCTTGCCCGGTTCCGGGGCGAGGATCAGGTTATCCGGATGCGTGCCGGCCTCGAACTGCTGGCAGGCGCCGCAGTGGCCGCAGGCCGTGCCGTCGGCGGCCGGCTGCTGACACAGCAGACCGGCGGCGAAGGCCTCGGCCAGGTCCTGCTTGCCGATGCCGGGCGGGCCCTGAAACAGATAGGCATGGGCCAGCCGACCGGCCTGACGCTGGCTCTGGAGTTGCTGCCAGGCGGTCTGAATCCAGGGATATATATCTTTCATTAACTGAATATTAAAACTATATTTTAATGTGAATTATTGAATGTGATAACGCATCAAGCAGGCCCTCATTAACACGTCATTGCGATGCCCAGACCCGCGGGGTGGGTAGCCATAATGAAGCCCGAAGGGCTTCTATGCGAGTAGCGTGGCAATCTCTTACCGAATTGATCTCGCTATACGAGATTGCCACGCTTCGCTCGCAATGACGAGGCTCCTGGTTGAAGGCGGGCGTGGCTTACCCTTCAAGCAACCGCTCCAGGGCCTGACGAATCCCGGTCTGGACGGTTTCCAGGTCCTGCCCGGCATCGATGACCGCAAAGCGCTCCGGCTCGGCCCGGGCCCGACTCAGATAGCCCTGGCGGACACGCTCGAAGAATTCCAGATTTTCCTGCTCAAACCGATCCGGATCGCTGCGGTTACCGGCACGTTCCATGCCGATTTCAACCGGAACGTCCAGCAGCAGGGTCAGATCGGGGCGCAGCCCGCCCTGCACCAGCTGTTCCAGCCCGGCGATCCGCTCCAGCGACAATCCCCGGCCGTAACCCTGGTAGGCATAGGTGGCGTCGGTGAAGCGGTCGCACAGCACCCAGTCACCGCGTTCCAGCGCCGGGCGGATCACCTTGTCCAGATGCTCGGCACGGGCGGCGAACATCAGCAGCAGTTCGCAGTCCGGATGCATGCCCTGGTGGGCGGGATCCAGCAGCAGGCCGCGCACGGCCTCGGCCAGCGGTGTCCCGCCGGGTTCGCGGGTGGTGATCAATACTTTGTTTCTTTCTTTAATTAAAGATTCTATATATCTGATATTCGTTGTTTTACCGACACCCTCCCCGCCTTCCAGCGTGATGAATCGACCCTTCATGGCCGGCCTCGATGTGCGGTTGCGGATGCGGCACGTTCACGTCTGCCGGCCGTTCCTGCCCTGGGCTTGCCCACACAGCGGTATTGGCCGGGTGCCAATTCGCCCAGGGTCCAGCGGCCGATGCGGTAGCGGATCAGGCGCAGGGTGGGATGGCCGATATGGGCGGTCATGCGCCGCACCTGACGATTGCGTCCCTCCTCGATCAGGAGACGCAGCCAGCAGGTCGGTATCGACTTGCGCTGGCGGATGGGCGGGTCGCGGTCCCAGATATCGGGCGGTTCGATGCATTCGACCTGCGCCGGCAGGGTCGGTCCGTCCTTCAGTTCCACCCCCTGGCGCAACTGCTCCAGGGCGGCTTCCTCCGGTATGCCTTCGACCTGCACCCAGTAGCCCTTGGCCTTGCCGAACTTGGGATGGGAAAGCTGATGCTGCAGCCGGCCCTCGTCGGTCAGCAGCAGCAGGCCCTCGCTGTCGTAGTCCAGCCGCCCGGCGGGGTAGACGCCCTTGATGGGAATGTAGTCCTGCAGGCTGGACTTCCCGCCCTCGCGGCGAAACTGGGACAGGACCCGGAAGGGTTTGTTGAACAGGACGATCATCCGCTTATTGTATGGAATCTGCGGGCGGGTTGCAGCGTGAAAAGATCTGAACGCAGGGGCGCGGGGGCGCCGAGAACGCAGACGGATAATATATTCCGTCATTGCGAGCGAAGCGCGGCAATCTCCTCAATGAGGCTGAGACGGTTAGAGATTGCCACGGCGCTACGCGCCTCGCAATGACGAGTGATTGTGTTGCGTTTTCTGCGCCTCTGCGTTGCTGGTTTGATCCAGCCCAACACAAAACCGGGCACGAGGCCCGGTTCCGGATCCGTCAGACTGTGGCTCAGCCTTATTTGGACTGGTCGATCATGTACTGGACAGCGGCCTGCAGCTCGGCGTCGCTGCAGTCCATGCAGGTGCCCATGGGCGGCATGGCGTTCAGGCCGTCCTTCGCATGCTTCATCAGGGTGTCCATGCCCTGCTCCAGGCGCGGTGCCCAGGCGGCGGCGTCACCGATCTTGGGGGCGCCGGCAGCACCGGTGCTGTGGCAGGCAAAGCACTTGCTGTCATAGATTTCCTTGCCGCCGCGCTCGGCCAGCGCCAGTCCGCTGCCTGCCGCCATTGCACCAGCAAGGGCCGTAATGATCAGCTTCTTCATTTCTGTATTCTCCTGTTAGTTGAGATGGTACAACCGGATGCTAATCGGTCAAATATACTCCGAATGGACCGGATTTCAAAGATAACATCTTGATTCATCAATTTTATCCATTGATGAAATAAATTTCTGCCCGAGTTCCAGTGAGCCTAGCAGGGCGTGGTTAAACAGAACCTGAACGGCGCCCGTCGGTTGCCGGCGCGGGGCGGCTGAAGATCTCGGCCAGCCAGAACAGATAGCTGTAGAACAGGGCTGTTACCGCCAGGTTCAGGGGAGTGGTGCCGGCCATTCCGGTCAGGGCCTGATACAGGGCCAGCCCGGCGAATGCCAGCAGCCCGGCCAGGATGTTGAGGCGCAGAAAGGGCCGCAGCCAGTGACGCAGGTTCATGCGGAGGTCTCCGGTAGTCTCTGTGTGGGTCAGAGATTAGCCCCGCATCCCGCCCCGCCACCTTGACTCGCATCAAGTTTCCCGGCCGGTCGATTCAATCTCCGCGCCGGTCGATGGGCACGTAATCGCGCCGGGAATGCCCCACATAGAGTTGGCGCGGACGGCCGATGCGCTGTTCCGGATCGTCCATCATTTCCATCCACTGGGCGATCCAGCCGACGGTGCGTGACATCACGAACATCACGGTGAACATGCTGAGCGGGATGCCCAGGGCACGCAGGATGATGCCGGAATAGAAATCGACATTGGGATAGAGGTTGCGTTCCTTGAAGTAATCGTCCTCCAGCGCGATCCGCTCCAGTTCCAGGGCGATCTCGAACAGCGGCTGGTCGCGGGTCGAGCCCAGTTCATTCAGCAACTCATGGCAGGACTGACGGATGATCTTGGCGCGAGGGTCATACTGCTTGTAGATGCGGTGGCCGAAGCCCATCAGCCGGAAGCTGTCGGACTTGTCCTTGGCCCGGGCCACCAGGTCGGGGACTTCCTTCACCGACTCGATCGACTCCAGCATCTGCACCACCGCCTCGTTGGCGCCGCCATGCGCCGGTCCCCACAGCGAGGCGATGCCGGCGGCCACACTGGCGAAGGGGTTGGCGCCGGAGCTGCTGGCCAGGCGCACAGTGGAGGCACTGGCATTCTGCTCGTGATCGGCGTGCAGGATCATCATCAGGTCCAGCGCGCGCGAGGCCACGGGATTGACCTCGTAGGGCTCGGAGGGCACGGCGAACATCATGCGCAGGAAGTTGTCGACATAGCCCAGGCTGTTGTCCGGATAGATGATCGGCTGGCCGACCGAGTGTTTGTAGCTGGCCGCGGCCAGGGTGGGCATCTTGGCGATCATCCGATGCGCGGAGATCTCGCGGTGGTACGGATCGGTCACGTCAGTGGAGTCGTGATAGAAGGCCGACAGCGCCCCGACCACCCCGACCATGATGGCCATGGGGTGGGCATCGTAACGAAAGCCGTCATAGAAGCGCAGCAGCCCTTCATTGACCATGCTGTGACGGTTGATGATCTCGCGGAATTTATCCATCTCGGCCGGCTGCGGCAGCTCGCCGTAGAGCAGCAGGTAACATACTTCAAGATAATCGCTGTGTTCGGCCAGCTGCTCGATGGGGTAGCCGCGGTACAGCAGGGTGCCCTCGTCGCCGTCAATGTAGGTGATGCTGCTGCGGCAGCTGGCCGTGGCGGCATAGCCGGGGTCGTAGGTGAACATGCCCAGGCCTTCGTGCAGGCCCTGGAGGCTGAAAACCTGCGCACCGTGAGTGCCCTCGCTGACCGGCAGCTCGACGGACCCGCCGGTGCGGTTGTCGGTAATGGTAACGGTATGTTCATCGCTCATGGTTTTTCCCCTGGCGCTCATTGCAGTGAGTCGAGTTCGCGCTGCAGTTCCAGAATGCGCGCATTGCAGTCCTGTTCGATGGCATCGATCTGTTTGAGGATTTCCGTCTCGCGCGCCTGACGCCGCGCCGCCTCGGCCTCGAGTTGCGCGATCTCCTCCTCCCGGGCGCGCCGCAACCGTTCCTGTTCCTCGCGCCAGGCCCGTTCCTGGCAATCCACCCAGGGGGTATAAGGGCACTTCTTGCAGTCACGCTCGTCGTAGGGATCGGGATCGAGGCAGGCACGCCCGCAGGTCATCAGCAGCCTGCCGTTGTCGTTGTTGTAATAGTAGATGGGGCCGTCGCCGTCCTTCAGGCATTGCAGTTCGACCAGGTTGTCGCAGTAGCTGGGCGCGCTGCAGTGCTCCTGGCCGTAGCGTGATTCGAGGAAGGAACGGATCAGCGGGTGCAGTTCGGGGTTGGCAGCGGGCTGCGCCGGTTCAGCCTCGGATTCCGCGGCCGGCGCCGGTTCTGTCTGCGCTGGTGCCGCGGCATCGGGATCGGCGTGACGGCGGCCGGATTCGCGCTCGGCGTCCAGGCGCGCCTTCTGCTGCGGCGTGATGACGTATGGATCGAGCGCCTCCTGCTCAATGCCGTCCGACTCGTCGACCGGCGCCGCTTCGGTTGCCGCTTCACCCCCGGCTGCAGCGGATTCGGCGCGCAGCGCGCCGGCGGGGCTCGCCAGGCACAACATCAGGCTCAACTTGATCAGAATGCTCTGCATGCTTTCAATCAACTCTGAAGGTCGGACCGCGCTCAGGGACGGTTCAGCTGATAGCGGCGTACCGCCCGGTTGTGTTCTTCCAGTGTGGCGGAAAAGACATGACTGCCATCGCCGCGGGAGACAAAATACAAGGCCTCGCCTGCGGCCGGGTGCATCACAGCCGTGACCGCCTCGGCACTGGGCAGGGCGATGGGTGTGGGCGGCAGCCCCCCGCGGGTATAGGTATTGTACGGGGTGTCGGTGCGCAGATCACGGCGCCGGATGTTGCCATCGAAGGCATCGCCCATGCCGTAGATCACTGTGGGGTCGGTCTGCAGCCGCATGCCCCGCTCCAGCCGCCGGATGAAGACGCCGGCGATGCGTGCCCGTTCCTCGGGGATGCCGGTTTCCTTTTCCACGATCGAGGCCAGGATCAATGCCTCGTAGGGCGAATCCAGCGGCAGGTCCGGACGACGGCGCTCCCAACTCTGCTCCAGGTGCCGCTCCATGGCCTCGAGGGCGCGGCGCAGCACTACAATATCACGGGTGCCGCGCGGGAAATGGTAGGTATCGGGCAGAAACCAGCCCTCAGGGTGCTGTCCGGGCCGCTCCAGGCGCTGCATCAGTTCGGCATCATCGACGCCATCCAGGGTGTGGACGAGAAACGGCTGCTGCGCCAGGTAGGCGCGCAGCTGCTGGAGGGTCCAGCCCGCGATCAGGGTAACCGGATACTGCACCACCCGCCCGCTGGTGAGTATCTGCAGCAACTCGCCCGGTGTGGCCCCGGCGGGGATATGGAACTCCCCGGCCTGGATGCGCCCCGCCTCGCCGCTGATCCGCCCGAGCAGGGCAAGATAACGCGGATGCGCCAGCAGGCCCTCCTCGTGCAGCTGCCAGGCCAGGCCGGACAGGCTCTGGCCCGGCCTGACCTCCAGGTTCCGGCCCTCGGTGTCCAGTGCCAGCGGCGTGTGCAGGAACCGCTGGTAGTCCAGGTACAGCCAGCCGATTGCCCCGGCGACGGCGATCACGAGCGCCAGCAGTATCAGTACCAGCGGCCGATGGAGAACGGATTTTCCCGATTTGACACCCATGCGTGTTATGCAGGCTCCGGATTCATCAGGGACAGCAGGCGCCGGGTTACGGGGCCGGTTTCATAACGCTGTTCGGCGAGCCGGGCGACCGGGCGCAGCCCCATCAGGCTGTTGCACAGGAACAGCTCATCCGCACCGGTGACGTCATTCTCGTCCATACAGCTTTCCACTACCTCGATGCCCGCCGCGCGCGCAGTTGCCATCAGGTGCTCGCGCATCACCCCCGCCACACCGCAGTTGTCCAACCGTGGGGTATGGAGCACGCCGTTGCGTACCAGGAACAGATTGCTGGCGACCCCCTCGATGACGTGACCGTCCTGGTCGCGCAGCAGGCCTTCGCTGATCTGCGGATCCTGCCACTCGGCACGGGCGAGGACCTGGTCCAGCCGGTTGAGATGCTTGATGCCGGCGAGCCGCGGCTGGCTGGCCAGCCGGTGCCGGCACCAGATTATACGCAGGCCGGAGGGACTGTGCCTTTCCAGCCCCGCAGGCCAGGCTGAGCGCAGCAGGACGCGCTGCGCTCGGATGGCGTCCGGGCGGGCATAGCCGCGCAGCGAACAACCGCAGGTATACAGCAGTTTCAGCACTGCCTGCGGCAGGTCTGCGGCTGCCGCCTGCAACTCCCGCTCGAGTTGTTCCCGGGGCGGCTCGGGCAGGCCCAGGCGCTGGCAGCCGCGCATGAGTCGTGCCCGGTGGCGTTCCCAGTGCATGATGCGGCCATCGATGACGGCCAGGGTTTCGAACAGGCCGTCGCCGAACTGCAGTCCGCGGTCATGCACATCGATCCGCGCCTGCGCCTCGCCGTTGATCCAGGCCGACTCGATTCCGCTCATGCTGCGTCCTCCGGTGTGTTTTCCAGTGCCAGCACCAGGCCGCGTGCCTTGGCACGGGTTTCCTCCAGTTCCTGCTGCGGCCTGGAATCCGAGACGATGCCGGCGCCGGCGCGCCAGTACAGCCTGCGGTCCCGCTGCTCGATGGTACGGATGAGGATGTTCAGGTCCATGTCGCCATTGCGGTTCAGATAGCCCATGGCGCCGGTGTAGGCACCGCGGCCCCCGGCCTCGAGTTCGGCGATGATCTGCATGCAGCGCACCTTGGGGCAGCCGGTAATGGTGCCGCCGGGATAGACCGCCCGGATCACCTCGCCCGGCGTGATCTCCGGCCGCAGTTCCCCCTGGATGTTGGAGACGATATGGTGCACATGGGCATAGGACTCCAGCTGCATCAGTTCGTTGACCTCGATGCTGCCGGGCCGGCAGACCCGCCCCAGGTCATTGCGTTCCAGATCGATGAGCATGATGTGCTCGGCACGTTCCTTGGGGTGGCCGAGCAGTTCGTCCGACAGCTCACGGTCCTGAGCACCCTGTCCGCGCGGCCGCGTGCCGGCGATGGGCCGGGTGCTCACGCGGCGGCCGCGCACCTCCACCAGGCGTTCGGGGGATGAACTGATCACGGCATAGTCGGGGAATACCGCCAGGCCGTTGAAGGGGCCGGGGTTGCGGCCGCGCAGACGGCGGTAGAGTGCGGCGGGTGTGACCGGCTGGCCGAGCTCTGCGGTCCACAGACGTGACAGGTTGACCTGGAACACGTCCCCGTCACGGATGTATTTCAGGGTGCGTTCCACCGCATCGAGATAATGCTGCGGGGCCTCCTCGGTCTGTCCCGACAGTGACAGCGGTACAGCGGCCGCCGGCGGGCGCCTGGCGGCCTGCTCGATATCCTGACGCATCAGCCGTATCAGGTCGGGATCGGATTCGCTCACCAGATGAAGGCTGCCGTCGCGCCGGTCGGCGATCACCGCCGCCGGGCAGCGCACGGCGGTGGCGATGAAGGGCATGTGCGGCGGTCGGGCCAGTTGCAGTACCGGCTCGACCTCCCGGGCCAGCTCGTAGCCCAGCAGCAGGAACCAGCCGCCGCTGAAGGGCAGGCCCGTGTCGTCGGGACCGCCCGCTTCCCGCCACCAGGCATCCAGGGCCGGGAGAAAGCCGCCGGCCGACCCGGCGGCCGGACCCTGCAGTTGCCCAGGGGCCTGCAGCGTCAGGGCCTGGCCCGGAAAGGCGAACAGGATGTCATAGCGCCCCTGGGTGCCGCTGGGGGCGCTTTCCAGCAGGAAGGGGTAACGCTCGGGACAGGCCTCGTGCAGCGCCAGCAGGTCGAGACCGGCGGGCAGTGTGGCGGGAGCAAGCGATTGCGAAACCGTCATGGCGTCCGGCCCGCGGACCCGACTCTCAGTCGGTGAAGCGGCGCATCACGATGGTGCCGTTGGTTCCGCCGAAACCGAAGGAATTGGACAGGGCGATGTCGATCTGCATCTCGCGTGCGGTGTTCGGCACATAGTCGAGGTCGCACTCGGGATCCGGCGTGTTGTAGTTGATGGTGGGTGGGGCGACCTGGTCGCGCAGCGAGAGCGCGGTGAACACGGCTTCAACGCCGCCGGCCGCGCCCAGCAGATGGCCGGTCATGGACTTGGTGGAACTGACGGCCAGCTTATGGGCATGCTCGCCGAAGGTGGTCTTGATGGCCTCGGTCTCGGCCTTGTCACCGGCCGGCGTGGAGGTGCCGTGGGCGTTGATGTAGTCGATGGCCTCGGGCTCGATGCCGGCGTCCTTCAGCGCGGCGCGCATGCAGCGCACGGCGCCCTCGCCGCCCTCGGCGGGTTGGGTCATGTGATGGGCATCGCCGCTCATGCCGTAGCCGATCAGTTCGGCGTAGATCTTCGCGCCGCGGCTGCGGGCATGCTCGAGTTCCTCCAGTACCAGCACGCCGGCACCGTCGCCCAGCACGAAGCCGTCGCGGTCCTTGTCCCAGGGGCGGCTGGCCGTGGCCGGATCGTCGTTGCGGGTGGACAGCGCCCGGGCGGCGGCAAACCCGCCCAGACCCAGCGGGGTACTGGCCATCTCGGCACCGCCGGCGACCATCACGTCGGCCTCGCCGTACTGGATGAAGCGCGCGGCCTGGCCGATGTTGTGGGTGCCGGTGGTGCAGGCGGTGACCATGGCGATGTTGGGGCCGCGGAAGCCGTGCAGGATGGACAGGTTGCCCGAGATCATGTTGATGATGCTGCTGGGCACGAAAAAGGGCGAGATCTTGCGCGGACCGCTCTCCAGCAGCAGGGCATGGTTCTTCTCGATGGTGCACAGGCCGCCGATGCCCGAGCCGATGGCCACGCCGAAGCGCCCCTCCTCGTCGGAGGCACCGTCCAGGCCGGCGTCGCGAATCGCCTGGATGCCGGCCGCCATGCCGTAATGGATGAAGGGATCCATCTTGCGGGCTTCCTTGGACGGCAGGTAGTCCGTGATCTCGAAGCCCTCGACCGTTCCGCCGAAGCGCACCGAGAAGGCCGAGGTGTCGAAGCTGGTGATGGGACGGATACCGCCCTGCCCTGCCTTGATGCTGGCCCAGGCCTCATCCACGGACAGGCCGACGGGTGCGATGGCACCCAGGCCGGTGATGACTACGCGACGACGTGACAAGATAGCGCCTCTTGGAGATGGGATCGGTCTGCCCCGATGGTCCGTCGGCCGGGTTCAGCCTCCGGGAGTCCCCTGCGGGATTTCGGGATTCGCAAATACTAAAAGGCCGCAACCACCAGGGTGGCAGCGGCGCTGAATTGCAGCCCGGGCGTTCAGCCCAGGTTGGCGTTGATATAGTCGATCGCCTGCTGCACGGTGGTGATCTTCTCGGCTTCCTCGTCGGGGATTTCGCATTCGAATTCCTCTTCCAGTGCCATCACCAGTTCGACGGTATCCAGGGAATCTGCGCCCAGATCGTCTACGAAGGAAGCACCCGTGGTGACTTCATCTTCCTTCACACCCAGCTGTTCGACAACAATCTTCTTAACCCGTTCTTCAACATTACTCATGTGAATCTTTCCTCCGAGACTTCAGGCAGCAAACTGCGGGCGGTATTGTAGTGAAAAGCCTGGGGCTAATCCAGCGGAAATCCCGTCTGAACAGCCCGCGGACTTTCCCCGCAGCGCCCTGCCGGTTCAAGATACAACTTTCCAGATAACAGCGTGATACAAAAACTTTCTATAAAAACTGTCAGGCCATGTACATGCCGCCGTTGACATGCAGTGTCTCGCCCGTGATGTAGCCGGCCTCCTCGGAGGCCAGGAATGCGACGGCATTGGCGATGTCCTCCACCGCACCGAGCCGGGCCAGCGGGATGTTGCCCAGCAGTGCCTGGCGCTGATCCTCGGGCAGGGCCCGGGTCATGTCGGTGTCGATGAAGCCGGGCGCCACCGTATTGACGGTGATGCCGCGTGAACCGACCTCGCGGGCCAGCGACTTGGCGAAACCGATCATGCCGGCCTTGGCCGCGGCATAGTTGGCCTGGCCCGGGTTGCCGCTGACACCGACCACCGAGGCGATATTGATGATCCTGCCCTGCCGGGCCTTCATCATGCCGCGCAGGCAGGCCCGTGACAGGCGGAAGACGGAATTGAGATTGGCGTCGATCACCGCGTCCCACTCCTCCGGTTTCATGCGCATGAGCAGATTGTCGCGGGTGATGCCGGCATTGTTGACCAGGATGGTGGGGGTGCCGAACTCGTCGCTGATGGATTTCACCAGGGCATCCACGCCGCCGGCGTCGGTGACATCCAGCACCCGGCCGGCGCCCTCGATGTTCTCCGCCGCGAAGGTCTTGCTGATGGCATCCGCCCCGCTCTCGCTGGTGGCGGTGCCGATCACGGTGGCGCCGCGCCGGCCCAGGCTCAGGGCGATGGCCTGGCCGATGCCGCGGCTGGCGCCGGTGACCAGGGCGATGTGCTTGTCCAGACTCATGTCAGATCACCTTGTTCCTGCAATGCATTCAAAAACCGTTATGGCAACCCAATTCGTAGGTCGGGTTAGCGCAGCGTAACCCGACGCCGGCCGCATGGTGTCGGGATACGCCCTTCGGGCTAACCCGACCTACAACAGGATTGCATGCTTGCGTGGCCATACCTCAGATCTGTTCCAGTGCCGCGTCCAGGCTGGCCGGGTCGTACACCGGCAGCGCGGTCATGTCCTTCACGATGCGCTTGTTCAGTCCGGCCAGTACCTTGCCGGGACCGCACTCGACCAGCCGGGTCACGCCTTCGGCCTGCATGTGTCGGACGGTTTCGACCCAGCGCACCGGATTGTGCAGCTGGCGCGCGAGCAGTTCGCGGATCTCGTTGGCGTCGCTGTGGGAATGCACGTCAACGTTATGGATGACATCGATGCTGGGCGGGCGCAGGTCGGCGCGGGCCAGTTCAGCGGACAGGGCCTCGGCCGCCGGCTGCATCAGGCTGCAGTGCGAGGGCACGCTGACCGGCAGCGGCACGGCTCGCTTGGCCCCGGCCGCTTTGGCCTGGACCACAGCCCGCTCGACGGCGGCCGCGTCACCGGCGATGACCACCTGGCCGGGGGCGTTGAAATTGACCGGTTCGACCACCTCACCATCGGCGGCCTGCCGGCAGACCTCGCGCACGGCATCGTCATCCAGGCCGAGGATGGCCGCCATGGCGCCCGCGCCGGCCGGCACGGCCTCCTGCATGAAGCGGGCGCGGCTCTCGACCAGTTTCACCGCGGCGGGGAACTCCAGCACCCCGGCGCAGACCAGGGCGCTGTATTCGCCCAGGCTGTGGCCGGCGAGCAGGGCCGGCCGTTTGTCGGTGGCCTGTGCCAGGACCCGCCACACCGCCACTCCGGCAGCGAGCATGGCCGGCTGGGTGCGGTCGGTCTGGTTGAGCTGTTCCGCCGGGCCGTCCTGAGTGAGCTGCCACAGGTCATAGCCGAGCACCTCGGAGGCCTCGGCGAAGGTCTCCCCCACCACAGGGTGAGCGGCGGCCAGCTCGGCCAGCATGCCCACGCTCTGCGAGCCCTGGCCGGGAAAGACGTAGGCGAGTGTGTAGTCGAAGTCAGTCATGCGGTTTCCAGTTGCTCGTGGGCACAAAACACCCGGTAGTTCATCGTTGCATCCCCTCTCCCCCGCGGGGGAGAGGGTCAGGGTGAGGGGGGGTATGGTTCACCCTCGGCACCCTCACCCCCGGCCCCTTTTATGCCCTATGGGTACTCCCTTCTAGGGAGAGGGGTGTCAGTATTTCAACAGCGCCGACCCCCAGGTGAAGCCGCCGCCGAAGGCCTCCATCAGCAGGGTTTCGCCGCGCTGGATGCGGCCGTCGCGCACGGCCACGTCCAGTGCCATCGGTACCGAGGCGGCCGAGGTGTTGCCGTGCTGGTCGACCGTCACCACCACCCGCTCCGGCGGCATGTTCAGTTTGCGCGCGGTGGCGTTGATGATGCGGATGTTGGCCTGGTGCGGGATCAGCCAGTCGACGTCGGCCTGGGTCATCCGGCTTGCTTCCAGCGTCTCGTCGACGATGCGGCCGAGGGTGTTCACGGCCATGCGGAACACCTCGTTGCCCTTCATGTGGATGTAGGCCTCGCCCTTCGCCACCATGTCGAAATGCGTCGACACGCCCACGTTGACCGTCAGCAGGCTCTCGTAGTTGCCGTCGGCGTGCAGGTGCGTGGACAGGATGCCGGGCTCGTCGTCGGCCTCGAGGATGACCGCTCCGGCGCCGTCGCCGAACAGCACGCAGGTGCTGCGGTCGGTCCAGTCGATGATGCGTGACAGCGTCTCGGCGCCGATCACCAGGGCGCATTTCGCCGCGCCGGTGCGGATGAACTTGTCGGCCACGCCCAGGGCATAGACGAAGCCGGTGCATACGGCCTGCACGTCGAAGGCGGCGCAGCCGTGGATGTCCAGGCGCTGCTGGACCAGGCAGGCGGTGCTGGGAAAGACCCGGTCGGGCGTGGTGGTGGCGACGATGATCAGATCGATGTCGCCGGTGCGGCGGCCGGCGGCTTCCAGCGCCCGGCGGGCGGCCTGCTCGGCCAGGTCGCAGGTGGTCTGGCCGTCGGCGGCGATGTGGCGCTTCTCGATGCCGGTGCGTTCCCGGATCCACTGGTCGTTGGTCTCGACCATCTGTTCCAGGTCGTGATTGGTCAACACCTTCTCGGGCAGATAGCTGCCGGTGCCTGTGATGCGTGCGTAGGTCACACCGCCTGCCTTTCAGTCAATTGGGCTTCCAGTTGATGGTCGATGCGGTCCGGGACCGCCTTGTCGACCTCCTTGACCGCCACCTCGATGGCGTGGGCGAAGGCCTGGGCATCGGCGCTGCCATGGCTCTTGATCACGATGCCGCGCAGGCCCAGCAGGCTGGCGCCGTTGTAGTTGCGCGGATCGACCCGGCGGCGGAAGGCGCGCAGCACCGGCAGTGCGATGAGCCCGGCCAGCCGGGTCAGCGGGTTGCGCTTGAACTCCTCACGCATGAACTGGGCGATCATCTTCGCCACGCCCTCGCTGGTCTTGAGCGCCACGTTGCCGATGAAACCGTCGCAGACCACCACGTCCACATCGCCGGTATAGACGGCATCGCCCTCGACGAAGCCGATGTAGTTGAGCGAACTGTCATGCAGCAGGCGCGCGGCTTCCTTGACCTGGTCGTTGCCCTTGATCTCCTCCTCGCCGATGTTGAGCAGGCCGACGCGGGGTGAGTCGATGCCTTCGACGGCGTGCGCCAGCACCGACCCCATGACGGCGAACTGGAACAGGTGTTCCGCGCTGCAGTCGACATTGGCGCCGAGATCGAGCATCAGGGTGCGGCCCTGGATCGAGGGGATGGCGGTGAGGATGGCGGGGCGGTCGATGCCGGGCAGGGTCTTGAGCAGGTAGCGCGCCGTGGCCATGAGCGCGCCGGTGTTGCCGGCGCTGACCGCGGCCTGGGCGGTGCCGTCCTTGACCAGGTTGATGGCCACGCGCATGGACGAATCCTTCTTGAAGCGCAGGGCGCGTGAGGGCGGTTCGTCCATGCCCACCACCTCGCTGGCGTGGTGGATGCGCAGCCGGCCGGATTCCAGCAACTGACGATGGGCCTGGAGATGGGTCTCGAGGACGGTCTGGTCACCGACCAGGATGAGTTCCAGCGCGGGACTGGCCGACAAGGCCTGGACCGCCGCAGGCACCACGGCCCCGGGGCCGATATCGCCTCCCATGGCGTCCAGCGAGATGACTACCCTATCCGTCACGCGTGTCGTTGTCCGTAGTTGCTGGCCGCGGCCCGGGTGCAGAAACGCGCGCGGCGCGCGAGCCGACCGGCTGCCGCGCGCCGCGGGGTCGGGCCGGTCGATTTCAGTCGAGGTCGCGGTCGATGACCTTGCGACCGCGATAGTAGCCGTCGGGGCTGATGTGATGACGCAGATGCGTCTCGCCCGTGGTCGGCTCGATCGACAGTGCCTTGCCCTTCAAGGCGTCATGGGAACGGCGCATGCCGCGCTTGGAGGGGGTCTTGCGATTCTGTTGGACAGCCATGGTGTCGCTCCTGCAATAAATGCCTAGTGTTTCTTCAAATCGGTCAATGCCGCGAAGGGGTTGTCGCCGCGTTCCGCGTCAGCGATTTCCCGCTCCGCGGAATCCTGATCAGTCGCCTGCGCCCGGCATTCCTGCTCCGAATGCTTCGGAAAATCGGCCACCGCCAGCAGCAGTTCGTCCTCGATCAGTTCGGTCAGGGCCAGCCTGTCTTCTGTCACCAGCAGGGGCTCGAAGCCCTCGGGCAGACGCTCGATCATGGCCTCCGATTCGACCAGGCCGAGCCTGATCTCCTGCTCGACCGGAAAGTCCATCCGCCCCAGGCAGCGCTGACAGGTCAGGTGCAACTCACCCGTGATATGCCCCTTGATGCCCTCGACACCGGCATCGAAGCGGCCGAAGTGCAACTCCACCCTGATCTCGCCGTCGCTGTCATACAGCTGATCGGCCAGCCGCGCGAAACGCGCAACGGGCAGAGTCCCTTCGAGAATACGACCCTGGCGAATCAGGGCCACCGGGTCGATCCAGTCCGGCAGGCGCGGTTGCATAAGCCGCGCATCATAATCGCTCCAACCGCCTGTGTCAAAACAAAAAAGGCGAACTGAAACACGGTTTCGCAGCGGCCTCCGGCATTGACAGGCCCGGGGCTTTTCCGTAGAAGTCGCTGACACAGTGCCCGGCCGATGCCGGCTTCAGGTCCACTCACAGGGCAGACCCCGCGAAATCAACGTGATAAAAAAGGTACTCATCGCCAACCGGGGAGAGATCGCGGTGCGCATCGTGCGCGCCTGCCGGGAGTTGGGCATCCGCTCGGCCGCCATCTTCACCGACGCCGACCGTCATGCCCTGCATGTGAAGAAGGCCGACGAGGCCTACAACATCGGACCCGACTCCGTGGCCGGCTATCTCAACGCCCATCGGATCGTGAACCTGGCCCATGCCAGCGGCTGCGATGCGCTGCATCCCGGCTACGGGTTCCTGTCGGAAAACGCCGAGTTGGCGGAGATCTGCGCCCGCCGCGGCATCCGCTTCATCGGCCCGGACGCCGAAGTGATCCGGCGCATGGGCGACAAGACCGAAGCCCGGCGCAGCATGCAGGCCGCCGGCGTGCCCGTGGTCCCCGGCAGCGAGGGCAACCTGGACAGCCTGGAGGCCGCCCTGTCCCTGGCCGATGAGATCGGCTACCCGGTCATGCTCAAGGCCACCTCCGGCGGCGGCGGCCGCGGCATCCGTCGCTGCGACAGCGCCGAGGCGTTGCGGCGCAATTATGACCGGGTGCTGTCCGAGGCGCAGAAGGCCTTCGGCAGCGCCGACGTGTTCCTGGAGAAGTGCGTGGTGAATCCGCGTCACATCGAGGTGCAGATACTGGCCGACGGCCAGGGCAATGTCATTCACCTGTTCGAACGCGACTGCTCCATCCAGCGTCGGCACCAGAAACTGATCGAGATCGCCCCCTCGCCCCAGCTCACCCCGGCCCAGCGCGAGCGCATCGGCGAATATGCCGTGAAGGCGGCCCGCGCGGTCGGCTACCAGAACGCCGGCACGGTGGAGTTCCTGATGGAGGGCGAGGACAACTTCTACTTCATGGAGATGAACACGCGGCTGCAGGTCGAGCACACGGTCAGTGAGGAGATCACCGGGGTGGACATCGTCCAGGAACAGATCCGCATTGCCGACGGCCTGCCGCTGCGCTATGGCCAGGCCGATATCCAGCGCCGCGGCTATGCCATGGAATTCCGTATCAACGCCGAGGACCCGCAGAACGACTTCCTGCCCAGCTTCGGCCGCATCACCCGCTACTTCGCCCCGGGCGGACCCGGGGTGCGAACGGATGCCGCCATCTACACCGGCTACCACATCCCGCCCTACTACGATTCCATGTGCGCCAAACTGACCGTCTGGGCCATGGACTGGGAGTCACTGCTGAACCGCGCCGAGCGCGCCCTGCACGACATCGGGGTCTACGGGGTCAAGACCACCATCCCCTATTTCCTCGAAATCCTGCGCACGCCCGAATTCCGGGCCGGGCGCTTCGACACCGGCTTTGTCGAGGCGCATCCCGAACTGACCAGCTACACCGTCCGCCGCCCCACCCGCGAGATGGCGGCGGTGATCGCCGCGGCCGTGGCCGCGCATGCAGGATTCTGAAAGGCCGAAAGGAATTCATGATTCTCTTGAGAGCTGAGAATATTCCGGATAGTCAATTTCCCCGTCATTGCGATGCCCAGACCCGAAGGGTGGGGTACCCATGATGAATCCCAGGGGGATTCTATGGGAGAAGCGCGGCAATCTCGTGATGCAGGAGTAATCTGTTGGAGATTGCCACGGCGCTGCGCGCCTCGCAATGACGAAATGCTAGAAATCATTGAGGATTCCTCAACAGGAATTACACATGTCCAAGACCCACATTACCGAACTCGTGCTGCGCGACGGCCACCAGTCGCTGATCGCCACCCGCATGCGCACCGAGGACATGCTGCCCATCTGCCCCCAGCTGGATGCAGCCGGCTTCTGGTCGCTGGAAGTCTGGGGCGGCGCGACCTTCGACGCCTGCCTGCGTTACCTGAAGGAGGATCCCTGGGAGCGCCTGCGTCAGCTGCGCCAGGCCCTGCCCAATTCGCGGCTGCAGATGCTGCTGCGCGGCCAGAACCTGCTCGGCTACCGCCACTACTCGGATGACGTGGTCAGCGCCTTCGTTGAACGTGCCGCCGCGGGCGGCATTGACGTGTTCCGCATCTTCGACGCGCTCAACGATACCCGCAACCTGGAAACCGCCATCCGCGCCGTGAAGGCCGCCGGCAAGCACGCCCAGGGGACGATCTCCTACACCACCAGCCCGGTGCACGGCATCGAAACCTTCACGGCGATGGCGCGCGAACTCGAACGGCTGGGCTGTGACAGCATCGCCATCAAGGACATGGCCGGCCTGCTCACCCCGATGGTCGCCGGCGAACTGGTGCGCCGTCTCGAACAGACCGTGGACATCCCGCTGCACCTGCACATGCACGCCACCGCCGGCGTGGCCGAGATGTGTCAGCTCAAGGCGGTGGAGAACGGCTGCGAGCACATCGACACCGCCATCTCCGCCTTCGCCGGCGGTGCCAGCCATCCGCCCACCGAGAGCATGGTCGCAGCACTCGCCGGCACCGACTACGACACCGGCCTGGACCTGAATGCCCTGCAGGAGATCGGCTTCTATTTCCGCGAGGTGAGGAAGAAGTATCACCAGTTCGAGAGCGATTTCACCGGCCTGGACACCCGGGTGCAGATCTACCAGGTCCCGGGCGGCATGATCTCCAATCTCTACAGCCAGCTGCGCGAACAGGGCGAACTGGGGCGGATGAACGAGGTGCTGGCCGAGATCCCGCGGGTGCGCGAGGATCTGGGCTACCCGCCGCTGGTTACCCCGACTTCGCAGATCGTGGGCACCCAGGCAGTGATGAACGTGCTCACCGGGGCGCGCTACAAGAGCATTACCAACGAGGTGAAACTCTACCTGCAGGGCCGCTACGGGCGTGCGCCCGGCGAGGTCAACGCCATGCTGCGACAGCAGGCCATCGGCAACGAGGACGTGATCGATGTGCGCCCGGCCGACCTGCTGGCACCCGAGATGGATAATCTGCGCGGCGAGGTCGGTGAACTGGCGCGCAGCGAGGAGGACGTCCTGACCTGTGCCATGTTCCCCGAAATCGGCCGCGAGTTCCTGGAACACCGCAACAACGGGACCCTTGTCCCCGAACCGCTGGAGCCGCCCCCGGGCAACGCTGACATGGGCCGGCCAACCGAATTCAACGTCACCCTGCATGGCGAGACCTACCATATCCGGGTGACCGGCGCCGGCCACAAGAGCCAGGAGAAGCGTCCCTTCTATCTCAGCGTGGATGGCGTGCCCGAGGAGATCCTGCTGGAATCGCTGGAGGAGCTGGAATACGACGAGGGCGGCGCCCCGCGGCCGAAGCAGCCCAGGGGCAGCAACCGGCCCCGCGCCACCCAGCCCGGACATGTGACCACTTCCATGCCGGGCACCGTGATCGACGTGCTGGTCGAGGTTGGCGCCGCGGTCAAGGCCGGTGATCCCCTGCTGGTGGCCGAGGCCATGAAGATGGAGACCGAGATCCAGGCCCCCATCGCCGGTACGGTGAGCGCCATCCACATCGCCAAGGGCGACCGCGTCAATCCCGACGAAACCCTGCTGGAAATCGAGCCTGCCTGATGTCGGATAATTCAGCCTCGATGCTCACCCTCGTGCTCGGCTCCAGCTCGCCCTTCCGGCGCGAACTGCTGGGCCGGCTGGGCCTGCCGTTCGAATGCCACAGCCCGGATATCGACGAGTCCGCCCGCGCCGGCGAGGCGCCGCGCGACCTGGTCGCGCGGCTGTCGGAGGCCAAGGCCCGCGCCGTGGCCGGGGCCTGGCCGCAGGCGCTGATCATCGGCTCGGACCAGGTGGCCGTCGTCGATGACGAGATCCTGGGCAAGCCCGGCAGCCATGAGAAGGCGCGCGCACAGCTCGCCCGGCTGTCCGGACGGAGTGTGACCTTTCTGACCGGGCTGTGCCTGTATAACAGTAATCTGGACCGCGTTCAGCTCGACGTCGTGCCCTACTCCGTCGAATTCCGCGATCTCACAGCGGAGCAGATCGAGCGTTATCTGGAACGGGAGCAGCCCTACAACTGCGCCGGCAGTTTCCGTTCCGAGGCGCTTGGCGTCACCCTGTTCCGGCGCATGCAGGGCGATGATCCCAACGCGCTGGTGGGGCTGCCGCTGATCCGGCTGGTGGAGATGCTGGCGGAGGAAGGGGTGGTGCTGCCTTGATCTATGTGGATAGGGTTACGCCCTTCAGGCTGCCCGACCTGCCTTACTATAAAGATACACGTCATTGCGAGACTCATGGTCAGCGACGTAGGTCGGGTTAGCGCAGCGTAACCCGACATACCATGGCGGTGTCGGGTTACGCCTTCCAGGCTAACCCGACCTACGTCACTCGCAATGACAGCGTTGTATTTGCGTTAATTCGCGTTCATTCGCGGCAAATAATTTTTCTTTGCTTTTATTCGTGTTTATCCGTGGCTTGAAAACCACCCACGGAGGCTATTCCAACCGCGCCCCGTCAAGCCCCAGCGTGGTGCCCAGGGTCTGGCCGAGCGAGGCGCCGATCTGACGGGCGAAGCGCTCGAAGAAGTCCGGGCGCGGGGTGTAGTCCACGATCTCCTCGGCGCCGATCACGTCGCGGGCCACCTGGCCGGCACTGCCGAAGCCGTCGGCCAGTCCGAGTTCCACCCCGCGGGCGCCGGTCCAGATCAGGCCGGAGAAGATGGCCGGGTCATTGACCAGGCGATCACCGCGGCCTTTCCTGACAGTATCGATGAACTGCTGATGGACCTCGTCGAGCAGGGCCTCGACGTGTTCGACATCCGCCTCGCGCGCGGGCAGGAAGGGGTCCAGGAAGGCCTTGTTCTCGCCGGCGGTGAGCAGCCGGCGCTCGATGCCCAGCTTGTCGATGGCATCGACGAAGCCGAAGCTGTCCATGCGCACGCCGATCGAGCCGACGATGCTGGCCTTGTCGGCATAAATGCGGTCGGCTGCCGCCGCGATGTAGTACCCGCCCGAGGCGCAGACGTCCTCGATGACCGCGTACAGGGGAATGTCCGGATATTCCTCGCGCAGGCGGTAGATCTCGTCGTTG
>PABG01000030.1 GCA_002699185.1 Gammaproteobacteria bacterium | reverse complement strand
TGCGTCGGCATGCACTTCTTCTGGCCCGAGCAGGGCTGGCGCCACGCGCAGGGCATGCTGCACTACGAGCTGGATCAGCTTTCCACGCATTTCACCCGCAGCGCGCTGGTGCAGGAGCCGGGGCGCACCGCGCACCGGCTGGTCGAGCAGGGCTACGACTGGCTGTTCGTGAAAAGCGGTCTGCTGGACTGGATACGCGACGCCTCGGCGCAGGCCAGCGCCGGCAGCCATCGTCCGACCAAGGATTTCCGCTACTACATCGGCTTGGTCTATGTGAACGTGGAGAGCTACCTGATCGCGGCGGCCTATACGACGCTGGTCTTCCTCGTGCGGCTGCTGGTGCTGTGCCTGACCCTGCCGCTGTTCCTGATGGCCGCCTTCGTCGGGCTGGTGGACGGCCTGGTGCGCCGGGACATCCGCCGCTTCGGCGCGGGACGCGAGTCGGGGTTCATCTATCACCGCGCCAGGGCCAGCCTGATCCCGCTGGCCGTGCTGCCGTGGGTGACTTACCTGGCATTGCCGGTCAGCGTGAACCCGCTGCTGATCCTGTTGCCCAGTGCCGCATTGCTCGGCGTGGCGGTGTGCATTGCGGCGGCGACGTTCAAGAAGTATCTGTAGCTGCCCTGCGCCAGGTCAGGTGAACGAAGCCATAGCAAATACGTTTCAAGCAATCTTCTTTTGCCTGTCTCGCAGAGACGCGGCCCAGTCCTTCAAAGCCTGAATGTCCTGAAAGAGATCAGTAGGTGGTGGCGGCGCGGCATTCCTACCGCTGGATGGATCGTGTGCGTCAACAATGTCGCAGCACTTCTTGAATCCGGCGGCGAAAGCATCGCAGTCAGCCTCGGTGAGCGCACTGACCTTCTTCAGGTCCTTGGCGTTGATGTAGTCCCTGTGGCGTTGAATAACGCGGACGAAAGCGATGTCCTCCAGGCCGCGCTCCCATGTGGCGCGCAGCGCGTTGTAGAGCTTTGCCACCTCAACGGCGTACTCGTCTTCCTGGTTGTTGTCATGCAGCAGCTTTGCCGCACGTGCCGCCTTCTCCAGCTTGTCGATGCGATCTTCGACGCTCTGGGCCTTCCAGGGCAGGCCGTCGGCCACCATACCGGCTCCCGCGGCGCCACGACTGAGCGTCGTGAGTCGCACTGCCCGCCCGGTCTTCGTCGCGTGGTCATTCAGATCGTTCACGAACACCAAATCATGCGTGAAGACGATGACCTGACGGTTTTCCGCTTCTTCCACGAGACGCTTGGCCACCTGCCCACGCCAGCGATGGTCCAACGAGGACACCGGGTCATCGAAGACCAGAGCAGAGCGGTGCATCGCGGTGGCAAGCTCGGTCATGAAGGCGGCCAGCGCCACGCAGGTCTTTTCCCCTTCGCTCAGGATTTCGTGGACCTTGGCATCCGGCTTGGCGAAGAGGCGCACCTGATACTGCGGTGAGCCGTACTTGCCGCCGGAGCGCACGATTTCGACGCGAACCTTCGACGCCGCAAGCCTGACAATCTCTTCCTGAAATCTGTCGCGCAGCCGAGGCGTAATCACGGTGTCGGCAATGTCATTGCCCATCTTGGTGATTGTGTTCGTCGCCGTGTCGCCCGCACACTCGGTCAGAAACCGGATGGTCTTCAGCCGCTGGATTTCGTCAGTGACGACCGGCAGCATGCCGGCGAGCAGCGCCCGGTCGCTCAGCTCGGCGAAATCGGCTTCGAGCTTCTTGCGTTCATCTGCGTCAGCCGACTTGCGCAGCTCCGCGGCGTAGTCGCGGATCGTAGTCTGAAGCTGGCCGAGATCAGGCAGCGGCGACGGTGGAACGGGCGGAAGCTGTACCTCGCCGTTTCCGCCCAGGGCTTTGAGCAGAACGTGGCGCCGCAGCCGGGCTGCGGCGATGAAGCGGCGCGTCTGCTGCTGCAGCACTTCATTCTGAAGGCCCAGCTCGTCAAGACTGGCCTTCACCGCCCGCGTGCCGATTGCCCCGGCAGCTATGGTCTGACGTGCGGTCTGAGCTGCCTTCTCTGCCTCGCGTGCAAGCTGTTCCGTGTCCTTCTGTATGAAATCCTCGAAACGCACCATCCGTGCACGTGCCTCAGCTTCCAATGGCTGCTGGCAAAGCATGCAATGCGCGTCTTCGGCCGACGGCGGAAACGGCTGTCCGGGGTATGCGATCTCCGTCGAGTAGCGTCGGGCGGAATCCCAAAGCGCCCGCCATGTCTCGCCGCCGACGCCGGCAAGGGGTTCCCCCGTGAAGGCCTTCTCCGCGGCAAGACGTGCGGCGCCCCGTTTCGACCGTGCGTCCCTGGCGAGGGCAGCGGCTGCCAGCAGTTCCTCATCGGTGGTTTTGGCTGCAACGCTGTTCACCGCGGTAATCAGCCGCATGACGTTGTCGGCTTTGACGGTCTGTTCCGCCGCTGCCTTGGTCGGATTCTTCGACAGGTCTGCCCGCAGACGCTCAAGACGGGCGCTTTCGTCTGCCGAGAGCGCCGCCAGGGTTTCGATCTTCTTTGCGTCAGTATTGGCGTTCAGCGCGGCAAGCGTCTTCCCCACGGCCGTGGTGGCCTTCCAGGTCGGCGCCGCAAAGATCGGATTGCGGGCCTTCTCAAGCTGCTTCTGTTCAGCTGCGAGGGCATCCTTCACCGCCTGACAGGCTGCAGCAAGCTCATCCGGTACGTCCAGACCAAAGGGCCGGAATGCAACTTCGTTCTTCTCGCGGATATGCACGGAGGCGCAGTCGCTATCGAACACGCTCACTGCAGACAGCGTTGCATGCGGATTTGCGCCGTTCTGCCACTGCTCGACCGGCTGCGGCACACCGCCGACCCCGTACGCGATGTTCGCGCCGACGCGCTTCGGGGGCTGATCGGCATACACATTGGGTTCGATTTTTCCGGCATGCCTTGCACGACATGCGCGCTTCAGGATGCGTGCGTAGCCGGACTTGCCCGCACCGTTGTCGCCGTAGATGATCGTTATTCCATTCGGCTCGAAGCCGAGGGTCTGACCGGCGGCAAGGTTGTTCACGCCGGTCACGTCGGCGATCGACAGAAGCGATACCGCGGCGGTCTGACCGGGGTTGGCCGGAAGGTGGGCCTTCTCCAGCGGTACCGCTTTCAGCGCGCCTACGGGGGCACCTTTGCCCTGTTTGCAAAGGTCCACGAGTTCGCCGATATCGGCGTCCGTCAGACGGCCGTTTGCGATGATGCGGCGCAGGGCGTCACGCTGCCAGAGTGGACGATCCTTTGACCAGTCCAGAATCGTTTCCAGGACGGTCTTTTGCTGTGCGGCGGGTTTCTGCATTTCTTGTTCCTCCGTCGCGCTCCAGGATGATGGCAAAGCGCCGCTCGGTGTCCGAATCGAACTTCTCGGCGGGGCGCTTCAAGAACTTGTGACCGCCAATCTTGGGCGCTCAGGGTTCGCTCACAACCACGCCTTCGAGACGCCCCTTGTCGAGAATATCCAGCAACACCACACTCTGCTTTTCTGTCGGGAGCTTGGAGGGAATCTGCATGGCGACCCTAAGCACGCCGTCTTCCTTCGGCGTGAGCAGATCCTTCTCAAGCAGCGACTGATGGATGCGAGCCCATTCCGCAGCGGGAACAGCCAGCACTTTTCGCTGCGCCTCGATGCCGTTGTCGATCCTCTGCGTCTGCTTCGCAGTCTTCACGATCGCTGCCTGATCATCCTGCGGAACAAGTCGATCGTAGAACTCGGGCGGGAGGAGATTGGCAATGGCGTCGGTACGAGCCTGTATCCTCGTCCAGCACGCCTCCTTCTTGCACCACTCGGAAATGTTGGAAATGCCTTGCGGTGGTCTGATGATGTCGTCGTTCACGACCCCCGACACGACAGCGATGGCACTTTCGAGCACCGGATCGACCTTCTGTGCATTCCAGATGCCCAGAAAGTCGATGCTCTCCTTCCTGCGCTTCGTGATGTCACCGAGTACCGCCAGCGTGTAGGCCACGATGTTTGCTCGGTACCCGCCGTTGTACCAAGGCTGCGCAGAAACGATGCGCTCCGTGGCGCGGAAGATCAGACCACGTGCGACAGCCCTCTTGAAATAGAACTCGTTGAACGCGTCGGATGATTTCTCCCACTCGCTGCCGATTCGGGCGGCGTAGCGCGCAAAGTTCTTCTGGGAGCCAAGATTCACCCACCTGGGGTGGTCATCCCAGACATTCTCGAACTTCGCGAGGTCCGTCTTCGTGAACATCTGTGGCTTGGGATGCTCCGCCTTGAAGCGACGCTGCTCCGCGGGTGTGAGCTTCGACTGTGCATCGGCATACTGGCCGCGCGCGCGCTCATAGAACCACCTCGTCTCGCGCGGGGCGCCCTTCTGCGCGGGTGCCCAGATCCGTCGGGAAAACCCTTCCATCCGCACATGGAACGGGTGGTTCGAGAAGAAGTCGGCGGCATTCACCCGATTCTGGGTGTTCGCATACTCCGATATCCTTGGAACGACCGTTTCGCTCTGCAGGCTGTCGATGACGGACAGCTTCAACTGGACGAATATCTGGGAAAGATCGGCCTTGTCCCGCTTCCGTGTGTGGAACAGCGATGCCGTGGTCTGGCCACCATTGACGATCTGGAGATCGACAACCCTCGTGATCGCCAGACCGGAATCCGTCATCCCTGTCTCGACACTCTGTGCAGTAGCCGTAATCCCGTTGTTGTAGGCAAAGAACATCCCAGGTTCGTTCAGGATCGTCGCCCTTATTCCCTGGTTCACATTGCCGCGCGCCTGCAGGAACGTACGGACGTTCTGCTCAAGCAAACGCGCTCCGAATCTTTCGTACAGGGTCGCCAGCACCTCGGCAGGCATGACCATGAGATAGGATTGATAGGCATCGGTCCCCAGGTGTGCGGGAAGGCAGGCGATGCCCTTGCCGAACATCTGCTCGAAGTCGAGGTCGAGTGGCTCCTTGTGGCTGCGGGAGCTTCGCTGACGATGAAGTCGTGAGATGTCCCAGATGTGGTGAGCAACCGGAACACCTGCCACTTCCGTATCGGGAAGGGCCTGGATTTTCTCGCTGAGCGTGCGCTCGGAGAAGAGAACCAGGTTGACCTGCCGAATGGCGTCCTTGCGATCCGCAATCTGCCTGGCAAGGCCGTACTCCGGCGATGTGACCTCCAGTTCGCCGGCCAGGCCCTTGTTGGCGCTGGCCTCGAAGAAGTTGGCAACACGCTTGAATGCCGCGGCCACTTCCGTTCTGGTGAGCGATGCCAGCTCGTTTCGGGAGTCGAAGTCCGCGATGAAGAGGTCCAGAACTCCTTCGTCATTGAACCAGTAGCCGTCCACGCGCATACCACGCTGCGCCCGGAAATGGCAGAGTTCGAACCCTTCCGTGAAGCCTGTCTCGACAAGGTCGTTCGCGATGGCCTCCATGAATTCGGAGAGCTGGAAGCTGCCATTGGCCTCGGCGCCCGCCAAAAGTTCCTGTCGGAAGTCGTGGAAGAACTCTTCGTCGGTCTGCTCCATCAATCCTCCCCGAAGATGGATGCTTCGTCACACTTGTACGGAGCAATCGTTTCCAGCCTGATGTCGTAGGCCACGTTGGCAATCCCTGGCGGCAGTTGCGACCGCATCAGACGCGGAAATCCGTCACCAACACGATAGCTGCGCACGTCGCTGACGACAAAGCGAGGCTCATCGTAGTCAGGGAGCGGCGCGTAGCCGTGCGCAACCAGCTTCCGGTCAAAGGCCTCGACGGCGTCCGCCTCGCCGAGCCGTGCCTGGACTGCAGTGACGATCTCGTTGAGCGATCGAGCTCCTGCCGCGTCGGCCAGACTGCTCAGCCGGTACACGCGCAGGAACAGCGCATCGTTCAGGGATTCGAGCTGGTCTTCCGATGAAATGCGGACGCTGCTCCGCTCTGCGCCAGAGAGCGATTTGACCTCGACGGCTGTGTTGCCAAAGATGAAATCCTGATGTGATCGTTCCGGACCGAGCCAGGCCTCGACGGCGTCACTGCTCGACATCTGCCGATCGATCAGTTCCGTCAGAAAGACGATTTCGGCGAAGAGACCGCGGACTTCCTCGATGGACAGGTGCTGACTCCGGCCTGACAGGAAGGTCTTCCAACGGCGGATGTGTGCCAGAGAGATCGCGAGAGAACTCGCCGAGTCGGTGGCGTGCTCCAGCGAGGATGCAAGGGTGCGGCACAGTCCTTCGAAGAGATCGCGGTCGACCTGCCTTTCAAGGGCGAGGACCAAGTGCTGCTGTCCCTGATCTCCGGCACGAAGATCGACATCGATGCCGTTCACCGTGACCGCGTTCTTCCGGTACTGGGCTGCGTGGTCGCCCTGAAGCTCCACGATGAACAGGCAGGCGCCACTGGCATCGCGTCCCCAGAAACAGGGCACGGCCGTTCCCACCGCAACCTGGCGGACATTGAAGTCCGCTCCCGGAACGGCGATGTCATCCCACGGAGAGGACTCAGGCATCGTAGTCATCCTCCTCGTCAGGATCGTCGGCGTAACCCTGCATCTGCTGGAGCCAGACCTTGTTCACGACGACATTGATGGTCGTCGAATAGTCCCCGTAGGGAAAACTGACGCCGAAGGCGGCGATCGGTCCCGTCACGGCCTCGCCCTTGGGCTCCAGGCTGTGAATCATGAGGAGCGGCTTGTTCCGGACCATACGGTAATGTGTGTCGGATACCGCTCCTGAGCCATCTTCGCCGCCAGCCAGCGTCCTGGCCTCATTGCGTTGTGCGTCGCTGAGCCCGAGCTTCTCGTCGCCACGCGAGGCAACCCTGTCCTTGTTCAGGCGCCACGAAGTGCCGTTCGGCTGATCCTTCCCGACGACGCGCACCTGATTCCTCAGGGTGAACGGGTCTTCACCGCCTGAGCCACCCGAAGGGGAAATCAGCAGAACATCGGCCAGCGGGCGCTTCGTCGCAATCCGTTCGAGATAGCTCACCACGTCCGACTTCTGTCCGGCAAAGGTCGAATGGCATTCGAACCGGGTGAGGAAGTCGTCGATCACCTCGACGGGCACGTCCCTGAAGATGACGCCCTTTTCGGTGGACTCCTCCGGTCGTCCGCCGAATCCACTCCGCCAGTGATCGGCGATCAGCGCAAGGTTCCTGGCATTCACGTCGGGGTCGGTGGAGACAATGTAGCTCTCCCGCAGTCGCCCACTGAAACTCTGCTCGACCTTGACCTCCTGGCCCGATCGCATCTTGTTCGCCGCCGTGATCAGCAGGCTGTCCGGATGCGAGCGGACGTACAGGCCAAAATCCTTCGGGCTGAGGCGATCGCGCCGCATGCGCTTGACCTGCTGTACAAGCTCTTCGGCGGCATCGGCGATGTGGGAGTACCAGTTGATCGAGTCGCGCGAGAGATGGACGCGGCAGAGGTCCTCGAAGCCCGGCCGGTAGCCGAACCAGCGGCCCATCTGCATGAGGGTGTCGTACATCTTCGTATTGCGGTACATGTAGCTGACGGTCAACCCCTCGATGGTCAAGCCTCGGGAGAGGCTCAGACCACCGACCGCGACCGCGGTCAACCCGACTCCTTCCTTCGCGTAGCGGGCGTAGTCGAGCACCTCGTCACTCTTGCTGTTGATGACATAGAGGTGGAGGTGCTCGAAGACGCCGCTGAGGGCAGTCTTCACTTCCGCCCAGGTAAACCCAGCATCGGCATACTCGGCATCGAAGGCATGCTTCAGGCCCTGCATGTACGCGTTTCTTGAGGAAACCTCTTCCGGCATCGCGTAGTTGGCGAGAACCGCTTCCCTGATCTTCTTCTCCCTGAGACTCAGGAAGTCACGCACGGCCTTCTGAACGGGCACGAAGCGCGACACATTGACCATCATTGAGCAATGCTTGCTGGTCTGCCCACGCAGGTTCCGGATGGCGCGGGCGACGATGAATTCGTCGAGTGCGCGATAGAGGCTGGGGGGCAACTCGTGGACGGGATCGTCACGCTTGTGGGCGTACGGGATGAGATCCTCGCAATCGTCGATCGGCCTCACGATCGATTGACTGGTCGCCTCGTCGAGGAACACCTTCTCGGCACCGAAGTACGTCGTTGGCGCGTCCAGGCAATAGATGAAGTCGCGCGGGAACAGCTCCTCACGCACATCATCGCCATAGGCGTCGGGGTTGATGAAGATGTTGGCGAACGGTGTCGCCGTGTAGCCGACATAGCACGATTTCGCGAACAGCCCGAGGATGCGCCGGATCATCGCATTCGTTCGGGTCGGATCCAGATCCTCCTTGTTCGTGTTGATCGACGCGTTGTCGGCCTCGTCGTCAATCAGCAGCATCGGCACGTCGGAAATCCGGCCATCGCCCTCGGCGTTCAGCTCCTTCAGCCACTTGTGAAGAGCCGTGAGCGTCGTGACGTTCTTCTTGATGACCAGAATGATCGGCTTGCTGAAGTCGTTGATCTTCCAGCCGCTCTTTTCCGCCGTGTTCTTGTTGAAGTCCTCGTTGATGTTGGTGAGGGTGGCCGGATGCGGATAGCCCGGCGCGAGGCCGACACCGATGTTGCGACGATCCTCGGGATCGCTGGATCGGCCGATGAAAGCCTCATCGATGCGCTGCTGCGTCTGCTTGCGCAGATTGTTGTGAATGCCGGCGACGACGATGATGAACTTGTAGCCAGCGTCGGCGGCGCGTGCTATCAGGCCGGTGTAGTTGGCCGTCTTGCCCGACTGCACATGACCGATGACAAGTCCGCGACGGTTCCAAGTTGTGCCCTCGCTCAACGGGTCCTGCAGGTGGCCGAGAATGCGGGTCGTCACATCGCTCAGCGACTGGACCATCTGCGGTGGCCAACCTTCCTTGAGAAGAAAGTTTCCATAGGATTCCGCATAGGTCCAGGCGACATCCTCACGCTTGTGGACCCACTGATCATCATGCTTCGCAGTGACATCCACCAGCGAAACACCGGCACCCATGCGCGTGTCGACCGAGATCATCGCCTCGGTGACGATATTGCGGAGATCACCCGTATAGCCGAAGATCGCGGCGATCTGTCTCGCCTTCTCCTCCACCTGCTCGCGCGTCGGCGTCTCGGCCATGTTGGCAAGGCCCGAGATGAGCGCGTTGGCGATGTTCCGTTCTTCCGTGATGACTGTGAGGCTCATGCAAAGGTCTCGCTGATGAATTTTTCGGCCAGTTCGATCTGGCCATCGAAAAGGTGCGTCGAGCGCACGATCTGGAGAAAGGCATTCGGATCGCCCGGCCCGTCGCCGTAGAGCACCTTCCTGAGACTCTTCAGGCGCTCCAAAGTCTGACTTTCATCCACCGCCCTCTGGTTGATCTCGCGCGGATGGGTCGAGTAATCGGAATAGATCATCTCCACCGGCAGGGAGGCGGCAATCGAATCCAGCAGGACACGAAGCAGATCCGCATTCTCGGGCGAGAGTCTTGTGCCCAGGGATGCGATGAGCGGGTGCTGCTCGTTGATTGCGAAACGGATGCCGCCGTGATCGGCGTAGCGCTCCCAGAACGGGGCCTGGCTTTCCTGAAAAAGCCTCTGCCCGCGTCCCCGATGCACCGTCACGCTGCGGGCAGTGATCCTGTTGATGATCTGACGCAGGCGCTCCCGCACCGCATGCGGCGGGCGGGCACGCGATTTCTTGATGTCGATGGTCCAGGCTTCGTCCAGACTGTTGGGAAAGTCGATCTGTACCCGCGCCAACTTGGTGGCCTCACCCTTCGGCACGAGTCTGAACCAGTCGCCCCAGGCCATCAGGCGGCCGTTTCGATAGACGTAGCCCCCCTGATTGGAGATGAAGTCACTGCGATCCTGGTAGTAGTCGTACTCGGACGCGGACAGACGACTGTGGTGTGGAAGCACGTAAGGCTGCAGGCGCACCTCGGCCTCGCCGATGCGGACGATCTCCTCCGGAAGCACCTGGGTGGCAGGATTCTTCCTGCAGAAGGGGTCGAATGCCGTAATCGGACGACCATTGACGGTGAGAGAAATCCTGGCATGTCCCTTGATCTCACCCGAGAGAAACCGGTGGAAGACAAGTGACAGATGTCTGCCCACCGCCTCAAGCTTCTCATTGACGATCTCGTCTCGACGATCCCCGGCCTCGTCCTCCATCAATCGGTCGAGCTCTCGCCAGATAACGGCCGTGCCCCGGGCGCCGAGCCGTTCGACATAAGGCAACCCATGGATGTCCGCATCGTCCAGGATGGAAAGAATCCAGTCGTCGGCAGCATCGATGCGATCCAGATTCCATTCGGCTCCGCAGACAGTTCCATCGCGCGTGCTCACAACGGTCAGCGAGCGACATTGGGAAAACGAGGCTGTCTTCAGGCCAAGGCCGAAGCGCCCAAGATCCTTCGGCGACCGATGCTGCCTGGGGTTGCCGGTCCCATGACGCATCGCATCGAGCAGCTCGTCTTCCGTCATCCCCCTGCCGTTGTCGAGGATGACCATCACAGGATGCTCACCGGACACATCGCAAATGATGTCGATGGTGTCCGCGCCAGCGGAAATGCTGTTGTCGATCAGATCGGCAATCGCAGTTTCGAGCGAGTACCCAAGGTCCCGCATCGATTCGGAAAGGCAGGCCGCGCTCGGCGGATGGCTGCGATCACGAGCCATCGGCTTCCCCTTGCGTCTTCCTGTGAGTCAAGTGCATGGTAGGCTCCAGATTTCTGCTTCGATCGTCGCCTT